>DCSN01000060.1:11819-25636 GCA_002325645.1 Pseudanabaena sp. UBA1465
CGGTACTTTTAACAAAAATTTTGTAGTTATTTGGATGGCAAATTGCTGTAAAAAAAAACTATGTTGTTGAGTCTCAAAATTGAAAATTTTGCCTTAATCGATCGCTTAGAGCTGGATCTATACGCAGGTCTGAATATTCTCACAGGAGAGACTGGGGCGGGTAAATCCATTGTTCTAGATGCACTAGATGCCGCACTGGGCGGTAAAGTCTCCGCCCGAATGATCAGAACTGGTACAAATCGGGCAAATATCGAGGCGACTTTTTCGACCAATCAAGCGATCGCGCAATGGTTAGAGCTTCAGGAAATTGATACTCTTGATGCCGATATTCTAGTATGCAGTCGTGAGATTACCGTGAAGAGCAATCGCACCCGTGTTAATGGTGTGGTTGTCAATAAGCTCCAAATTCAAGAGCTACGCGATCGCTTAGTTGAGATTACTGCCCAAGGACAGACGATTCTCCTCAGCCAAGCCGCCCAACAGAGAGAATGGCTCGATAGTTTTGGCGATCAGGTGTTACATCAAGCTCTATTTTTGCAGCGTCAAAAAGTCGCTAAACTATTTGACGCAAAGGAGCGATCGCGAAAGGCTCTAGTTGAGCGTCAACAGAATGAGCGTAATCGGTTGCAGCATTTGGATATGTTGCGCTATCAACTTAAGGAACTAGAAGCTGCTAATCTTGATGAGCCTAACGAATTAGAAAACTTAGAAAGCGATCGCAATCGCCTCGCCCATAGCGTGGAATTACAGAAGCAAGGCTATGCAGTCTATGAGGCTCTCTACCAAAATGATAGCGGCAATGCTTGCGCGGATTTGTTAGGGAAAGCGGAATCAATTCTCACGGATATGGTAACGCTAGATCGGGAGGCGGAAGGCATTCTCGAATTAGTTGCTAGCGCCCTTGCCCAAGTCGAAGAAGCAGGACGACAAATCAATAATTATACAAATCGATTAGATTCTGATCCTGAACAATTGGAGTCAATCGAGCAGAGAATTAATCAACTTAAGCAAATTTGTCGTAAGTACGGCACGCTCCCTGAAGCGATCGCCTATACTGAAAAATTACAAAATGAACTTGCAGAATTAATTGATCCCAGTACCTCTATTGAGGACTTAGAACGCAAGGCAGAAGCGGATTTACAAGCATTACTTAAGGCTTGTAAAAAATTTACAGAATTACGTCGTCAAACCGCGATCGCCCTTGAACAATCACAAATCGAAGCACTCAAAATGTTAGCGATGGAAAAGGTTCGCTTTCAAGTGGGGATTTATCCAGCAGAGCCTAGTGCATTAGGCAGCGATCGCATCGTTTTTGAGTTCAGCCCTAACCTCGGCGAACCCTTGCAACCCCTTGCAGAAACAGCTTCAGGTGGCGAAATGAGTCGCTTTTTATTAGCGCTTAAAACCTGTTTTGTGAAGCAGAAAAATCAAGAAACTGCTCAATCCATTGCCTCAGAATTCAGTTATGCCAATGTTGGCACAATGGTATTTGATGAAATTGATGCGGGAGTATCGGGGCGCGTTGCCCAAGCGATCGCCACGCAACTTTGGCAACTGAGCCGTAGTTCTCAAATTCTCTGTGTGACTCACCAACCCTTAATCGCGGCGATCGCTGATCGTCATTTCCATGTTAATAAAGAAGTGATTGGCGATCGGACGCAAATCCAAATTCGACTATTGCAATTGGAAGAACGCAAGCAAGAATTGGCTCAAATTGCGTCAGGTAAAACTTTTGAGGAAGGAAAAGTTCAAGGCAAAGGCAAAAAGGAAAAAGGAAAAAGTCTAGTTAAGGAAGGAACAGATAGTGCGTTAAGTCAAGCGATCGCCTTTGCCGAATCTCTGCTAGAGCAAGCCGCAGCAATTAAGACCAGTATTTGACTTGCAAAGCATCGTAAGATCAATTCATGAATTGCCCTTACGATGGCAAGTCTTAGCTGTATCAAAAAAGAGTGCCGCTTCGCGGCACTCTTTTTTCGGTAATCACAGAATAGATTGCACAAAGGCGAGTGCTTCCGATCGCGTGCTAATTTTTCCCTCTACCTGAGCAAGTTTTATACTTGCCAAAAGTTCACCAATCTTAGGGCTAGGCGGTATTTGCAGTTCCTTGAGCAGATCATCCCCAGTGATGAGCGCCACAGGATAGGCGATCGCATCATAGGGATTGAGCCAACGCTCTAGCCAAGGTGTAACCTTTTCCAATTGATAACCACTCGCCAATGCCAAGACCGCGATCGCAGGGAAAAATTCTAAAGTTGTTTGGAAAAATGTATATTGTTGTCTCGGTGAGGGGTTATCTAAAAGTTCGATAAAGCTTGGTAAATACCGTAAAATCCCCAATATCCAGCGTTGTTCAGCACGGCTCAATCCTAAAGGTTCCAAGGCTGTGGCACTATTAGTTAAAGCCGCTAGTTTAACGATTATCACTGCACAGCGATCGCCAGCCAAGTGTTTACTAAAAAATAATTCTAGATGAGGAAACTGATCTAATAGACTAGAAATTACATTTTCAACTTTAGTAAATCTTGGCAAATTCAAATGCTGACTGGGTAGCCAATCCTCAAGAATGCGATCGCTTAGTGCATTAAGCATCCATCGACTGCCATTGGTCATCGATAATAGATACCCCAATTCTGTTCGTACCCGTTCGGCTGCCATCGCTTTCAGCTTTGGCGCAAGTTTAATTAAAACCTGTCGCGTTAGACCTTCGATTTCAAATCCTAACTGAGCCACCTGTCGATATCCCCGCAAAATCCGCAAGGGATCTTCCGCTAAGTTCTCAGGAGCAACCATCCTAATCATCTTGGCTTTTAAATCCCCAATTCCATCAAAAGGATCTATAAAATGTTCTTTTTCCTTCAGAGATAGAACACTTTCAGTAACTTGATGACATTCGATCGCGATCGCATTCATACAAAAATCGCGCCGCCCCAAATCCGCCTCTAAACTACTCCCCATCTGCTGAGCAAAATCTGCGGTTCCATTCTTAAACACAACCCGCGCAATCTGACGCTCCGCATCTAAAATCACAAATCCTGCTTTATATTTACGCGCGATCGCCTGAGCAGTTTCCACCGCTTTTTCTGGTAAGACAAAATCTAAATCTAGATATTTACCTTGGCGATTTAACAGGCGATCGCGCACCCATCCACCCACCAAATAAGCAGGTGTGGGTAAGTCATTAAAATCAAAGGGAAACTGTTGCAAAATCTATTTATAGCCGACTTGGATAAAGGTTTTGAGTGCTTAAGATATATTATGCGATCGCTGCGCCAGTCAGTATCGCACTTATGTCTGAAATATTGTCATTTTGCAGCAAAAAAGCTAAAATCAATCTAATTAATTTAGTCAACCATCGCTAAAACGCTATGACTGCTTTTCCTGATTTCGCGGCGCATGGTTATCAAGTTACCAAAGAGTTAGGGCATAACTCAGAGGGGGGACGGTTTACATACCTAGCTAACCGCCTTGTGGATAATATTCAAGTTGTGATCAAGCAATTTCAGTTTTCTAAGGGTACGGGGTGGGATGGCTTTAGGGCGATCGAGCGTGAGATCCAAAGCTTGCAGGGTTTAAATCATCGCGGCATCCCCAAATATTTAGACAAATTCGAGACGGATAGCGGCTATTGCTTAGTTACGGAATATTTCCCTGCGGATACTTTGGCGGTGGGTCGCAGTTTTACGCCTGATCAAATTAAGCAAATTGCGGTGCAGCTTTTAGAAATTTTGGTATATCTGCAAGAGCGAATGCCGCCAATTATCCACCGTGACGTTAAACCCGAAAATATTCTGGTGGACAATAATCTCAATGTTTACCTAATTGATTTTGGCTTTGCGCGGGTGGGTAGTGGCAGCGTGGCGATGAGCAGCGCGGCGGCGGGGACGTTTGGCTTCATGGCTCCCGAACAAATCCGCAATCTCAAGTTAACCAATGCTTCCGATCTCTATGGTTTGGGTTTGACGTTAATCTGTTTGATTGGGGCGATCCGTTCGATCGATATCGGCAATTACATCGATTTCAGCAATCAACTAGATCGCAGCAAAATTGATCCGAAGTTGAAGGGATGTAGTTTAACCTTTGTGAAGTGGTTAGATCAAATGGTCGCGCCCGATCCGAGTAAGCGTTTTACTGATGCTAAGACTGCATTGGATGCGTTGAAGCCTTTGTTTGTGGTGCGTATACCTGAAGTCAAATTTTTCAAAGATGGTGTGGAGTTCGATCCAAGTAAAGATGTTTTGGAATTTAAGGCGACTAAGTTAGGTGAAAAGCTGACACAGACAATTACGCTAGTTAATTCTGTTCCTGAAACTATTCTAGAAGGTCATTGGGAAGTTTCTCCTCATCCAAACGATCCGCCACATAGTCCAGATAATCATGCTTGGATTTCGTTTGGCAAGAAAATTTTTGAAGGTAATCATATTGATTGTAAAATTTCGGTAGATACAAGTAAGTTAATTGCTCAAGCCAAAGGAAAAAGAAATATAAGTATTCATCTCAATACTGCTCAGGGAAAGCAAAATATTGTAATTGCTACTGAAACTGCTGTATTACCAATTGAGACTGAAAAAGTTTCTGTTTTGTTTGCTTGTCAGATGGCTTTAGTTGTTGTTTTAGGTGGAATTATTGGAACATACACTCTGTTACTTATATCTTCAAATATAGGTTTTCCTCAACAAGTGGTATCCTCTTTTAAGTTTACTACATTGATTGCATTGGGAAGCTTTCTGATAACTTCTGTTGTATCAATTCCTCTTGGTTTAATAAATGGTTTATCTATCCCAAAAATGAGATCAGGATTCAAATCAGTTTTGCAACTTTCAGTCGTATGCACATCTTTGATGTTAGCTATATCTTCATTAGTTCCTCCATTAGCATATGATCCCAAAAATTCATTTTATTTTAATACTATATGGCAATGTAGAGTTTTCCTATCTTTAATCATATGTTTTGTGAATTCAATTAATCAAAGTTTGAAGAACAAACTTATTCTTCTGGTAATTATGATAATAGGATGTTTGACTGGAATGACTGTTCTTTTATGGACTAGCGTAAATTGGAATGTAAATTTATATCTAAGTTCATGGATAGAATCAGAGAGACAGATAACAATATCTAGCTTGGAATTAGTAATTAAAACCCTAACTACATATAGCGCGTATCTCTATTTGAGTATTATTGCTATTGCTATTTACTTAGGTAATCTTTTGTTCTATCCATCCATTGAACGACAGCGTAAAATCGTTGCCTACCGCCGCAAAGAAGAACACTTGATTAAGCCCTAAGTCTAAAATTATGGAAGACATTCTTCAACAAGTTAGAGAGGCAGCAAACAAGCAAATATTATTTCTTCCCCATGCACTCCGTCAAATGTCTCGACTAGACCGAATGATTACTAGTCAAGAAGTTAGAGAAACTGTCATGACAGGAGAATTGATAGAAGACTATCCCGAAGATGCGCGAGGACATAGTTGCTTATTGCTCAAATCGGTAGAAACAGATCGAATAATTCATGTAGTTTGCGCCCCTAAGCCAGAATATCTTGCAATTATTACGGCTTACATACCCAGTAGCAGTCAATGGACAAACAATTTTAGAGAGAGGTTATAGACATGGAATGTATTTACTGCAAAGGTCACATGGAGAAAAAGACCGCACCATTTAGCATTCAGAAAAATGGTTACTATTTACATTGGGATGCAATTCCTGCCTTTGTTTGCGAGCAGTGCGGCGAAGTATATTTTGCTGAACATGAGGTTGATATCATCCAATCAGCTATTTCAGAATTAGATCGCAAAAATGTTGAGTTTTACACACCCGAAAAAAAAGCTGCATAAATCACAAAAAAATGATTAAAGAATTAGACCGTGTTGTATTAGCCGATCGCATTGATGAAGCTGACTTAGAAATAGGTGACATTGGCACTGTGGTATTCGTTTACAAACAACAGAAAGGCTATGAAGTTGAGTTTATGACACTTACAGGCGATACGGTTGCCGTTGTCTCTGTGTTGCCATCGCAAATTAGAACAATCCGCGATCGCGAAATTGCTCATGTGAGGGCGATCGCCTAGATTGAAAAAATTAGAGGACTTAAAGTAATGCCACACTACAGCATGATAATTATCTGGTCAGAAGAAGATAACTGCTATCTCGTCCATCTTCCCGACTTTCCCTTCCAAAAATTTCATACGCATGGCGATACCTATGAAGAAGCCGCTAAACATGGACAGGAGGTAATTGATAGCTATCTTGAGATTTATCGCGAAGAGGGAAAATCTCTACCACAGCCGAAAAATACATTGCAAATCTTGCAAGCAGCATAGAGGTGTAGGGTCTTATAGTTAAAAAATAGAGGATCGATTTATGTCAATTACTAATGAATCACTGTTATCAAGAATTACTTTCGATCGCAATATTTTGGGCGGTAAGCCAATCATTCGTGGCATGAGAATTTCAGTGGCGATGATTTTGGAACTTTTGTCTAAGGGTGCAGCGATGCAAGAAATTTTGGAAGATTATCCAGATTTAGAAATTGCTGATATTTATGCAGCATTGCTCTACGCTTATCGCCTAGTATCTAATGAGGAGATTTTTGAAAGAGCGGTTGCATCATAATCATGAGATTTTTACTTGATATGAATGCAAGCGGTGCTTTATTGAGTTTATTGCTAGATTCTGGTCATGATGTTGCTTGTGTGCGTGATGTCGATCGCAAGATGAGTGATAGCGAGATTTTGAATTGGGCGGTAAGAGAAAAGCGTATTATCATTACGACAGATTCTGATTTTGAGCAAATGATTTGGCTACAGGGCAGACAGCATTGTGGAGTTTTAAGACTGGAAAATTTACCTCGTTCAGAGAGAATATCTCTATTTCAAGATGTACTGTCTAGTTATGGTCAAGATTTAGAATCTGGAGCCGTTGTGATTGCGACAAAGCAAAAAATTCGGATTCGTAGGAGCTAAAATTAATGAATAATCATCAATCGATGCGATACACAATTCTTATTCAATGGTCTGATGAAGATAACTGCTTTGTTGTCTTTTTACCCGAATTTACAAATGTGATGCAACCCTGCACCCACGGGAGTACCTACTTAGAAGCAATCCAAAATGCTCAAGAAGTGATTGAACTGCTAGTAGAAACTGCCATAGAAAATGGCGAACCATTACCCCAGCGTCAAAAATTTCAAACGGTTCCAGTTTTACAAGCTGCGTGAATTTAGATAATGATTAAAGAATTAGACCCTGTTGTATTAGCCGATCGCATTGATCAAGCTGACTTAGAAATAGGTGACATTGGCAGTAAGTAGTTAAGCATAATTAAAAACCTGAAAGCTATGGCGATCGCGCAGCGTGTGCCACGGCTTTTAAGTTCTTATATTTAATTGCGCCCAGATATTTATAGCGATCGCTGCTAATCATTGCAATTAATTAGCGCGATTAATTAGCGCGATTAATTAGCGCGATAAAGTGCGAAACTTATCTTTGGTGAATTGCAAACATTTGAGCTACGAGTTTGAAACAAGAATCTTTAGGGTCATCTTCGGGAAAATCTTTAAAGCGCTCTTCTTATTGGCAGATGCGAGATTACGTTTATCCCCAACGTTTTCTAATTGGTAAAGCCTTTTTATGTACCTTAGTCTTTATCGGCACAATGCCCCTCTTAGCGGAATTACTGGGGCGAGTCGCGCAGGCTTTAGGCAAAGGCGATGTCAATGCTATTTTGCAGATCGCAGCTTTTACGGTGGTGATGTTTGTATTTCGAGGGCTGGGTCAATATGGACAGGACTCGATGATGGCTCAAGCCGCGCTCAATACCGCCAGAGATTTGCGCGTTGATGTTTATTCCCATTTACAAACCCTTGATTTGGAATATTTTGCTGAATCTCGAACGGGTGATTTGTCCTATCGACTCACGGAAGATATCGATCGCATTGGTGAAGTAATCGGCAAGTTTTTCCATCAATTCATACCGTCAGTATTGCAATTGATCTTTGTACTGTCGTACATGATTTATTTGAATTGGGTTTTGACGCTGACAACTCTAGCCGTAGCCCCTTTGATTGCTTTGTTAATTGCATGGTTTGGCGATCGCATGTTACGCCTTAGCCGTCGCAGTCAAGATCAAGTTTCTAACCTCGCCGCCTTACTATCAGAAACCTTTAGCGGAATTCGCCTCGTTCGCGCCTTCGCCACCGAATCCTATGAAATCGAGCGTTTCAAAGAGGAATCCGAACAAAATAGCCGTCGCAAATATGCCGCCGATCGCGTGAAGGCAATTCAATATCCTGTGATTGGTTTATTAGAAGCCGCAGGAATTTGTTTTCTATTTTTACTCGGTGGTTGGCTCATTTCCAATAATTGGCTCAAGCCCGAACAATTCGTTGCCTTTGGTGCAGGTGTTGCCCTACTAATTGACCCAATTTCCTTAACAACGAATAGCTACAACGAACTCAAGCAAGCAGAAGCCTCTGTCGATCGCATTTTCGAGATTTTTGAAATTCAACCCGTCGTCATCGAAAAGCCTAACGCGATCGCCCTTCCCGAAGTCACAGGCAAGGTCGAATATATTAATGTGGGCTTCCATTACCAAAGCGATCGCTCGGTTCTCACCGATATTAATTTAGTTGCCAATCAAGGAGAAGCGATCGCCCTAGTCGGTGCATCGGGTGCAGGTAAATCCACCTTAATGAATCTCTTGATGCGCTTCCATGATGTCAAGTCAGGAAAAATCCTGATCGATGGCTATGACATTCGCGATGTCCAAATCAAGAGCCTCCGCAATCAGTTAGCCCTTGTCCCTCAGGAAAATATTCTCTTTTCAGGAACCGTTGCTTCTAATATTGCCTTTGGTCAAAAGGATTACGATGCTGAAGCCGTGGAGCAGGCCGCCAAAATCGCCAATGCCCATGATTTTATTATGGAACTTCCCCAAGGTTATGACACATGGGTGGGTGAGCGTGGTGTCAATCTCTCTGGTGGTCAACGTCAACGAATTTCCATTGCTCGCGCCGTCCTCCATAATCCCAAAATCCTGATTCTCGATGAAGCAACTTCCGCCCTAGATACAGAATCAGAAAGCCTCGTTCAAGAAGCCTTACAACGCCTCATGCAAGGACGCACCGTATTTATCATTGCCCACCGCTTAGCCACCATTAGAAACAGCGATCGGATTATCGTTTTAGAGCAGGGTCAAATCGTCGAATCAGGAACCCATGACGAGCTACTGCAACAAGCAGGACGCTACGCTCAATTGCATTCTCGCCAATTTGATACCATTGGATAAGAGACTCGAATAAATTTGTGGCGAGGTGAAGCCGCGCCACAAATTTAGGACTTACTCAGAAGTTGCTAAGACCCTCACCCCTAGCCCCTCTCCCAAAAAGGGAGAGGGGAACAAGAAATTTTCTTACTCCCCTTCTCCCAGCAAGGGAGAAGGGGTTGGGGGATGAGGGCAATTTGGATTTTGCGTAAGTCCTAAAATTGAAACCCTAAAGACTCATAATGTTTTGCAAAGGTAACTCGCGATGATCTTCATTAATCCCAAAATAGATTTTGCCTTCAAAAAAATCTTCGGCTCCGAAGATAGTAAAGACATCTTGATTAGTTTTTTGAATGCCATCATCTATGAAGAACAACCTGTCATCCAAGATTTGGAAATTCTGAATCCCTATCTTGCTCCCAAGATTCGTGGCGTTAAGGATACCTATCTGGATATCAAAGCCAAAATCAAAGACGTGGATGGTAGCGATCGCAGTGTCATTATCGAGATGCAGGTCTTGAATGTGGAAGGCTTTGAAAAGCGAATTTTGTATAATGCTGCCAAGTGTTACTCCACACAACTCACCACTGGACAAGGCTATCACCTACTTAATCCCGTTATCGCTCTGACCATTACTGATTTTGTGATGTTTGAGGAACTCGATAGCGTCACCTCAAGATTTGTGTTAAAAGAAAAAGATTTCTTGATTGACTATCCCATCTATGACATTGAGTTAATTTTTGTCGAACTTCCTAAGTTCAAAAAACAATTGTTAGAGCTAGAAACTGTCGTCGATAAATGGTTTTATTTTCTCAATCAAGCGAGATCCCTTAAGGATGTGCCTGAAGTCATGGGTAATATTCCTGAAATCAAAAAAGCCTTTTACATCGCTAATCAGGCAAATCTCACCCCTGACGAACTAGAAGATCAAGAGAAAAGTGAAATTTTTATTCAAGATCAGCGTGGCGCTATTTCTAAGGCTGTCAAAGATAGTTTTCAGCAGGGCATCCAACAGGGCATCCAGCAAGGAATCCAGCAAAGTAAGGTGGATATGGCTAAAAAAATGTTGAATCTTGTAGACGATCGCACGATTTCTCAAGTTACAGGTTTAGCGATCGCCGAAGTAGAAGCTCTAAAAGGCGCAAATCCTTAGCGTAGTATGATCAAGATCCTGTGATTTCACAGCCTTGTAGTTAATAAAATTTTAAGTTAAGTAACCTTTTAGAATGCCTCAAAGCCAAACCAATCTCGCAACTCTTTTAGAACGTGGCGTTGTCGAAATATTTCCCAATAGCGAATCCGATAATTTAGCCGATCGCCTCCCAAAAAGCGATCGCCCCCTGCGGATTAAACTGGGGATCGATCCCACCCGTCCTGACTTACACCTCGGACATACCGTTGCTTTGCGGAAACTGCGCCAGTTCCAAGACGCAGGACATAAAGCCGTTTTAATCATCGGTGACTTTACGGCTCAAATTGGCGATCCCACAGGGCGCTCAGAAGCTAGACCTAGACTCACCCCCGAAGAAGTCGCCTACAATGCCGAAACCTATTTAGATCAAGCCAAGAAAATTCTTGACTTTTCCAGCGATCGCTTCGAGTTACGCCGCAATGGTGAATGGTTAAACAAACTCGATTTGCAGCAAATTATTACTTTGCAAGCCAGTATGACCGTCGGGCAGATGCTTGCCAAGGAAGGCTTCAGCGATCGCTACGAAAAGGGTAATCCCATCTATCTCCATGAGTTTCTCTATCCCCTATTACAAGGCTATGATTCCGTAGCGATCGACTCGGATGTGGAGCTAGGCGGCACTGACCAAAAATTTAATATTCTCGTAGGTCGTGACCTGCAACTCAAGGACAAAAATCGTCAAGGTAAACCTGCTCAATTTGGTTTATTGCTGCCTCTATTAGTCGGTTTAGACGGTGTGCAGAAAATGTCCAAATCCCTCGGTAATTACGTTGGGCTCACCGATGAGCCATTGAGTATGTATTCCAAACTAGAAAAAGTGCCTGATGCTCTAGTTGATACTTATTTTGAGTTACTCACCGATATCGACATTGCCACTTTGCCAGCCAATCCTCGCGAAAAGCAAAAACAACTAGCAAAAGCGATCGTTGGTCAGTACTACAGTCCTGACATTGCCCTCCAAGCCCAACAGGATGCTGAAAGCATCGTTCTAGCGGGTAATACCACCAATCTAGGCGATATCCCTGAATTTGACCTCAAGCAAATTAATTTCCCTGCGCCTTTGCATTATCTTGTTAAAGCCTCAGGACTTTGTAAAAGTAATAGCGAAGCCCAAAGTCAAATCAAGAATGGAGCAGTCAAGCTGGATGGAGAAAAACTAGGCGATCGCACCTTTGCAACCGTTGAAGAACTATCGGGCAAAGTATTGCAAGTTGGCAAGAAAAAGTTTTTACGCTTAATTTGATCCAAGAATAAAAAAATAAGTGGTGGCGCTTTGCGCCACCACTTATTTTTTATTCTTGGTTTTATATTTCTAAAGCTTGGCTTCTACAGCAGATGTTAACTCTTGTAGAAGTTTTCTCACTTCTAAAAATTCGGGAATTTTCGCAAGTTTTTGGAGAACCTCAGGACTACTCTGTGAAATGATGTTGTTATATGCTTCAATTGCCGCGTTTAGTTTTTGAACATCAATGGATATTGTTTCCTGAGATTGAGAAATCAATTCATTAGAATTTAGAGAATTTAGAGTTTTCTCTTTAGAGATTAGGTTAAGTTCTGAGTTGGACGATACATTATTCTGTTGAGCTAATAAAGCTCTAATATTGTTGAACAATGCCTCAATTTTATCTTGAGGAACACCAGCACTCAAAAAGAGGGAGGAGACTTGCTGAAACCTACCAGTATTAGCATTGATTATATTCAGTACATTGCTCAAACTGGGTAAGTTGCCATTCAGGATAGCAGCTATCAAATTGATTTTTTGTTGTGGTGTATAAGCCCCACCAGCAATATCGGAACCAGTGACGATCGCACCAGTCACATCGGAAGCATTACCCGTTTGCGCTCGGACTTGCGGAACTGTCCATTGCATACAGAACGAAGCGACAGAAAGAACTAAGCCCAAAGGAAAAAAATGTTTAAGATTCATAGAAACTCCAAATAGAAAAGGAAGAATTAAAACTTCAGAGCATAACCGACACTCATCGTAAATCTTGCGCCATCACCAGCACCATTCGTGACATCAACCACAGCAGGGTTAATACTTAGAGGCACATCACGGAAAGGCACGATCGACATTCCTAAACCGAGGGTTTGACCACTCCAATCAGCAATCACCGATACGGGGCGAAATACTCGTAAACCTGCCGACCCAAACACATTGACGCTGCCAGTATTATTCGTCACATCCGCCTGCGATCGGAATCGTCCAGTTCCTAAACCGAGGGTTGTCGTCAACGAACTGAAAGCTTCATCGGGACTGTTGGTAAATCGAAAAACCTTAGTTGCCACACCATATACACTTGTGCCACCATCAGTACCGCCCCAGGGCAATACATTTTCGACACCCACAGCGACTGCCGTACTGTCATCTAGTGCGCGATGCAACTTAGCACTGATCGAGCCATTTTTAAATATGCCCTGCCTGATAGTCGAGACTGAAGCAATCGCAACTTCTAAACCCACAGATTCACGGCGATCGCCCAAACCAAAACCAACCACAAACGCGCCATCACTGAGATTGGTGAACCTTGTTCTGCCCTGATAGCTCACCCCACCAAAGACATCCTGCCACTGCGCTCCAAAAGCTGTTGGTGAAGTGATCGTACTACCTGGAGTGCTGTCGCTCTTATTTGGAGTTTTCAAAACCACATAGGGCAAAGGAAGCAAGCTTTCTTGAGCCGAATCTACGGGCGCGACTGGATTCTGTGACACTCTAGTATCATTCAGTCTCAAATTCTTCGTGGAAGAAATTGGTTTAAAGACAGTCCCCTTCGGCAACAAATCAGCTTCAGGGGCTTTGAGATCCCTAGCAGAATCAGGCAACCGATTAGTCACTACTGGAGTTTTGACAACTTTACCCTTTGCAACTGGAGCATTGGTAACTTTGGGCTTGGCTGATCTGCTGGCATTAGTTACTTTCTCCTTAGCAACTTTTGGGTTCTTGGTAACTTTGGGCTTGACAGATTTATTTTGTGACTGAGCGAATCCTTCATTAATTTGCCCGATCGCTCCTAAACCAATTACTGCTGTAAAGGTGAGCAGCAGTTTATCAAACGTAAAACTTCTATTTAACATTACTTATACAGTCCTCACCCACAAGGTAGTTTTGTTGAATTTACTGAAATTGCTTAATTCTAGACTTAAATATACTTAGAGATGCTAGTGCTTCTCAGTAAAACAACACAAAAACGCTATCTAGAAATACATAATACTTTGGTTTCAATTTTAGCACGAATCATTTACAGCGCTTTGCGCTTACTTAAAACCCAGAAATATTTTTAAAAGCAGCACTTCGCGCCGCTTTTAAAAATATTTCTGTACTACTCAAAGCCTCAATAGGCTATAAAGCGCTTTGCGCGGAA
>DCSN01000117.1:0-1064 GCA_002325645.1 Pseudanabaena sp. UBA1465
ATGAGGCGATATTATGAGGCGATCGCTGAACCAAAACTCAAGGAGCATATTGATCACGTTGGTATTAGCATCTATACCCTTTTAATTTTTTAAGCGATCGCCCCAAATTTTCAAGAGCCTGTGTACACGGAATTGTGATAACTTAGAGTACTGCAAACAACATTTTAGAGATATTTTCGGCAACGAGCAAAACTCCACGCTCCTCGAAATGTTGCCCTAGAGATCCCCCACAAGCTTATTAATATGGCAGACATCACAACCCAACAAATTCAAGAACTCCGCGCCAGAACTGGTGCGGGTATCAAAGACTGTAAAGCAGCCCTCGTTGAGTCTGAAGGCGACTTCACTAAAGCAACCGAATATCTCAGACAAAAGGGCTTAGCCTCTGCTGTTAAAAAAGCAAGCCGCGCCGCCACCGAAGGTATCGTTCATAGCTACATTCACTTTGGCAGCCGCATTGGTGTACTCGTTGAAGTAAACTGCGAAACCGACTTCGTAGCCCGTCGCGAAGAACTAAAAGAACTAGCCGACAACGTAGCCAAGCAAATCGCCGCCAGCCCCAACGTAGAATATGTCAGCGTTGCCGATATCCCCGCCGAATTTGTTGAAAAAGAAAAGCAAATCGAAGCAGGTAAAGACGACCTCGCCAGCAAGCCTGCCGCCATCCGCGACAAAATTGTCCTTGGACGCATCGAAAAGCGCCTCAAAGAATTGAGCCTACTCGATCAGCCCTACATCAAAGATCAAAGCATTACCGTTGATGAATTGGTTAAGCTAACTGGTACTAAACTCAGCGAAAACGTTAAGGTTCGCCGCTTCGTCCGCTTTGTAGTCGGTGAAGAAATTGGTGCTGACAAGTCTGAAGAGACCGCAGAATAATTAAATTCTCATACCCTGTCTACCTTTTAGGGTTAGATCCCCCTCAATCCCCCTGAAAAAGGGGGAAGAAGAAAATTCTCCCTCCTTTTTCAGCTACCGTGTACACACAAGTTATCAGCTATATCGTTAGTTACTAAAGATCCCCCTCAATCCCCCTTAAAAAGGGGGAAGAAGAAAATTTAATT
>DCSN01000117.1:1184-3038 GCA_002325645.1 Pseudanabaena sp. UBA1465
TGTGTGTACACCGTAGCCTTTTTCAGGGGGCTGGGGGGATCTCCTATCAATAATATTTTGAGTTATGCCAATGCTAGTGCGTATTGATAAAGATATTCACAATATTCAAGAGTCGATCGCCGATGTAATCAGTCGCATCGATGTGATTCATCTTGAGTATGCCAAGGCGATCGCACTGGCCGTACAGCAACAAATTTTGCTGACCGTATTTAAGTTTTGTACCCAAAAATGTCCTGATGCATTTCTTGACCTATCCCTAGCCAAGCGTCAAAAACTGCAAGAAGCTTTGCGCGAAACGATTAAGGCTCTTTGTGAGCAGATGCAAAAAACTCTCGAAGAATGCGATCGCGACAGCCGCACCAATCAAGAAAACCTTGATGTTTTACTCAGCAAACTCCTCAACGAAAGCATCGCTACCCTAAACCAGCTTTTAGTCGAGCATCAAGTTTTAATCCCTGCCGATAATCAGACTCAAGATGATCAAAAGGCTCAAATGAGTATTCGTCTTGCGGAAATTGAATTTACCGATCGCCAGATTATGTCCTATCGTGGCGAACTGCGCGTGTTATCAGCGAGACTAGCGCATCTACACAACGAACTAGACAAAAAACATCAACTAAAGCGCATCGCTGAAGCCGAACTAGCATGGCGATCGGCATGGATAGAATCATAATAAAAAATGGCTTAAGCCATTTTTTATTATGATTTACAGAAAAAAGCCATGACTAAAAATCCTGTAGTTTATCGAGAATTCGGCGCACCAGAAGAAGGCGATGCCGATCATAAGGGGGTGGATTTACCACCGCAACAACAAAATATCCGCGTCCAAGCCACGCGCCGAGGTCGTGGCGGTAAAACTGTAACTGAGGTGACGGGATTTCAAACCACGCCTGAGAATTTAGCCAAACTCACCAAGCAATTAAAAAATCAATGTGGTGCAGGTGGCACGGCCAAAGATCAAGCGATCGAAATTCAAGGCGACTGCGCTCAGAAAATATGCCAAATCTTAGTGGGGTTAGGCTACAAAGCAAAAATAAGTGGCGGTAAGTAAAAACCCAAGAAGATGAGAGACGGCGCGAAGCGCCGCCTCTCATCTTCTAGAACGCTAATTTAGCGTTTTAACCAACTGAAAATCTGATTAGGCGTAAGTTGTAAATCCATCTCATCTAAAACCGTTAAAGCCATATCGCCTCTGACCATTAGTAAAGGCTGCTTAGGTAAAAAGACCATAATCACTTCTTCTTGACTATCGATTAACCAGCCCAGTTTTGACCCTTCGGCTAGACAAGCCTGAATTTTAGAAATCAATTTAGTGACGCTTTGATCCATTGAAAGAATCTCAATGATCCAATCTGGCGCTCCCTGAATTGGCTGATTTCCTACAGGTATACGGCTGTGGTGAATGATCGTAATATCTGGAACCACAGAATTTTGACTCAAAATACAGCGCAGTTCTGGAAAAGCTTCATAGACACTATTAGCATTGTCGATCGCCCTGCCTAGATATTTCTGCAAGAGGCTGTGATAAAAAGTTGGCATAGGTTTTTGCAAAACTTGTCCGTTGAGAAGCTCCCAAGCGGGGGATTCTTCGATGTTGCGAGACTGAGTAAACTCAGCTAGGGTGACTGGTTGCAGTGTAGTTAAAACCATAAGCCACTGATGCCCAAACGAGAAATAGTCACTTCAACTCTATCACGCGCTTTTGCTAGTAGAAAAAAAGGTCGGCGGCGCTTTGCGTCGCCGACCTTTTTTCTACTAGTGATGCGGCTTCGCCGCACACCCCTACAGCAATTGTCGATCAAACGAGTCACAAGAAAAATTTTGAAAGGGCTGCTTCGCAACCCTTTCAAAATT
>DCSN01000117.1:3105-16117 GCA_002325645.1 Pseudanabaena sp. UBA1465
AGCGCAAAGCGCTGTAATTATTCAATAAGAAGAGGGCATATGATATCCATAGATAAATACTTATGATTTAGGGTATTTTCATTTAGAGGTATCTTTGCGATAATCATAGAAATTTAATTATGGTTTTTTCAAAATAAATAGAGTTTATATGATAAATAACTGGCTGGACACGATCTGGCTGATTCCCTGCTATTCCCTGATAGGAGCGATGATATCGATCATCTGGTTTCCCGCGATTACCCGCAAAACGGGACCAAGACCAGCAGGCTACGTCAATATCCTGATGACCTTTTTATCCTTGGTTCATGCGATCGCCGCTTTGACCGTAGCTTGGGGACAGCCAGCCTACTCACTCTCTTTTCCTTGGTTAGCAGTGGGAGGACTAGACTTCACGATTGACCTCCAAATTTCTGATTTGAATATTGGCGCGATCGCCTTAATTACCAGCCTCAACCTGCTCGCCCAAATTTACGCAGTCGGTTATATGGAAATGGATTGGGGTTGGGGGCGATTCTTTGCGCTCTTGGCTTTATTTGAAGCAGGGATGAGTTCCTTAGTAATTTGTGATTCTCTCTTTTTTAGTTACGTTATTCTCGAAATTCTCACCCTCGGAACCTATCTCCTCGTTGGCATTTGGTATAACCAATCCCTTGTAGTCTCAGGGGCGCGGGATGCCTTTTTAACTAAGCGGGTTGGTGACTTATTTCTCTTAGTCGGTGTGATTGGCATTTTTCCTTTGACAGGAACTTGGAATTTTACGGAACTAGCGGAATGGGCAAAAAGTACAGACGTAAATCCCACCACAATTACCCTAGTCACCTTAGCTCTGATGGTCGGACCGATGGGCAAATGCGCTCAGTTCCCCTTGCATCTTTGGTTAGATGAAGCGATGGAGGGACCTTTACCTAGTACGATTTTGCGTAATTCCGTAGTTGTGGCGACAGGTGCTTGGGTACTGATTAAACTACAGCCTCTAATTGCGCGATCGCCAATCACGCAACAAGCAGTCATTGCGATCGGAGCCGCCACCGCCCTTGGTGCTGTCTTAATTTCCATTGCCCAAATTGATGTCAAGCGATCGCTATCCTATTTAACCAGCGCCTTCATGGGGCTGATCTTTATTGCCGTTGGTGTTGGCGAAATCCACAGTGCCTATACTTTGATCTTTGCCCATGCCTTAGCGATCGCCTTACTCCTAATGTCCATTGGCAGCATCATTTCTAACACCATTACCCAAGACCTCACCTTAGTCGGTGGACTCTGGAGCCGTCGTCCCATCACTGGAATATGCTTCTTAATCGGAATGCTAGGGCTGATTGCCTTCCCTCCCTTTGGCGGATTTTGGGCTATGTTAGATCTAATCTCCCATCTCTGGGAAAAGAATGCAGCTTTAGCCGAGTTATTACTACTGATTAATGGATTGATCGCCTTTAGTTTAATGCGCGTATTCGGATTGATTTGGGGTGGTAAACCTAAACAGATGACCGAAAGATCCGTAGAACCGCTCTGGCTAATCGTCCTCCCGATGACCATCCTTGCAGGGCTAGTTTTACATACGCCACAGTTATTCACCACTTGGGGAGTTATATCCGACTGGTCAGTCTTAACCCAGCCCGATGCTTTGCTGTTAATCGGTTCCAGCACCGTGGGTCTAGCCACAAGTGCCTATCTACATCTCAATGATAAAGTTACCAAGCCAATTCAACTTCCTTGGCAAGGATTGCAAAACTTCTTTGCCTATGACTTCTATACTCCCAAACTCTATAAGGTCACAATTGTGGGCTTAGTAGCTGTCATATCAAAGAGTATGTACTGGTTCGATCGCTTTTTTGTGGATGGTGTGGGCAATCTCTTCGGATTAGTCACGCTCTTTAGTGGTCAGAACTTACGCTATAGCACCTTTGGACAGTTACAACTTTATACGCTCACGATCTTAGTCGGCATTGGCATTCTCCTGTTGTTGCTGTTCAATCGAACTCTTTAAATCTGGACTTCCCATTCAAAAACCATACAAATAAACCTGTACAAATAGACCTGTGACAATAAAACTATGCCCAATATCCTCAGTGCTTTAATTTGGTTGCCAGTAATCGGTGCTTTAGCGATCGCCCTGCTACCCCAACATCTCTCTAAACGCGGAGCCGCGATCGTCTCTAGTGCGGTTCTCATCCTCGATTTCCTGCTTTTGCGACAATTTGACACAAATATCCCTGTTTTCCAATTGACGGAAAATCTGCCTTGGTTGGAAAATTTGGGGCTAAACTATAGCCTCGGCGTAGATGGACTCTCATTGCCTCTAGTTGTTCTCAATGGCTTACTCACTTGGTTGATTATTTGTTTTTGCGAACGCCAAATTAAAGAGCGTTCCCAACTCTTCCAAGTACTGATGCTCTTGATTCACGCAGGCGTAAGCGGTGCAATCCTTTCCACCAACACTCTATTATTTGTACTTTTCTATGAAATCGAATTAATCCCCCTCTATCTCGTAATCGCCGTCTGGGGAGGCGCACAGCGTAGCTATGCCGCGATGAAATTCCTGATTTTTACAGCGATTTCAGGAATTCTCATTTTAGTTGGATTTTTAGCTTTAGGATGGCTCACTGCCAACCCCACCCCCATCTTCGACTATTCCACCCTGCAAACAATCTCATTGCCTTTAGAAGTTCAAATTACTCTCCTGCTGGTTCTTCTACTTGGATTTAGCATCAAAGCTCCCTTTGTGCCTTTCCATACTTGGCTCCCTGATACCTATGTAGAATCGACTACGCCCACCGTGATGATGTTAGGTGGAATCGTTGCTAAATTAGGAACCTATGGACTATTTAGATTTTGTGTCGGTTTATTCCCTGATGCATGGTCGCTCCTATCCCCCTATATCGCGGGATGGGCAGGTTTAGGGGTTTTGTATGGAACGATGATTGCGATCGCCCAAAAAGACATCAAGCGGATGGTTGCCTATAGCTCCATCGGTCACATGAGCTATATTCTCTTAGCCGCCGCCGCCGCCACACCCCTCAGCCTCGTCGGAGGGATTGCCCAAATGGTCAGTCACGGTTTGGTTTTAGCCCTATTGTTCTATCTCGTTGGGGTCATCGAAGAAAAGGTCGGCACAAGAGATTTAGACGTTCTTAATGGACTGTTAAATCCTTTGCGTGGTTTACCCACGACGAGCGCTCTCTTAATTTTGGGAGGCATGGCAAGCGCGGGTATTCCTGGATTAGTTGGTTTTATTGCCGAATTTCTAGTCTTTCAAGGTAGTTTTACGAAGTTCCCCATTCCTACGATCTTCGCGATTATTGGCACTGGCTTAACTGCCGTTTATTTCGTGATTCTCCTCAATCGTACCTGTTTCGGCAAATTGGATAATGCTACAGCTTATTACCCTAAAGTAAGTGGGCTAGAGCATTTGCCAGCTTTGATTTTGACGGGAATCATTGTATTTCTGGGCATTCAACCCACATGGTTAACCCGATGGAGCGAAAGAGCCACCGTGCAGATCAGCGATCGCTTACCCCTAGAGGTCATCGCTAATCAGAATCTAAAATCTTTAACCTATGAGAAAATATCCTTAGCGTTTACCAAAGATGTGCAATGATCGCCCTTACCACAAACTACCTTTCTATTGAAGATTACTTGCAATGGGAAGAGCAACAGGAAGAAAAGCATGAATATGTAGATGGCATAATCTATGCAATGGCTGGTGCTACGGAAAATCATGTCTCCATTACTGACAATTTCACAGCGATATTGCGATCGCATCTTCGAGGTAATCCTTGCAAAGCTTTTTCTTCAGATATGAAAGTTAACATTGCGGCAAAGAAGATCTATTACTATCCTGATCTTCTTGTGACCTGTGACGATCATGATCGCCTCAATAAAAGCCATAAAGCCTATCCCTGTCTGATTATCGAGGTACTATCTAATTCTACAGAAGCTAAGGATCGAGGTGTCAAATTTGCTAACTATCAAACCCTAGAATCCTTACAGGAATATGTACTAGTTAATCAATGGGAATCGCGTATAGAAGTATTTCGTCGTACCGATCGCAAATTTTGGCTATTACAGACTTATACCGAAGGAGAGTTGATTGAACTGCAAAGTATAAACCTAACTATTCCGATGAGTGCAATTTATGAGGATGTCGATTTCTCAGAATCTATTACATGAATCTTGCGTAGGGTGCGTTAGCTGGGCGTAACGCACCCTACTAATTAATAAAATCAGGACATAAAAAACAAGGTATAAACAATGACAACTACATTATTAGAACCATCTACAAAACTACCTCCATCCACGCATCCCTACGCAGAAGTGATTCATCGTCTAGAAGCAGGTGGCTCCATGCTTCCTGATACGCCCGAAAATCTGATGCAGATAATTGGTCTATATAAGGCTTATGCTGTGCCGATGGATTTCTACTGGCGCGATCTACTTTACATCGCAGAACAGGTTTTTTTAGAACCAATTCCCGCCTTCAAGTACTTTCTCTCTCAGGAATATCTCGATCTGCCTAATCACTATGCAGGTGATGATGCGGACTTAAGGATCTGGCGCGGTCAGGCGACAGCCCATCCTGAACTATTGGAATTTATGGATAAAGGAGAACTTAAAACCAAACTTCCCAAAATCTTCCATCATCTGTATCACGATCGCATCAATATGGAATTCGCCGAAGAATGTATGCGAGCCATGTTATGGCATCGGAATATGGGCGGCGAGTTAGAGCCTTATATGGATTCTGAGGAATATCGCCAAAATGCCGATCGCGCTATTCGTGCTTTCTTTAAAAATAATCCTGTGATGTTGGGACTATATAAGCTTTTCCCTGAAATGTTTTTAGAGCAATGTCGGCAATCGACGATGACCTCCGTATTAGGACTATTCTGGGAAATCATGGCTCCCGTATTCTTCGAGATGTCGGATATTTATGATGAGGGTGGATTTAAAGGCGTTCCCGATGCGATGGACTTTTTGGTAAATGGAATCTTTGCGATCGCGGGTCGTCCCATCTATCACCGTGTCAATATTGGCGGTGAATGGTTGGATATTGTGCCGAAATCTAAGGGATTTACTTGGCTTTACGAAGCTGCATTTCCCTATGTTGAAGCAGTGTTCTATCGCACTTCCCCTTTCCGAGGTACTAAGTCCTATAATGCTCAAGCCAACGAAATTCCCACCGATCAAAATGATTTTCATTACGGAATTCTCTACGCTGACAAGTTCCCTGTCGGTTCCGCAGGTATTCCGCCGACTCTATTGCATCAAGATATGTACCACTTCTTGCCGCAATATCTGGTGGACTATTACAAACAATATTGTCGTGGTGAAGATGACATGCTCATTCAATTAGCTGTCAGTTTTCAGCGATCGATGTATAACGTCACTTCGGCAGTTATTCAAGCAGGGCGAGCCGCTTTGCTTTATCCCTTAGATGATCCTAATCCTAAGCATCTTTTAGCCAATCGTCAGTATTTCGAGGGTCAGCTAAATCGATTCTGTAACCCGAAGTATGGAATGGATAAAGCCGCAAGATTATCCATGATTCAAAGCCAAGATTATCGTTAAGTTCTTGTGATGAACTATAGATAATTTTTTAAAGATGTTGCTTTGCAACATCTTTAAAAAATTATCTGGGTTTTAAATTGGCGTAAAACATTAATAAATATAAGAAATTAACTATGCCTACAATTGTTGATATTGCCGTTAGTAATGAAGGATTTTCAACCCTAGTCACCGCAGTTTCGGCGGCGAATTTAGTGGAAGCTTTGCAAAGCCCAGGACCCTTCACCGTATTCGCTCCCAATGATGCCGCCTTTGCAAAATTACCTGCTGGCACAATTACCACCCTAGTCCAGAATATTCCTCAATTAGCAAGGATCTTGACCTTCCATGTTGTTGCAGGAAAATATACAAAAGCAGATTTAATCGGCGTAAAGTCTTTAACTTCTTTGGAAGGTACTCAGATTGATATTGATATTTCTGATGGAGGCTTCGAGGCAAATAATGCCACCGTAATCGCCGCAGATATCGAAGCTGATAATGGTGTTATTCATGTAATTGATACAGTGATGTTGATGCGTCCCCATTGGTTTTATCCAATTATGAAATCTGTTGCCTAAATCTTTTACCTAAATAGGGTTCGGGCTTAGCCCGAACCCTATTTATTTGCTTGTCCGTTGCTATACTTTGTAATATCGCGTTTCGCAATCTAGTAAAGTATGGGTTCTGCCCGCCTTCGGCGGGCAGAACCCATACTTTATAACTCGCTTGAGAAAAGTGATGTCGCGTTTTTACATTGGCATAGACTAAAAAAACTGGTGGCATTTTATGGCACTCAAAATTGGTAGGGTCGAGTTTGGACTTAGGTTGCTACTCTCCCTGATTAGTATCGCGATCGCCTATGGATATATTGGCAGTGAGCTATACCAAGTCATACGTTTAAATGACTATGCGATCGCCGCCTATATGATTTTGCTGGCAATATTAGGCACTGTGGCAATTCCCCAGAGCCTTGGCGGATTGTTGGCGGCGATCGCGGCGATTGTTACTGTATATTTCAAATCCAATCTCAATTACAGCCTGATTACTGCTTGTGTTTGCTTGGGGCTATATTTCGCCAGTTTCAACGATCTACGGTATGAAGCTCAAACCGAGCGAAAATTATCAATTTGGGAAATTATTGCCACCATTGTCACGATCACCTTAACCATTCAAGGCACGTTCCTGATTACTACCAAGCCGATCACTTGGTTGACTAGTGCCACCATCGGTGCGATCGCTGCCGCCATTACCCTGGTCGGCAAGCAACTCCTCGATACCGATTTGCCATCTCAGGCTATCTGGAAAATATTCGCAATCGTCACGGGCAGCAGCTTAGCAATCGGATTTGTTAGCAGTTTGATCTTCTATGCCACAACTAAACCACCTGTTCTTTATTAGTTCCCAAAAATATTTCTCTAAAATAATATCTTCAACCAATTAATATAGCCATTGCCCTCTAGAAAATAAATCAATTCCATGTATTGCTAAACATCCGAATGCGATCGCCACCATCATGTAAGAAATTAAGAATGTGCCAATAATTTCTTCGAGCATGATGTAAAAGGGCAAAATTAAACCAATATAGCGAGTATTCGATAACCAAAAAGACTGAGAAGCGACAACCACCCATTGAGCAATAGTCCATGACAATAATCCATAGGATATTTTCTTCTTTTTATGGATCGTCAAAACTAAATACAGGATAGTAATTATTGGTAATACAACTGTTATTGAATGATCGATATAAATCGTTATGCTGTCTAGCCAATCCCCTTTGATAACACTACTTATACTATAAATATATTGATTGATGGGATTGACCACTTCTTTATGCCAAATCTTTTTCATAAAGACTTTGTAATAGAATGGATCGCCAAATGTCCAAGCATTAATTGCAAGATAAATTATCGTTCCCATTGGTATGACTAAGGACTTAAATAGGGCATATTTATTGGTTTGCCATAGTTTATTTTGGATGCAATGTGCAAGATAGGGAATGATGCAGAAAAATCCTAGCGATCTTGTGAGGGCAGCAAAAAAGCCTGCAATCAGAGCAAGAGAATAATTTTTTTTTTCTAAGAAATAAAGAAATAGAGCCGTTGTCGCTAAAAATAGCCCTTCGGTATAAACCATATTGAAATAGATTGCTATTGGCGTGAGAAATAGAAGCCCCATAATTTGCCAGACTTTACGCTTCTCAAATCCTGCCTCTAACAAAAACATGGCAAAGGCTATATGTCCAATCACTGAACCAATGTTAGAAATCACTAAACCTGTTAAGTAAGGATTGCCAAAGATGGGTGTAAATAGATAAATTAGGATGGGATATAAAGGGAAAAAGACGATAAATTCTACGCCTTCACCTGCCTTTTGATAGCCATGTTGTGACAGGAAAACATAATGATGAGCATCATTGCCACTAACAAGATTTAAAAAACTTTCCCACTTGATATTTGTGTGATTGACCATTACATGATAGGCAGTCATGCTCACTAAAGCGATCTGATACAAAATTGCGATCGCAATTATGAACTGTTTTTTGTGGAGATATGTTTGGGTGATGGTGATTAATTTTAATATGCGGGGAGAATGTAAAGTGTTATGGAAAATGTTATGAAAGATATTTTGAGTACTGTTTTTTTGCAAGCGATCGCCTGCCGCGCTCAAAAAGTTAACATTTGGCAAGCGAAATATTGAGCGTTGATCATGAATGGTCTGATTAAAAATCTGACTGGTGAAGAAGCTTTGGCAGATTTCACAGCGATATTTGCGATCACCTGCGACTGTTTTTCCACAATCCTGAAATTCTGTACTCTCACATAGAGGACATTTCATTTTTAGTTAATCTTAGTTATATTTTTTAGAAAAATGATATCTTAATCTAGCGTGGAGCGAGTGAATCATGAAGAAAAAATTTTTAATGGCGATCGCAGGGCTTCTCACCGTTATTACGGTTTGGCTTACATTTATCCATATTGATTGGCTCAGCCAAGTGCAAGAACTGGCGAAGACATCGGGAATATGGGGAGCGGCAATTTTTGTAATTGCCTATGCGATCGCCACTTTGTTAATTTTACCTGTGACTGCTTTAAATATTGCGGGAGGAGCGCTCTATGGCGTATCGACAGGAATATTGCTCACCTCCGCAGGGGCTTTGATTTCGGCATTATTAGGATTCATTTTGGCGCGATCGCTTGGTACTAAATTAATTGCTACTAAATTAATTGCCATCGATGATAACTCTGAGAACAATTTATCAAATATTGGACAGAACTTAGTTAAAGGTGGAATTGGCTATGCTTTTGCCGCAAGATTATTACCTTTGATTCCCTATGGTGTGGTTAGCCTTGCCGCAGGCATAAGTCCAATTAAGCGTCGTGATTATTTATTGGGAACTTTAATGGGAACGCCTTTGGGCATTGCGCCTTTTGTATTTTTGGGAAGTGCTGGGGTACAGATGAGTTCTAGTCATCAGGTATTGCCTTTATTGTTGAGTAGCATGGGATTGGCAACGCTGATGGCAGTGGGGACATGGTATAGATCTAGGCAAAAGCGTGAACTAGCACAGGGCGATTATGCAGAAGATTGATTTGGATCATAATTTGGCAAATGCTTTGGAGCCAACCCGATCGCCTAGGGACTTGTACTTGATTTTGGGGAGCTTTAGTATTTTCGCGATCGCCTTATTGTTGAGATTATGGCAACTCGATCAAGTTCCCTATCCAGTTTTTGATGAAGTTTACTTTCCCAAATATGCCGAAGAATATTTAGCAGGTTCTCCCACTTGGGAAGGACATCCGCCCCTAGCTAAATATCTGATTATGCTAGGCATAATTCTATTTGGACATAATGCCACTGGTTATCGGATTGCTAGTGCTGTATTTGGGGCATTCTTACCAGTTTTGGCGATCGGCGTTGCCTATCGTTTGACTTACCAACGTAATTTTGCGCTTTTATCAGGCTTGTTTCTGCTCAGCGATGGCTTATTTCTGGTGGAGTCACGATTGGGATTAATTAATGTCTTTTTAGTTGCTTTTGGCTTGACATCCCAAATATTTTTATTATCAGGATTACAGCATCAGGGTAAGTTACAAACATTTTTACTTAGTTGTGCGGGATTGATGCTTGGCGCATCGGCATCGGTGAAATGGAACGGATTGGGATTTAGTTTGTTGTTGTTTCTGAGTGTTTTATTTGTTTGGGTGATCGCCAAATTCTTTCCCCAGCAATTACCAAAATCTGGCATTCTCGCTGCAATTACTAAAATTCATTGGTGGCAATATTTACTTTGTTTTGTAATTGTGCCGATCACCTTTTATCTATTGCAATGGATTCCCTTATTCATGCTCAATTCTGGCGGCATTCCCCAAGAAACTGGTTGGGGTTCAATTCATTGGTTTTGGCAGTCATTAATTCGGGTACATCAACATATGATTTGGTGGCATTCTTCAAGCAGCGTCATCAGCCTTGATCCCACCCATCCCACCCATCCTTACTGTTCATCCACAATTTCTTGGGCAGTTTCGGCTCGTCCTGTGGGTTACTATTTCCAAAATCGCGATGGTTTATTTTCTGTCATCCAAGCGATCGGCAATCCAATTTTGTGGTGGTTATCAACTCTATCGGTGTTAATAATTACATTGGCTTCACTATTTACTAGATGTCGCAAAATAACTAGTCCTAAAAGTGGCTATCTCTTACTTGGCTATGTGGCTAACTATGCACCTTGGTTCTTAGTCAAACGTTGTCTATTTATCTATCACTATATGTCTGCCGCCGTGTTTAGCTTTATGGCTTTAGCGTGGCTAGTTTCGCAAATGCTAGATCGCCAAGGCATGATCCGTTATTTGGGTTATGCAATTATCGCGATCATCTTGCTTACGCAAATTTTCTTTATGCCGATTTGGATAGGCTTACCGTTATCGCCTAGTCAGTTTTATGAACGAATTTGGTTTATGCCTGACAAAGTATTTGGATTTAATTGGATTTGATGTTGATGCTCTCTTTTGAGTCGCCAACATTCCCAAAACATCTTCAAGATCACTTGCCAATTAGCACCTGTCGCTGTGCCAAACCTCCTTGTTAATTGTTGGACAGGCAACTCCATAATTACGAGATTTTACATTTTCAAAAGTAATTCTGTACTAAATAAAGCCCCATCAGACTTAATTGGTCTAATAGCTTGATAAATAGTTTTGGGAAATAACTTAAAGGCACAATCAATATCTTTAACTTTAATTCCTAATATCCATTGAATAAAAAGGTGATACATCCACGCATTTAGCGATCGCATAAATACATCGGCTCTTTTTGCCCGATAGCCAATAATAATTTTCGATAATATTTTTCCTTGAGCATCATAAATATGTGGCAAAAATTGATTCAGATCCCTAATCTCAAACTGTCCATCCCCATCGGTTAAAAAAATATATTCATGCAAAGCTTGATCAAATCCACTTCGCAAAGCCGCACCATATCCTAGATTGTGAGGATGATTGATCAGGCGGATTTGATTATTTTGCGCCGCCAATTCCATGACGATCGCCTTGGTTGCATCGCTAGAACCATCATTAACGACAATAAGTTCATAGTCAATCAGGCGATCGCCCAAATACTCCACCACATCATCAATTACCCTCCCAATATTTTCATCTTCGTTATAAGCAGGTAGTATCACTGATAAAGATAGAAAGTTGCTCATTATTTATGACTTAGTTTATGACTTAGTTATAGACTATCGAGAATTGAATTAGAAGATGAGTGGCGGTATATTTCGCCGCCACTCGCTTCTATGGCTTTCGGAAAACGGATTGTTTGCAACAGCAAAATTAAAAATAAAATTACGTTAAAGACACTAATTGCATAGATTCCAGTTTGCAACCAGCCCGATGGAATTGCATTATATAAAGCCTCATAGTTATATCGTAGATAGACATACCCCACATTCACCGCACCTGTGAGCGTAAATCCCCAATAGATCCATTTAACAATGGGAATTACCGCGATCGCGATCGCCAAAAAAGCAAGACTGTACAGCATATAGCGTTCGTGCATTCTTGTGGGCAACATGAAACATCCAATTAACATCGTTGCGGCTGCCATAGCATTAGCGGTAAAATTTCGTTGTCGGTATAAAAATATCCCTAACCACACTATGAGGATTCCCAAAAAATACAAGCCAATTACTTTATAGCTAATCCCCAAGAATGTCGCATAGTCGCTCTGCCAATTTGCCCAAATCCAGATATTAAACGCATTCACAGAACCGAAGCTGTAGAGATTAGCCGTGCTTTTGAGTAGATAGTACAAAGACCAAAAAGGATGGGATAGCCCTGTTTTAACCCCAAAAAAAGGCTCTATCAACAGCCAAATAGCCGCCAATCCGCCAACAGCGATCGCCAACCATTTCCACCATGCTTGACGAAACCATTGAGAAAGGAATAAAAATGGCGCAAAAAAAAGCCCTTGCGGTTTCACAATTACCATCAGAATCGCTAATATACCCGCGCTGATCGCTCGATTTTGCTCGATTAGATAAAACATCATTGACATCAACAAAACCATCACCCCGTCAACTTGCCCCCAAATTGCCGACACAAAGATCATTAATGGATTAAAAGCATAGATTAATGCAATTTTATAAGCTTTGTGAGTCGAAGTGTAAGGTTTTAGGATTTGAGCGATTAAAAAAGCCGAGCCAACATTCGCTAGAATGCATGGCAACTTAAGCAATGAGACAAGCAACAACCGATCAGTATGGCTGAAGGTGGGATCGAAAAATTGGTAAGTTTTGCCAACCAACCACAATATATATAGATATGCAGGCGGATAGTCAGAGTTTGCAAAACTATAGAAATTTGGTAAACCTTGCTGCACTAAGGCTACAGCCCAAGCCTTAAATAGATTTATATCCAACCAAAATGCAAAGGGCTGACTAATTAGCCACAGTTGCAAAATTAAAGCGATCGCAAGTCCTATATAAAACCTACGCGGATTTAGCCACAAATCTGGTTCTAATTGTTCTTTAGGAATTTGTTCTTTAGCAATATTGGTCATAAAAATAATACGGTAAGTGAGAAACTCAGCGCTAAAGCGCTGAGAGGGAAACGAGCGAGGCAATTTATTGCCTTTAGTCTTTGTGTGTGTGGTATCGTAGAGATGATGTTAGGGCGATAACCAATCTCTTGCAAACAAATTAACTTTGAATACCGTAGGGCTTGCGGGAAGGCTTAAGCCTAAAGTCTGTGGAGCGAACATAAGACCAAAAAACTCCTTGAGGGTAGAGGCGGTTGCGAAATGCCAGTAATGGGAAGAAGCAGAAACCTAAGTCGTGAGTCTTAGGAATCTCAGTCGCTTCAGCGCTGAGAGGATGTCGAGCTATCTGCTCAATAAGTTTTATAGACAAACCTGAAATTGTCTTATAGCTATTGCCATTCTCATTAGGACATAAAACCCAAATAGTTAAGAGGCG
>DCSN01000117.1:16162-35543 GCA_002325645.1 Pseudanabaena sp. UBA1465
CGCCTCTTAACTATTTGGGTTTTGATTTGTCCTAAAATAGATGACTACGACTATAAATTATAATTTTTGCAATTTTTGCCCATTGCTTGGGTAGTATATTGCTGTCAGGTTGGTAAAAGTGTATGTCTGATTCTAAGCAAAGCCGTAAAATTAATCGCTTTTTTGCAGAGTTTATTGCCAAATTAAGAAAATGGCTTAATAAAATCGGTAGTCCTGTGCGGATTAGTCGGCGCTTTGTGCGACAGTTGCTAGGCTCAACGCGGGGACGCGGTAAAGGAGTGGCGGGCTTTGTATTACCAACTGTGACACTTGTTACGCTTGTGGTGACTCTACTCGTGGTTACTACTGTATCACGATCGTCTGAACGAGCGCAGACTGCGGCTAATGCTAGACAAGAACAAGTTTTTAGAAGTGCGGCTACACCAATAATCGATCGCGCTAGGGCAAAAATTGATGCTTTGCTTAGTGATGGTAAACTGCCGCGTACCACACCACCCGAACTTACCCTTGATAGTGTGATTACTAGCGATAGTGGCAAATATACTCTCCCTGACGAAACGCGGTTACAACTAGTCTACGATTTTCGTGGCTCATCATCGCCCACGGTTCCCGATGGCAGTATTAACGTTAACGCCGCCCAAATTGAGAATCGGGAATATGTCTCAACGGCATGGAAGTTTCCCGTTGACACCGATAATAATGGCAAATTTGACTCCTACGGCTTATACAGCATTCTCTTCCGTACCCGTCCACCCACAGTTACAGACCGCCCGATCTCACCCATTGAGTCTAGAACCTTGCCAATGGATGAGACAACGCTTTCAGGGGCTTGCATCTCCACGGGGGATGTAACGAATATTGCCAGTGATGGCGGTTGGACGGTATCCAGTGACAATCGACTTCGTAAATCATTTTTTGTCTATGCGGTAACTTTACCAATTACAGATAGCGGTAGCTTCCCTGATGACACGACCTTAGCGGCAAGTTATGAGACTTATAATGGCGTAGCTTCCGTTAGTGCGGTGGAACTTCAGCAGGATCGGGCGCGATCGCCGCAAAATAACAACGCTGTATTCTTTGAAGGCGATACCGAACTTGTTAATATTGCTACCTTCCGTATTAATGGACGTATTTACAGTGCAGGTAATCTCATGGTTGGGGCTGCATCAGGAAACCCGATCAGCTTCTATCAAGTTAGCAGTTCAGGGGGAGAGTTTAATGGTAGCACTACGACTAACCCTGACTTATTCGGTTCTTGCTATTACGAAAAGAAAAATAGTGAAATTGCTGTTGCGGGGAATGTGGTTGAGGGCAATGCTGTTGTTGATGACCCTGCAACGTTATCTACAAATACGAATGTATCAGTTGATTTGTTTAGAGGGCAGGGTGTACCACCTGATACAGTAGCAGGTGGGCGTGTGATCATTAGTGATACTGGTAGCGCTGACACCTCTACGGTTAGTAACAATGGCAGCATTGATATTCCCAAAAACCGCAGTTCAGGATTGGCAGTCAATGACTTTGAACTTAATCGCCGCATTGGTCGCTTAGTTGATGCCGCGATCGCCCGTAGTACTGTGACGATTCCTTCGCCGATTCCATCGAACTTTACATCCGCAAACCTCACCTACAGCCCCAGCAATCAAGGCGATCCCACTTCCGTTAGAGAAGATTTGTTCAAGCGCATTTCAGATGAAGCACTATCCTCTAATACAGAAGTGGAAGTGGCGAGACGCGCTGCTCTAACTGCCTATTTTGGCGAACGCACCCGCAAAGTATCATTCCGTGACGTTCCCTTTACTACTGCAATTCCGCCTACAACTGCTGATCCCACAACTCTTTTCACCGAAATTCCTGTGGCGGGACAACCCGCCGATCTAGCGCCACCGATCGCTTGGATGCTGCCATCCTATGCCAATAGCAACTATGGCAAAGCCGTTGGCAGTTTTATCTTATCTTCAGGTGCAGGATTTGATGGCAAAGGTGGCATCTTTGATTCCACCAATGGCGTATCCCTCCTCACTTTAAGTTCTCCCAACCGACTAGCTCTATTTGCCGCCGATCCTATTGAGGTGGCGAAAAACAATGAAAGATTTTTGGGCGATCGCGTCCTTGTTGGCAATGGCTTGCCTGCAAAGTGGCTAAAACTGAATACGGTTTCAGGGTCATTAGAATTTGTTGGTGAAACAGAACCGAATCCACTTACTACAAATGCTTCCGTATTTTGGAACAATGCCAGTGACACTAGCGGCGCAACTGTCAGTACTTCAGAGCGCTATCGCGTCACCAGATCCACGCCACTGAGTAACCTTGGTGTAACCGATCGCGGTGGTTTCTGGGAAATTTCCGCAGCCCTCGATCCTTCCATCACCGATCCTACCGCCCCCACAAATAAAACACCAGAGCCAGCACCGCGTACTGGTGGTCTGCGCGTTGTCACCAATGCAGGTATTTACAGCCGCGATATTGCCGATACATTCTTACCCCGCTTCCGTACTGGCTTTGGCGACGATCGCACTAGTACCGATCTAAAAATCCTAAGCATAGACGAGTCCAGCGTTCCTCTATGGAATGGTCAAGCCATTGATAATCCAATTACCGACATTGACGAAACAAAATTTGCTCAACTCAGGTGCGATTCAACCTCAACAGCGATTGACAAAGGCTGTGTAGACGATGGTAGAAATTATGTAGTTTGGTCAGACTCCATGCCCATGTCACCAGCAGCGATCGCCACTGACGATCGCAAGGGTGACTTGCAAATGCGGGCAACGGCGATCTATCACTACAAATATGACGCTTACAATGCGATCGGTGAACCTAACAATTACCAAGCACCGATCGCCTGTGTCAGCAGCTACTACGACCCCTCTAATGCTATTACTGCCAAAAATGCACCAGTTGGCGCAACCACTGCCCCTTGGAATGCCGATCCTAAAGGGCGCTCTAACAATGGGCTGGTCTATAGCGTTGGCAGAACCGCCGCATCCACCGATGTCACCTTTAGCAACATTGCATACGACACTACATCGGGCTTGTTCTATGATTCAAGCGTTAGCACCGCAAGTAGTGGCATCTTTAAATTTACCAATGCGGCTATGGCGGTCAAAACCAGTGGCTCCTATGGTCAAAAGTTAGCTTATCAAGCTAACTTGATCTTCCCCAATGGACGTTTTGCCAATGAGTCGTTGCGCGAAGTCCTCAAAAAGATCATTAATGGTGGTGCAGCCAGTCCCGCCACTGCACTTTTGACCCTGCCCCAACAGTCCACCATTGACTCCAATCTTTGCGCCTTACAAATTCTTGACGGCTCCATCGCCCTTGCCAATACCAGTGCCACCGCCGCCGCGATCACCCCCACCGCGATCGCTGGAAATACGGCCCTTAGCTTAGCGCAGATCCCTCACGGAGCCTTCCATGAGGGCGCATTTCTCGATGGGCGTGAGGTCAAATCGCTCAATCGCAACGAGTCACTGACCGAAGCGGCTGTTGGTAACGAGCCAAGAGTTAATGACACGGCTGACTCGCAGGGCTTAGCCCTAGTCGCCGCAAATCGCGGTGATATTTACGATTTGGAACTAGAGCAGCGTCAACCTCTGGAAATTCGTACCACCGACATTGATATGGATCGCCTGCGGGGGGCGAAGATTGCTGGTGGCAATAATACTGGGGTTGCCACTGACTATTTACTTCCCTATAGCGGCGTTGTCTATGCCACCCGTGAAGATGCCCTCGAAGACCTCAGCTATTTTGACCGCAATGCCACTACCCTTGCCCCCATTCTCACACCTCTAGCCAAGCGCAAAAACCTTAGCTCCACCGATTTTCTGCTTGACCCCACGCGCAAGCCTACCAGTATTCGCCTGATCAATGGCTATCGCCTCTGGCGCAGCGCTTTAACTAATACTACTAACCTCAGTAAGATCAATAATGAGTTGCCCGTATCCGATGCTGACTATACCAATGCAGCTTACAAATGGACAGAAGCCACCAAAGGCGAAAAAGGCTTAACCCTTGTATCTAATCTGCCCGTATATGTCAAGGCGCAAAAAGATCCTAAAACTACCTCTTCGCTAACCAGTGCTGTCCCTGCTTTTAATAAGCATACCCGCGAAGAATTTACACAATTGCTTAATGATGATTGGAGCAACTTCTATCAACGCCATGCCAACAGCACGAATAAACCTAGTAATGGCGCTAGTTACGATCCTGACAACGGCAGCAAAGATGCCCTAAACCCCAACTTTGCCTGCCGCCCCGCCCAAAACCCCACCTGTCTAAAGGGTGATGAATGGCGACCTGCAACGGTTTTGGCGGATGCGGTTACGGTGCTTTCTGCCAATTTCCGTGATGGCTATCGCACCGATGGCGACTTTGATCTACGGAATAATGCCAATACCTCAACTAGCATTAATTGGCAATCGCAATTAAACCCTGTGCGCTATCCCAACGATCCACTCAAGGATAGTACCTATGTCTTGAATCGCCGCCGTTCTGGATTCTTTAATAATAATTTTGCCACGAGCGCTCTCTGGCTCAATCAGCGTAACTCTGATGGAGTCGCCGTTCCCAATTCTGACTTTTGGCCAGCCAACCCCGCAGCTTCTCCTCCTAACAATGGCAACCTTGCTAGTTACAATGCCAATGGGGTTACGCCGATCCAACGACGGGTTAGCTTTAGTGAATATGGCATGGAGATGTGCCGCAAGTTTCCTATTGGTGAATGTACTTTCTCGGATTGGGTCAAGACTGGCGCTGGTACAACTACGTTACCCGCATTTAATGCCACGACTGGGGCTGTCTCGACAGCAGCAGGCGCACCTCGATATATCTCTAACGAGGATTCGCGCTATGCCAGAAGGGTGTCGTTCTTGCGCTTTGACGATATCTATAAAGATGGCAACCAACAACTAATCTTTGCGGGTAGTTGCACTAACAGTCCACCTGTTGTTTTCCCGATCGATCTTGCGGTAAATAGTGGTGCTAGCGCTGATGGCTATACTTATCCCCATGTGCTTGGGGATCTCAATACTCCCTTTGACCTTAACAACAATCATAGTTACGGCACTGTCCCCTGTCCTGAAAGGGGCATCATGGTCAGTATCACTAGTGGTAATCAAAACGCACCAGAAGGACGTAGACGCGATCAAAACTCTAACCTACAAACCCTTGAAGCTCAACTAGGCAATGATGATTTGCCAGTTCCTAACTTTACAAATGCAAATAGTGTCACCAATGCAGGTGACAATGCAACTTCCACTGCGGCTCCGCTACCCACTAACCGAGGTGGTCGCAGTACAAATAATGCTGTTTACAGAAGGTTTAACTTTGATGTCGGCATCACTGCGGGGGATAGAGCTAACTTAGCCGCAGGCAGCACAATTAGGGTTAAGGTGACACTTTACCCCGTTAACGCTGTTCCTGGGCAAATACCACTAGTCGCCCCAACAACTGGTTTTCAGGCAGTGCCAGCATCAACGCCCACTAATTTTGCATCAATGGCTGACTTGATCGCGGATGCCCAAACTAAAGCTGACTATATCAACCGACTCTATAACCCTGCAAACGCTGCTCTAGCGATGTCTGCCCCTAGCGCAGTCAATATTCAATCGAGTGTAACGGGTACAGATAACCTTGGTAGCATTACCACTACCCCATCAACTATTTCTAGTATTGCGGTTACTGCCAATGGCGGTCAATATCCACGCCTTCGCGTTGGTGCAAATAGCCCCGAATCCGTCATACCTGAAGATGCCGCCTGTACAGAAGATCGGTATTGTACGGTATTAACATGGACAGGACCAACTGGTACTACTGCCGATCCTAATACCAAAACCGTAAGTGTGTTGGTAGTTCGCGATAGTGCCAACGAGTCAACTAATAGTGCTAACGAAACGTTCCGTATCCGTCTCGATAACTTGAAAGGACCTCAAGCCTTCTACGGCAATCGCGAGCGTACAGGCACAATCCAGACCGACAATCAAACTCCTACTTGTGAATTGGGATTAACTAATACAAATAACGATGATCGCATAATCACATCAGCAGCTACTTGCCCCACGCCCACGCCAACGCCAACACCAACGCCAACACCAACACCAACACCAACACCAACACCAACACCAACACCAACACCAACACCAACGCCAACGCCTGGTGGTGTTACCACAATCAGCACTCCCGTATTTGCCAGTTTGCCAAAGGCATCTGGGTTGCCCTTCTCAATGATTTCATCCCCTGCGGCTGCCTATCCCTTCCCCCACGCCTCTGGCGATATTTATAACCGTCCATTTTTGCCACCATCTGATTTAGACAATGGCGGTACACATGGCGGACGTTATGTATGGGGAGAAGATGTTAATGGCGATGGCAGCATTGACCTGAACGTTCCCAATGAAAATATTTTCCCGAATATTCCACCCCGTTCAGGATCGGCGGGTGAGATCCCCATGCTGCCTGGTAACTTGAAGCAACCCGTTACTGAGAATAATGGTACTACTGCTAACTCTCAGCAGATGAAGCGCGATCGACCAGGTAATGCAAACCGCACCTTGTGGTATCGCACATCGGATTCTAATAGCAACTACTTGGGTGAAGGCGGCAACATTAGACATCAGAACAATAGCAACCTGTTTATTAACAACCTCAGTTTCCCTGTCATTGGTGGCGGCGCAAGTGGCTTTAGAGCCAACCTCAACTCCACTGGCAGCCTAGTCTTGCCGCCCACGCCCTGCATCAACCTCAGCAACGGCACGGTGGACGATCGCTGCATCACCAAGCCCTATGACTTTAATACTAGCGTTGTCAAGTCGCCCGACCCCGATAGCACTGTCACCCTGCTCAACCTCAACCTTCCCTACAACCCCCACTTCCCCTCCGACAACGGTAGTCGTATTAACGGCAAAAGCACAGTCCAACCCGCCACTAGCTTTACAGTTTGTGGTGGTACTGGCAACACCCCCAAATATCAAGCGATCGAGCGTCCATCTCTCGGCAAAACTGACATTAGCGCCAGCAGTTGCCCCCAAGGAGCAAATAGCCCTGGTCTAGCGATCAGGAACTTTATCGGAACCACATTACCCACTGGCACTGGCACAACCCTAACAGGTGGCACGGGCTTACTCAGCGCCAAGCTCAACCCTAATAACACTGGCAGTGACAAGTTCATTGGCTTAGTTCCTAATGTTACTAACCCCGCACAAATCACCGCAACACCAACACCAGTCGCGGCGGGGACTGTTCCATTACCCGTCACTGTTGATGCCCTAGTGCGCGGCGCGATTCCATTTACCGCCGCAACCAACACCAATTTGCTAACAGCCACTGTCGGCACAACAGGGGTTACTTTCACCAACGATCAAGAGGTGCGCGTATTCCCCGTTAGCAAAAATGGGCAGTTACCTAAATATACCGAAGCATTTAGCTTTACAAACAGTGCAGTTGCTGACACCTTGGAATCAAGCGCAGACCTTGCCAATGGTGACTTAGTTCGATTCACCAGTCCACCTACACCTTTAGCGATTGATACTGATTACTATGTGGTGAATCTTTCAGGTACTCAATTCCAACTATCTGATTCCCTTGGTGGCACACCTCTAACATTTACTAGTAGTTCGGGTAATGGCACAGTCACCAAGAGACTTGATGTCAAATCAACTTATTACATCCGAGACATTCAATCTGGTTTTAACAATCAATTTAAGATTGCCAAAACTTCTGGCGGCACAGCCCTGAATATTGTGGATGAAAATGGTGCGGACATTGATGCTGCGGGTATTGGTAAGTTTGCCTTTAGCCTAGACACGGTTTTAAGAGCCAAGAATACCTTTGCCGATAATCGGGTTCATGTTTATAACATTAGTAGCCTCGGCACAACTGACCCCAACTCCCCCGACCTACGCACCCTATCTGGCACACTGACCCTCAGAGCAAATTGCGCTGATCCAGTGACAAGTGCAGATAGTGCTTGCACACCCACCAGTATTCGACGTGGTCCCAGTCCTGTCTTTATTTTTAGAGGCTTGCCCAATGAAAGTATTGAATTTAAAGGACTACAGATTAAGCTCGATGGAGTTGATCCAAACAATATATTTTGGCTATCCTCGCGTACCGAAGCGAGGCTAGACCCAGTTAAGTCAACCGCCGCTACAGCGAACCCTGCTAACAACAACTTTATTTTATTCCCAGGCGATCCCAATAACCCTCGCGTTCAAATTGGTAAGCGGATTATCCTCACCGATGGCACAAATAATCTTCCTGCTGGCTTAGAAACGGGTGTTTCTTACTACGTTGCCTGTAAGACAGGCAGCAAAGTGAAGCTATCGCTCACGCCACCACCAGCAGGAGGATTGAGCAACTCCGACTGTAACGACAACGTTGGTATTGTTAACATTGACGGTGATGCCGAATTTAAGCTTGGTTCAGAGCCTAGCTTTATCTTCCAAGGTTTACTCGGTAGACCGAATATCCTTACTGGCAACTTCCTTGGCTACACCAATGGTACAGGCACGCCCACCGAAGACAACACAACGGTATTTACAACTAGAGTCGATCCTACAACGGGGCGCGACTTCAACTCCTTTAGGGGTGTGCGCTTCCTTGGTTTGTGGGGAGATTCCAAAAAGGTCAACAATGAGACCCTGTTTGTGGCAATGACCTCCGTTGATCAGCCCCAACTGCTGCCCGTAGTGCAACTCAGCGTACCTAACGCCCTTGCTAATAATTCAGCCGATATTCCACAACCAGCTTCTGTGGTAGATGATGGCGGCATCAACGGCACACCTCAAGGTACTGGCGCTAGTGCCGCCCGTTCAGGTCAATGGACAATTCGCCCCGTCAGAACTGAAGTGAATGTCTACTTTGTCGCAGGTAATAGTCCAGCCCGTAATGGAGTCCCATACCGAGCCTCTAGTACCTTACTTGGCAGCACCGCCACTGGCATCGCCACCGATACTAACATCGGTGAGGCTAGTGGTGGATTGGCTAACTTTGTGAGGTTCCTAGAAAACTGGGATGATGTAAACATAAAGATCGCTGGTGGATTTATTCAAAATACAAAGAGCCGCTTTGCTACAGCACCATTTGTACCAACTGCACCGCTAGTTGGCGGCATAAGTGACACTACCACCGTATTCCTCAACCCTGCCCATCCTGGTACAGGTACTACCAACGGTCGCATCTCTGGTGGCTATAATCTTCAATATCTCTCTATTACAGGTAGCCGCATTCCATATTATTCTGCACCTAACCGCTTATGGGGCTATGATGTGGGGCTGTTGACCCAGCAACCCGATCGCTTTGCCGAACGTTTCGCCGTACCAATCCCAGGGGCTAATGAGTTCTTTAGAGAGGTTAGCGCCGATGATAAATGGGTGGAGAGCCTGCTATGCGCCCTAGAGCCAGCAACAATCGATGAAAATACAAGAAAAGGTATCGGTGTTGTCCCAACCAACTATCGCCGCCGTACCTTACGCGGTACTGACCTCAAATCTAGTTGCAATACCTCATTCTATGGCGGTGCGGCTGCGGCTGATGGCACAATTCCCAATGTGTATCAGTAACTGAACCCTGTAAGGTTTTGAGATTGACAAAATGGCATAGACATTTTGTCGATTGCTATTAGCGAACATTTACACGGAGGATCACAACCCATGTCTAAGCAAATGCCAAATCATCACTCTCTGCCTATGCCAGCGCGATCGCCAAGGTTTGTTATGGCAAATGCCCTAGCTAGGCGATCGCTAAATCAGAAAGCTAACCCAGAAGCAGGATTTTCTTTGATCGAGTCACTGGTGGCGGCGGCAGTAGTAAGCATTATGATTGTGTCGATCGCACCGATGGTGGCGCTATCCACCTCCGCCCGTGTCAATGCTCGCCGCATCGACCAAGCCACCCAAGCTGCCCGATCTTATATTGACGCAGTGCGCGGCGGCGTAATTGATGTCACCACATTTCCTGACTACTTAGTGCTGCCGCCCATAGAAGTCAATCGAAACGCCCAAGGACAGTATGTGTTTGAAAAGAAAGAAGATCTAAGCTATGGCATTGCTGCACCAAATGCGACCTTGCTCCCCCTTGATAGTGCGACCGCCACAAATCCAGTACGCGGTATTAGAATTGATGCCGATGGTAATGGGTTTAATGTTAATGATCCGCAAGATCTAGTAATTCAACCGATGCGAAGTGGACCATTAAGTTCTTCAGCAACAGCAGCAACGGATCTACAACGACAAGGCTTTTGGCTGGCGGTACGGGTCTATCGTGCCGATGCCTTCAATGGTGTAAACACCCCCAAAAAAGGCACTGAATCAGAATGTGCTAGAAGTAAAATCCCATTTTCTAGTACAACTTCCATTCTCTGTCCATTAGTGACGATGCGATCGCAGGTAATGCCAACCGTTGATTCCAATAACCTTGATGGTATTAAAACGGGTATCGGCGGAACTTCATCTTCACCATAAATTAAAACGAACGGTCTAGAAGTCTATGAAAAGCTTTTTTCGCAGGTTGTTTCTCAAGATAGCAGCGATCGCTAATAATCGATTAAAGCGGCGCTCTAATAAAGTACGACGCGATCGCCACCTAACATCTGGTTTTACATTAATAGAGCTAATAGTAGCCGCACTAATTGCCTCTTTGATGGTGGTGGTGATGCTCAGCTTTTTGGTGGGAGTGCTAGAAAGCGATCGCAAAGAAACTGCTAAGTCCAATGCTCAAGAAGAACTACAAGCAGCGATCGCCTACATTGCCGATGACCTGCAAGAAGCAATGTACATCTACGGTGCTGAGGGCATTGCGGGGATAAATGATCAACTGCCGCATACGCAAACGCAAACTGGTACTAGTGAAAACAAATGCACCTCCACCGACTGCACACCCATTTTAGTCTTCTGGAAAAGAACATCCTTTTCACCTGACACAGAAAAAAACTATTCCAATGGATCGGGAAAAGAAAAGTTAGGTTGTATGCCTTACAAAGATACGACTGTCTGTAAATCCGAAGATAAAGATATTAATCCTTACAAATCAGCCTTTGGTCGAGAAATTTACGTCTATTCCCTAGTGGCATACTATCTCAAGAGCGATGTTGGTCTTGACAGCACTTGGTCAGATACAGCGCGAATCCTGCGATGGGAAATCAGTGATGGCTATCCTTGGTCTTGCAGCACTGGCGGCACTATCACCGACACTACTACCTGTCCCACCACTTTTGCGGTTAATAGAGATGGATTAACTGGAAATCCGCCTGCATTAGTTAGTAGCACTAACTCACTTATTGTGCCTGCTGCATCAGATGAAATCACTTACTTTATTAAGCCAGATAAAGGCTTCAATCGTCCAGATTTTTCCAGTGCAACAAGCATTCTCAGTTGGAAAAGATTTACTTCTGATGCTGATGGATATGATCTAAGTACTAATCCGTTTGTTACCCTCATCGACTTCATGGATGACACCGCCTATGATGCAACTCAAGGCGGTAACGATCCCGCAACAGGCACAGGAGCAATCGGCACGGCAGCACTACGCATTCCCGTTGGCAAAAATGTCACCATTTCAGGCGTAATTACCAATCCCGACTGTGATGACCCTTCGATCGGTGTTGGCAATACTAACCCAGTAACAACGACCAACGCGGCAGGCACAGTCACACAGCGTGTACCTGCCGACTTTAGCGATGCAACTATCAATCCATCTGGACTAAGTAGTTTTTATACTTGTGTTGCACCCAGTAATGTAACCGTGCGGCTTTTTCTGAGAGGCAATGCCCTAGCCAGACTAGGCAGCGATCCTCAACCCCGTAACTTCAGACAGCCAACTACTACTAACACTTCCTTTTTCCCCACTGCCAATGCGCGTAGTTTTGGACGCAGTGCGATCGGTATATCGAAATAGAAAATATGATCCCCCTCAATCCCCCTTGCGAAGGAAGACGAAAGCGATCACCCCTTTCAAGGCAGGGGGGCTGGGTGGGATCTACACAAGGAAATGTAGATCGAATAATCAAGGTAAATTGACCATGCTTAATATTGGTTCCTGTTTAAATAGTATGTATAAATCATTGCTAAAAGCGATCGCCCCCAAGCGCATTCGGTATCGTGCTAACGCAAGTATTTACAGGGATTTTGGTTTTACATTGCTAGAACTTTTAGTAGTAATAGCGATGGTGGGAATTTTGTCAGCGATCGCGGCTCCAGGATGGCTGAGCTTTGCGAATAACCAACGTCTAAACTCCGCACAGAGTCAAGCATTCACCACTATCCGCTTAGCCCAAAGCAACGCCAAACGCAGCCAAACCAATTGGCAAGCAACCTTTAGAAATTCGCCCAAAATCTCTCAATACGCAGTCCATCCTGTCCTCTCTGATAGTGCAACTGAAGCTGAATGGAACGCTCTCCCTTGGCAAAATTTTGATGCAGGGGTGACGATTGTTGAGGATACGGAATCAGCACCTAAGACAACCTTCACAAAAGTATCCATAGTTCCAGAGCCAGATGTATATCAAATTCAGTTTAAAGCTAATGGCAGTCCCAACGGGTCGATCGGGCGAATCACATTTAAGACTAATTCAGGCGATCGTAAAAAATGTGTAATCGTTTCCACCCTACTAGGCTCAGTCCGATTAGCCGAAAATTCGGGATGCATTCCGTAAAGCCGACAAATAAAGAGACGCTTTGCATCGCCTTATTTTCTAGATCTAGGTTTGGGAATCACTGTTTCAATCGGTAAATCTTCGCTAAGTAAATAAGTAACTGCTTTTTCGCTAAGTAACATCGCTTGAGATAGAAGCGATCGCGCAGTGCTATTAGTTGGAAAATAAAGCTGAATAATTTTGCGCTTAATTAATGGTGAGTTTACGGTGAGGGTGCTGCGAGCATTGCGCCATTCCGCATCGGAACGACAAAAGAGGCGCAGAGCCAGATCGACCGTGGGTTGTTTGCAATTGGTTTCATCATTATTCAGGAAAGTGTAGAGCTTTTCATAGCGACGACTGATTTCGGGCGCGAGACAGAGAACCAAGAGATCTCGCTCAAAGTGACCGAGAGCCAAGTGATTGCATAGGGTGGGAATGGCGAGGCGAATATTTTTTTCGTGGCTAACGGCAAGGCGATCGCCGTAACGCCCAAGGGGATGCATGGCGGGTGGATGTTTGGGCGCGAGGCTGCCACCCTTAGATGGATCGATCGCGATGAAGCCTTTCCACCAATGACTGGTGGCGCGATCGGCGGCAGACTTAGCAACCCGATCAATCTCTTGATTGGTTTGTCGTTGCTTCGATAGCGATCGCATCAGGACGCGATCGAGCCAAGCAAGTTCGGCTTTGAGATAAGACCAATTATCGGCAAAGGGTTGTACTTCAGGAAAAGAAGGAACTTCACCTGTTTCCGCAATCATGCCACGCCTCGGCGCAAAGTTCCACGAATGAATATGCTCACAAATATGCCGAAACTTAGTAAGGCGATCGCCGCATTAGCGATCGTCATATTTCCCCAAGGAGCCGTAAAAACAACGCTATCCCAAGCCCAAACACTGTGACTATATACATAACGAATCGGTTCGATCGCCCAAGATAAAGGATTTAAGCTGGCAATCCATTGCAACCAAGTCGGCATAAAAGCGAGGGGCGCAAGAGCCGTACTCGAAAACATCAAGGGTAAATTTACCAAGAAAATAAAGGCAAGCATTTCCTGATGTCCAGGCATAGCAAAGGCGAGTCCTAAACTCAGCATCGTGAAGTCCACAATCAACAGCGTGAGGATTAGCGCCATGATCGCCAATCCACTCAAGCTAGGTAATCCCGCACCCATCAAACCGCTAACCGAGATGATCGCCACCGTTTGCACCATGCTCAAAGCAATGATAAAAATCGCAGAAGCGGCAATAATCGAAAACCGTGACACTAAGGGCGCAACTAAGATGCGATTGAGAAAGCCAAATTCGCGATCGAACAACATTGGCAATCCCGAATTTAACGCACCACTAAAAGCCGTAAATACAATAATTCCTGCCGCCAAAAACTGAACATAGGTCTGACCATCGCCAACTAAACCCTTGGGCAAACCGCTAAATAATGCACCAAAAAGCAATAGCCACATCAAGGGCTGCAACACCCCTGCAATTAATGTCGTAGGACGGCGGCGCAATTGGATAAATAGGCGCGTAGTTAAAGCGCTTACTTCCTGCCGAAAGTCCGCCGATAAAAAATTTGGTGCTGGAGTCTTTGCAGATATTACAGTTGGTAAAGGGGGAAGGGATGTTTGAGTCATAGTTTTTTTGGACAAATTCGCCACAATATCAATCATACTCCCTTCCCACTCAAGGATTAGAGGTTGCGGCGCGAAGCGCCGCAACCTCTAATCCTTGGTTTTTTATGGCAGTGCAAAGCGCTGTATAGTAATGAATATGGCGATCGCAGAATAAAAAGATAAATATAGGATAACTATGTCAGGACATATCCTACTTGTAGATGATGAACCCGGACTCAGAGAGGCGGTGCAAGCCTATCTTGAAGATAGCGGCTTTGCGGTGCAAGTTGCCAACAATGCCAGGGACGCATGGCAAATGCTCGAACAAACCACCCCCGATCTGGTGATCTCAGACATCATGATGCCGCAGGTGAGTGGCTATGAATTTCTTAAGCAAATGCGCGAAGATGTACGATTTCTCAATGTGCCTGTGGTCTTTTTGACGGCTAAGGGGATGACTAAAGATCGCATTGAGGGCTATAACGCGGGCTGTGATGCCTATTTATCGAAACCCTTCGACCCTGATGAGCTAGTGGCGATCGCCGAAAATTTAATTGCTCGTCGCGCTATGCAATCTGTCACCGCCAACAGCAACACCTCAGAGATGAACGATCTAGCGGGACAACTTGCCGAAATCAAGGCTCTACTCAAGCAGAAGCCCGCGATTAATGTCACTCCACCACCGATCAAAATTGAGTTTACCCCTCGCGAGCAGAGTGTCCTAGAGCTTGTAGTGGAGGGCTTAATGAATAAAGAAATTGCCAAACGTCTCGGCACAACCATTCGTAATGTCGAGAAATACGTCAGTCGTTTATTTAGCAAAACTGGCACTAGCAGCCGCACAGAGTTAGTGCGTTATGCGCTGCAACATGGCTTAATTGATGCTTATTCATAATCAAAAAGAGACTGCACGAAGTGCAGTCTCTTTTTGAAGTGAATTTTAATGGGTGACCTGGGATTCGAACCCAGGACCAGCGGATTAAGAGTCCGATGCGCTACCACTGCGCCAGTCACCCATAATTTTGCTCGTTTGGTTTCAGAGCGATTTATATCTTAGCAAAGGTTTGCGTAAATACATAACAAAATTTGCAATAAAGATTTTTGAGGAGATAAACGATCATTAATCACCATGAAATTTTACTTTTGACACCAATTATCTAAAGCTATACTACGAGTATCAAAGTGGCTATGAGTGCTAACTACTATGTTTAAACCTCGAATGGCAAAGATTCACTTAATGCCTGACGTATCAAATCAAAATGTCTACGATGTTTCACAAGGAAAGGTAGATTTAAGAAGAATTGCCACGACTGACCAAAAAATTGATCAAGAAACTGTTAACCTCATTAACTGGCTATCACAAGAGCAAGATATTAGTCCAGAAATTGCCCTCAAAAAGGCGGTTGTAACCTCAGCCTATATTCATGATGTTATATCTAAGCAAGGAGGAAAACTTTTAGTTCAACATCGAGACGGTTCAGTTCGTGAAATTTTCTTGAAATGACAAAAGCGTGTTTATTTTTAGGCTATCAAGGTATCAAGAAAATTTGTAATCATGAATCCTGAGAAAGAAAACACATTTGTAGACAAAGCTCTTATTGACATAAGCAACTTAAGTCCAACCCAATCTAAAATTGGTACTGAAAGTTTAACCCCTGAACAAGGTGATGACCTTCAAAAAAGCCAAGAACAAACTCGCGCAAAATTAGCTAAATTTTTAACTTATACACTCGCTGGAACTATAGTTGCTAGCTTTACTGTAATTGTCGCTCTAACAATAATGTCAGGATTCCTTGTTGACGAAAAAAAGACTAGTTCATTTGACAAGACTAGTGCTTTAGCGAAAGATTTAATCGTGACTATATTGACTTCTCAGATAGGTCTAGTTGGCACAGCAATCGGTTTTTATTTTGGCTCTAGAGGTAGTACGGATTAATCGTGTTAAACAATATCCTTAGAGGGCATTACAAGATTATTAGTCACCTTGGTGGTGGTGGTTTTGGGCAGACTTATCTTGCTGAAGATATTGACTTACCGACACATCCCATTTGTGTGGTCAAGCAGTTGAAACCTGTATCTAAGGAGCCTGTGGTGCTGGAAGTCGCTAAGCGGCTTTTCAATCAAGAGGCAGAAGTTCTCTATTCCTTGGGTTCGCACGATCGCATTCCCCGTCTGCTTGCCCATTTTCAAGAAGGCGAAGAATTTTATCTGGTACAAGAGTTTGCTGATGGTGAAGATCTTACCCATGAGATTGGGAAAGGTAACAGATTGTCGGAAGCCTCGGCGATCGCCTTGCTTAAAGAAATTTTAGAAATACTCGGTTTTATCCATGAGCGCGGTGTGGTGCATCGTGATCTCAAACCTGCAAATCTGATTAGGCGCAAAAGCGATCGCCAAATTGTGATGATCGATTTTGGTGCAGTCAAAGAAATTGGTGGTCTTGCCCTTGACTCGCAAGGCAATACAAATCTGACGATCGCGATCGGCTCCCCCGGATATATGCCGATCGAGCAAATTAATGGCAAACCCCGTTTGAGTAGTGATATTTATGCCGTGGGCATGATCGGTATTCAGGCGATCACGGGTGCTGAGACGCGAGTATTTGCTGAACATCCAGAAACTGCGGAAGTAATGTGGCGCGATCAGTTGCAGGGCAACTACTCACCCCAATTTTTAGATATTCTCGACAAAATGGTGCGCTATGACTTTCGGCAGCGTTATCAAACAGCATCCGAAGTATTAGAGGCGATCGCCTCTTTGTCGGGGATGAGTGAGCATGACTTACCAACAATAATTCATGGTCATACTGGTGATGCTGCTGTTAATAATAGTTCAACGATCATTACAAAACCTCAAGATGAAACCCAAGTAAATTTATCCACAAAGCCTCAAAATGCTCCAAGCATCAGCAGATTTACCCCTCGTAATGTCGATAAGTGTCAAAAAACAAATAACTTCCATTGGCAAAAGTTTTTGATCATTGGCGGCAGTATTGTGGCGATATCAGCGATTGTGGCGATCGTAAAATCAATCAATACAACGACTAAGCCAGAAGTTGCTAATTCTGGAATCCCATTTCCACCACCTCCCACAATTAATATTGCACCCACGATTTCCATTACACCACCCTCCCCATTAAGCGCCATAAAATCTGTTGAAGAACTTCTTGCTCAGGCAATATTACTAACTCGCAATGACAAACCACAGGAAGCGCTGGCTAAGATCGAAGAAGCCTTGAAGCTAGAACCAAATAATGCTGATGCTTGGGCTGCTAAAGGGTTTGCCCTCGCAAAACTAGATCGCGATCGCGAGGCGATCGCCGCCTATGATCAGGCGATCGCCATTAAACCTGAGTTTCTTTTTGCTAGACAAAATCGCGCTCTTCTGGAAAGAAAGCTTAAATCTAGAAAGAAATGATTTCGATTAGGAATCAAATCGTCAAACTATAAGGCTATCCCAAACCGACTAAGTAACTATGAGCAATTTATCTAATCTGCAACGTCCTGATGGTAGATCTTGGGATCAACTGCGCCCTGTGCAATTACAACAACCATTTACCAAAGCGCCTGCGGGATCAGTGTTGGCCAAATTTGGTGATACCCAACTAATTTGTACGGTATCGATCGAGGAAGGTGTACCTAAGTTTTTGACAGGTAGCAATCAAGGCTGGTTAACTGCCGAATATCGAATGATGCCTGCATCGACGATCCCGCGTCAGCAACGCGAATTTATGAAACTATCGGGGCGGACTCAAGAAATTCAAAGGTTAATTGGGCGTAGTCTGAGGGCTGCTCTAGATATGACCGCGATCGCCAATTACACCTTTACTGTTGATATTGATGTGTTGCAAGCTGACGGCGGCACACGCACAGGGGGGATCACAGGCGGATTTGTGGCATTACAAGCAGCTTGCGATCGCCTCCTTGCTGAAGGTAAAATCACGCGATCGCCAATTCGCAATGCTGTCGCTGCTGTTTCCGTCGGACTATTAGACGGCTCACCAATTTTAGACTTAAATTATCAAGAAGACTTAGCTGTAAGTGTGGATCTCAATGTGGTGATCGATAGCACTGGTAGACTCGTTGAAGTACAGGGTACTGGTGAATCTGATACATTTTCGCGATCGCAACTCAATCAAATGCTAGATGTTGCCGAGAAGGGAATCAAGGAATTATTAGAAATACAAAAACAAAAATAACCTCCTTGAGATTTAGGCAACAGCAAACTCTGTATGTTGCCTGATTTCTGGCGACTTGAATGCTAGGACGATATGACTTTTCGGTATTCCTGAGGCGACTAATTCATCAGCGATACCCTCTTCTGTCCCATCATGTTGAATCCAGAGTTTATGTTCAACTAGATCGATATGTAAGAGTGTTCCATAAATACGATAACCATTTTGCCATCCTGTCTCTACTAGCAAATAGCGATCACGTTTTTCGTCTAATATCAATTCAACTTGAACTTGGCGATCGGTGTCGAGAAAGTCAGCATATTCTTGGAGAATTTTTTCGATAACCTGACGATATTGATGCGTTAAGGAATCCATCGCACAATTACCTCCTGAGTGGGATCAAAACTGAACAAGCGAATAATGCCATCTTCAATTAGGGTTTGCCCTGCTTCTTCTTCAAAAACTGTTTTACAAACATTTTCAGTGACAGCGAGAAATAATTTATATTCAGGATAATAACGCACTAATAAGTGAGCGTACAAAACAAATTGACCAACCGCTTCTTCCAAACTTTTCATATCGGATGGACGGGTAAAGCTTTTTATTTCAACTGCTATTTTCTCTGTTCCACGTTCTGCGGCTAATAGTCTTTCGGCTCCTAAATCAACGAATAAATTTGGGTGATTTTCTAGTCATCCTTGATCAGTGAATTTTTTACGTTGTCGTGATATATATCTTTGGCTGGCATATACAAATTTTATCTTAATCAATAATGACTATTATCAAAGGTTTATGATGTTGCTTCTGGTGGAGAATCATTTTTAGCTCACAAGCGAAAGCCACGCACTCTATCCGTTTACAAGGATGAGTGACGGGATGAAAGCGAGTCCATCAAGGGGTTCGATGCCCCGCCGATGGACAATTATCTTTGCTATAAAAAGTGTTTTACGGTAAAATGAAAATG
>DCSN01000256.1 GCA_002325645.1 Pseudanabaena sp. UBA1465
TGACTCTTCCCAGCCCATCATGATATTCATACATTGCACAGCCTGAGCCGCTTGACCCTTCATCAGGTTATCGATCGCCGAAACCACAATGACTCGCCCAGTGCGCTCATCGACCTCCACACCGAGATAACAGAGATTTGTACCGAGCGCCCATTTTGTTTGTGGAAAAGTATTTTTAGGTAAAACCTGCACCCATTCGGAATTGCGATAAAAAGATTTATAGATTGTCAGCACATCATCCTTGACTAAACCAGGATCACGCAATTTGGCATATACCGTTGAAAGAATACCGCGAATCATCGGAATTAAATGCGGTGTAAACTGCACTAATACTTCCTGTCCTGCTAGGTCGCTACAAATTTGTTCGATTTCAGGGGTATGGCGATGATTGGCAAGACCATACGCACAGAGGGAGCCATCAGCTTCGGCAAGTAATAAATTAGTTTTGGGCTGACGACCGCCGCCCGATGTCCCTGATTTTGCATCAATGATGATCGTACTAGGATCAACCAAACCCTGCTTGAGTAATGGTTGCAGGGCTAGTAAACTCGCAGTGGGATAGCAACCTGCACAACCAACTAGATTTGCCGTGGCAATGCGATCGCGATAAATTTCAGGCAAGCCGTACACCGCTTTGGCATTGACCTCAGCATCGGTACGCGCTTCTTTATACCAAGATTCATAAACTTGCAAATCAGTAAAGCGATAATCTGCGGAAAGATCAAGGACTTTACAGCCCTTAGCTAGTAACCGAGGTGCAATTTTGCTGGCAAGCCCATTGGGTAAAGACAAAAAGACAATCTGAGCGCGATCGGCGACTTCCTCTGGCTCCAGACTTTCGATGGGTAAATTCACCGCATGGGCAATATGCGGATAAAGGTCAGCAAAATTCTGCCCCACAGAACCACTTCCACCCATATAGGTAATGTTTACCAAGGGATGCTCTAGTAGCAATCTCACCAATTGGATGCCCCCATAACCCGATGCGCCAATAATACCTACAGGGACACGATTCTGTGAGTTCATAAACTTACTCCATCAAAATATTAGAAATGCTTTTCGAGTTTGGGGTAATAACTTAGCATAAGCCAAGTATTTAAACTAAATTCAGGTTTAAAAATCCTAAAATCTTTAATCGGTTAAATATCATTCACCCTTACTCTGAAATCACTGTAGATGGAAATCATATTTTACGCAGAAACATTTGATGCATAATCAAATACTTTTTAGTCAATTTAGAGGACATCCCTCCAAATTGATTTCTAGTGAAATGAAAACTTCCGTCTGTTGTCAAATAAATCACCTACATGGGTGAAGATATATAGCTTTAATTTATGTGAATTTTTAGGGCAAGAAGGTAATTAGTCAATTTGTTTAGGGTTGCCATAAGTTAAGAAGAATTTAGTGCTAGGGTGACAAAACACTAATGTTTACCATAATAGTGATGTTTTTGAAGATGTCTACATGATCGTGATTGCGACAATATGCCTTTACAGCAAGGCAAGTCCTAGAAATATTTCTTTCATATTTCCATGTATTTACTATGTCTATATAATTTTCTCCTAGTCTAATTTTCAAAACACTATGACAGTTAAACAATATATTTTTAAATTTTTTTTTAATTTTGTTTAATATTTTTGTCCAATATGTTTAAAAATGTACGACAATAAAAAGGTAGTTATAAGCGGACAAAAATCCCCAGACTTGAAAAGTTCTTGCTATTTTTAGAGAAAAATTTTCAATTTTGAAATCTTGAAATTTCTAATAATCCTATGACAGACACAGTAAATGCTCCTTTAACAGGGAAAGTTCTTCTGCAAAAAGCAAAAGAACTGAATAACTTGCCTAAGCGTGAACAGGCTAAAAAATGTGGTTATTTTACTCGGGGGAAAGACGGCGTAGATCGCGTTAATTTGACAGAGTTTTATGAAGCAGTACTCGCTGCTAGAGGCTTTGCGATTAATCCTGAACAGAATAAAGATGGTCGCGGTCGTGAACCTACGTTTCGCGTTAGCGTCCATAAAAATGGTCAAATTGTGATTGGTTCTACCTATACACGCTCAATGGGCTTGAATGAAGGAGATGAGTTTGAAATTAAACTTGGATATAAGCATATTCATTTAATTCAGTTAATGACTGAGCAGCCAGAAGATGGTGAAGAATAATTATCTAATTCTTTAGATTTAGTATGTACTAGCCTATAAGCTTTATGAGTTTATAGGTCGTTATTTATTTTAGCTAGGAGCTTGGGAATGTAAATTTGAAAACTTGCTGAGTTAATGCATTTAGCTAATACAACTCAGTAGAAAGTAAGCGAGAGAATTAATGCTACTTGACTAAGTGGGTGTTCAGTTTTCTCGCTTTTTTATTTACTCTATTTTTGGATTTATTTTTGATTTCTAGGTTTTTTATGCAACTTGTAGATACTCACGTTCACATTAATTTTAAAGATTTTCAGACCGATCTTAATGAAGTACGCGATCGCTGGTTAGCAAATGGTGTGACTAAGTTAGTACATTCCTGTGTTAGCCCTGATGAGTTTACGCAAATTCAAGCGATCGCCGATCAATTTCCTGAAGTTAGTTTTGCGGTTGGGCTACATCCTTTAGATAAAAATCTTAATGCAACGGGCTGGTATCCTGAAATTGGCGATCGCATTAAGAGCTTAGCCAGTAGTGATCGGCGGGTAGTCGCGATCGGTGAGACGGGCTTAGATTTTTTTAAGTCTGACAGCAAAGAGGCTCAAATTGAAGCTTTTAAATCGCAATTACGCATAGCGCGATCGCTAAATTTACCCGTTATTATTCACTCCCGCGAGGCGGCGATCGCCACCCGTGAAGTATTGCAAGAAATTAATACTGAAGATGCTGATAAACCAGTGCGCGGGGTGATGCATTGCTGGGCGGGCAATCCTGAAGAAACGCAATGGTTCGTAGATTTAGGGATGTATATTAGTTTTAGCGGGGTGGTTACATTTAAAAACGCCCATGATTTGCATGAGTCAGCCAAAATTGTACCAAGCGATCGCCTTTTAGTGGAAACCGATTGTCCATTTCTTGCGCCCGTACCGAAACGAGGCAAACGCAATGAGCCTGCCTATGTGCTACATGTGGCGGAAAGTGTCGCCAAGTTAAGAGATGTGGAGCTAGAAATTCTTGCGGCACAAACTACCAGCAACGCATTTAATCTATTTGCGCTTGCCTAGACTTTACAGCGCTTTGCGCTTTCTTAAAACCTAGAAAGATTTTTAAAAAGCTTGCTTCGCAAGCTTTTTAAAAATCTTTCTAGAAGAGACTAAAATTAATCCATGCAGATATATCTAGATCACGGTGCTACTAGCCCTGCGCGTCCCGAAGTCATTGACCTAATGACGGAAGTAATGCGATCGCAATGGGGAAATCCCTCTAGCCTCCATTGGTGGGGTGAACGGTCAACAATGGCGATCGAACGCGCTCGCTTGCAAGTAGCAAGTTTACTAAAAGCCGATCCTGAAGGAATTATTTTCACATCGGGGGGAACGGAGTCAGACAATATGGCTTTGATGGGCATTGCGCGGCAATATCAAACGCCACAGCATATGATTATTTCCTCAGTGGAGCATTCCGCAGTCCGCTTACCTGCGGAGTATCTCGAACAACATGGCTGGGAAATTACGCGATTACCCGTTGACCGCAAAGGTACAGTTTCGCCCCAAGATTTGGAGCGATCGCTGCGTCCTAACACGGTATTGGTGTCGATAATTACTGCCCAAAATGAAGTTGGCACAATTCAACCGATTGAAAAATTAGGACAAATTTGTCGTCATGCCAATGTCTGGTTTCACACCGATGCGGTGCAAGCGATCGGCAAAATGCCTATTGATGTAAAGTCTTTACCCATCGATCTGCTCTCCCTTTCAGCCCATAAGTTTTATGGAGTTCAGGGGATCGGGGCGTTATATATTCATCCCCTGATGATCAAAAAACAGGCATTAGTTCCCCTAAATTTAGGCGGTGGTCAGGAGCAAGGCTATCGGTCAGGCACACAGGCCGTTGCGGCGATCGCGGGTTTAGGGCTGGCCGCCGAGTTAGCCGAACAAGAATTAATTTCCGAGTCTCAACGCCTTACCAAACTGCGCGATCGCCTCCATGCCCTACTCGCCGATATTCCCGAACTTATCCCCACAGGCAGCCCCGAACGATTACCCCATCATCTCAGCTTTTATCATCAATATCTTGATGGTCGCCGCCTTGTCCGCGAACTGAATTATGCAGGGATTGCGATTAGCTCTGGTTCCGCCTGTAGTAGTGGCGCGATCGAACCTAGCTCAATTTTATTAGAAATGGGATATTCCGATCTAGAAGCTAGAAATAGTATTCGCCTCACCCTCGGAAAATCTACCACCATAGAAGATATTGAATGGACAGCATTAGTCATCCATCAAATTCTGAGCCGTCTTTAACGGCTAATGATTTTTGTGGCACGGCTTCGCCGCACCACAAAAATCATTACAGCAATTGTCGATCAAACGAGCTACAGGAAAAACTTTGAATGCGAAGCACTGTAAATTGCGCCATTTTTTATGTTATGGGACAACCAAAACAGGACAGGGTGACAGATTAATCACCTTTTGGCTAACGCTGTGACCTTCGGGATGTTCTTCGGTCAAACTGACTCCCCGCGAACCCATGACGATTAAATCAGCATTAATTTCATCGGCAAAATCGCAAATTACAAAAGCCGCCTTGCCATCAGCAATTTTGGTCTTAATAGAAATACCCACCTCACTGAAGTAAGTTTTGACTTCTTCGATTAAATCTTGGGATGCAGCGCGATCGTTGGCACTTGTATCAGGTTCAGTCACCGATAGTACATATAGTTCTGTCCGATACTTCTGCACAATATCGATCGCAATCGCTACAGCTTGGCGGGTTTCTTGGCTTCTGTTTAAAGGAAACAAAACAGTTTTAAACATAAATTCCTACCTAACACTGCAATTCGGACAACAAATTTGGGATTTGAGAAATTTTTATTCTCTTCATTTCATTTTAATGACTAAGAGCCTTTAAAGATTTAAATTTCTTAATTTTTAACATGAGCATTAAGTACGACTTACGCAAACAAACCAACAACTCAAGTTCTGGGCTGCAAAGCTAAAGTCAGCTAAAGCTGACTGAATAGCCTCTATGATCAACCCGTTTCGACGGGTTTAAGCGTAATTTATTACAGGGCTGTTGCGTAAGTCCTAATGCTGATCTATAGCAGAGCTAAGATCCTATGACCAGCTTTACGCAATCCGCCAATGGATAGATAATTTTTATTAGCAGGGAAAAATTTCTCTGAATTAACACTACATAAAAGAAAATTCATGCCTCAAAAATCAAACCTAAATCCTGTAAATCCCATAACTTCCGTTACATCTGTCACAGGAGAATCAACTCCAGAAAAGATTACCCTATGGGGAGAGATCGTTAAAGGTTGGTACTGGGTGGTATTTATTTTGAAAATGATGGGAAGCTTTGGCGGTATTCGTCAATTATTAAGTTCTATAAAGCGAACAGCGATTATGTTAATTAAGCGTTTACTAATTCAAATGCAAACCGACAAGCGCCAGTAATACTTAAGGAGGCGCTGTGCGTCTCAGTTTACTTTCTCGGCTGTAAACGGCAGACTTTACTATATCAGTGCTAACATTGCGAGATATATAAAGAGAAAAAAGTCAAAACGGAAGAAGATTATAGATGGATGCCGTAACGAAAACCATCCCTTTTTATGGCAGGGAAATTAAATTAAGAATTGGCACGTTTGCGCCCCAAGCTGGTGGCTCAGTATTAGTCCAGTGCGGCGAAACCGCAATCTTGGTGACAGCGACCAGAGGTCCTGCTCGTGAAGGTGTAGATTTTGTACCTCTCCTTGTCGATTACGAAGAGCGTTTATATGCCGCAGGACGAATTCCTGGTGGTTTCTTGCGCCGTGAAGGTAGACCGCCCGAAAAGGCAACCCTCACCTGTCGCCTGATCGATCGCCCGATGCGTCCTTTGTTCCCCAACTGGTTGCGTGATGATGTGCAGATCGTCGCTACAACTATGGCGATCGATGAAAAAGTCCCGCCCGATGTACTTGCCGTTACAGGAGCCTCAATTGCCGCATTAGTGGCTGGACTGCCATTTATGGGGCCGATGGCTGGGGTGCGTGTTGGTCTAGTTGGTGATGAGTTTATCATCAACCCCACCTATGCCGAAGTTGAAGCAGGAGATCTCGATCTGGTAGTCGCTGGGACTGCGGAAGGGATCATCATGGTTGAAGCTGGTGCAAATCAATTGCCAGAAGCCGACATGATCGAAGCGATCGATTTTGGTTATGAAGCAGTTTTAGAACTGATCAAAGCTCAGCTTGATTTATTGCAAGAACTAGGGATGGCGCTGCCAGAAATTGTCGATCCCGAGACCGATCTCACTTTGGAAAACTTTATTGCCAATACGGCTAAAGATAAAGTTGCTCAAGTAATTGCTAGTTGCGAGAAAGATCGCAATGTGCGCGATGCTAACCTCGATGCGATCAAGGCTGAGCTTTTAGAAGCGATCGCCGCGTTGCCAGAGGAAGATCCTGTAAAATTAGTTGCCGATAAAAAAGTAATTAGCGCCACTTACAAGGAACTCACCAAAAAGCTGATGCGCTTGCAAGTAATTGAGCAGAATGTTCGCATTGACGGACGGAAGCTTGATGAAGTGCGTCCGATCTGGACAGAAGTAAGTGTGATTCCTCGCGTGCATGGTAGCGGTTTATTCAATCGTGGATTGACCCAAGTATTGACGATCGCCACCCTCGGCACACCAGGAGACGCACAGGAAATGGACGATCTGCATCCTGACGCGAAAAAGCGTTATATGCACCATTACAACTTTCCGCCCTACTCGGTTGGTGAAGCTAAACCAATGCGATCGGCTGGTCGTCGCGAAATTGGTCATGGTGCTTTAGCCGAACGTGCGCTGTTGCCTGTACTACCATCCAAAGCTGAGTTTCCCTATGTGCTGCGCCTAGTCTCAGAAGTTCTATCTTCTAATGGCTCGACCTCAATGGGTTCCGTCTGCGGTTCAACTCTAGCGCTGATGGATGCAGGTGTACCGATCACCAAACCCGTAAGCGGTGTGGCGATGGGATTGATTAAGGAAGGTGATGAAGTTCGGATTCTGACTGACATTCAAGGCATAGAAGATTTCCTTGGTGACATGGACTTCAAGGTGGCTGGTACGGATACAGGTATCACCGCCCTACAAATGGACATGAAGATCACCAGTATCTCTATGGACACAGTTCGCGCCGCCGTGATGCAAGCCAAGACTGGTCGCGCTCATATCATGGGCAAGATGTTGGAACTGCTCTCTGCACCAAGACCGCAGCTTTCTCCCTATGCACCACGCTTGCTGACGATTCGTATCGATCCTGAACAAATCGGCATGATCATTGGGCCTGGTGGGAAAAACATCAAGGGCATCACTGAGGAAACGGGAGCCAAGATCGACATCGAAGATGATGGCACGGTGATGATTTCCTCGATGAGTGGCGAAGGTGCGCTCAAGGCGAAACGCATCATTGAAAACATGACCCGCCGCGTCGGTTCGGGTGATGTTTATCTCGGTCGTGTCACTCGGATTATTCCCATTGGTGCATTTGTGGAATTTCTCCCTGGTAAGGAAGGAATGGTGCATATTTCCCAATTGGCGGAAGGTCGCGTGGGTAAAGTGGAAGATGAAGTCGCGGTTGGTGATGAAGTCTTGATTAAGATCCGCGAGGTTGATAATCGCGGACGCTTTAACCTCACTCGTTTGGGTATTCACCCCGATGAAGCTGCCGCCGCCCGTGTTGCTGCCGCCGCATCTGCTGAATAAACACCAAAAAGGGGCGCAATGCGCCCCTTTTTGGTTGCCAGTAATTTTATTGCTTCAGGTTGATTGGATTGTCTTTGGGAAACATCGCATCTAAAGCGATCGCCACATCTGGAAAAGATTGCATGGCAAGGCGATCGCTGCTATTCAAAACAATTTGTTCGCGATAGATTCCCTCATCAGGCTGATGAAAAACATAAACTTGTCGCTGCTGCACATCGAGAATCCAATATTCTAAGACTTGATTTTTGGCATAAATCCGCGCTTTTTGGCTACGATCTTTAGCAATAATGGAATCAGCAACTTCGATCAACAGATAAATATCGGCGGATTCAGGCTGTCTAAAGGAGTATTCGTTATTATCAAATCTGACAACGGCGACATCTGGCTCAGAGTCATCGCCTAAGATCACGGGCAACTGGATGCGAATTTCAGCGCGATCGCCTAGCAATTTAAATAGCAATCTACTACTACGCTGCCCACTTGCCACATGAAATGGTCTTTGTGGACTCATACAAACAATCTTTCCTTCCAACAGTTCTACGCGATCGTCTTCATCCAAAGTCCCCGACTCAATCATTTGGTGATAGTCAGCGATCGACCAAAGCCAAATTTGTGGCTCAAGTTCTGGTTCTGTTTCTACATCGCCTATAGTTGCTTGCATCATATTTCTGCTCACATCCTAGTCATTTCATTTTAACAAAATTCAGATTCCAGACCTTATCTAAATTTCGTCTCTTGAAATTATCAACGATTTGCGCGATCGCTATAGCCGCAATTTTTATAAGCCACATAAAAAAAGAAACCCATAAAGTGGGTTTCTTTTTTTATGTGGCT
>DCSN01000172.1:0-6550 GCA_002325645.1 Pseudanabaena sp. UBA1465
GCATAGTTTGAACGATTGAGCCATGAATATTCAATTCAGCCATTTTATAAACATAGCGAATTATTACTTGAAGATATTTATCTCGCAATGTCTCAAGATTTATGTTTAGACGCTGACTTAAAAGCTAACTTTGCGATCGCCTGTTCTCGTATTAATCACTGTACTGGACTAGATTTTGGTGGAATAGAAAAACTCAAAGATAGCTGGATAAGTGAATTTCAAAATACTACAGAGGAGAATAGAAGACATGAACTAATTTTTAGTTTGCTAACTACCCGAAAAGCTAAAGAATATTGGCATCAAGTCCAACCAAGTGATGAATGGAGTAGAAATGATTCTGTGTATAGAGATCAACTCTCACTAGAAATCGCTAGAGATTTCTATGCAAAACAAACCGATGATGAAGCGGCGGCAAAATATCATATTCCCTACTTTTTTAAAATGTTGCGTAAATTTGTTTGATGGTTAGTCTTAAACAATAAAAAAAGGGAGGCACATAGTGCCTCCCTTTTTTATTAGTTAAGACTAGATTTTTTTCAACCAGCTAAACATGGCGCGGAGTTCTTTACCGACAGACTCGATTTGATGCTCAGCTTCTTGACGACGCATTGCGGTAAATCCGGGCTTGCCAGCTTGATTTTCGAGGACAAACTCGCGAGCAAACTGACCAGATTGAATTTCCGAAAGGATCTTCTTCATCTCTGCCTTGGTTTCCGCATTAACCACGCGAGGTCCACGGGTGTAGTCACCGTATTCTGCGGTGTTGGAGATGCTGTAGCGCATGTTAGACATACCGCCTTCAACCACCAAGTCAACGATCAGCTTTACTTCGTGCAAGCACTCGAAATAAGCGAGTTCAGGTTGGTAGCCAGCTTCAACGAGGGTTTCAAAACCAGCCTTGATCAAGGCGCACAAACCGCCGCAAAGTACTGCTTGTTCGCCAAAGAGGTCGGTTTCGGTTTCTTCACGGAAGGTGGTTTCGAGGATGCCGCCGCGTGTGCCGCCGATGCCCTTGGCATAAGCCATAGCGCGATCGCGGGCTTGACCAGTAGCATCTTGGTAAACTGCGAATAGAGCAGGAACGCCTTGACCTTGAGTATAGGTGCGACGTACCAAGTGTCCAGGACCTTTAGGCGCAACCATGATTACATCAACATCGGCAGGAGGCACAACCTGTGCAAAGTGGATGTTAAAGCCGTGAGCAAAAGCTAGGGTGTTGCCTGCTTTAAGGTTTGGCGCAATTTCGGTAGCATAAATTGCTTTTTGAGTTTCGTCAGGTAATAGAATCATGATCAGGTCAGCCGCCGCCGAAGCCTCAGCTACAGTCTTAACTGTTAAGCCGTCAGTTTCTGCTTTTTGCCATGAGGGACTGCCTTGATATAACCCCACGATGACATTCACGCCGCTATCCTTGAGGTTGAGGGCATGGGCGTGACCCTGAGAACCGTAGCCAATAATTGCGACCGTCTTACCCGCTAAAAATTCAAGATTTGCGTCCGTGTCGTAGTACATCCGAGCCATAGTGTGGTTATCTCCGAGACAAGAATTAAATAAGTGTAGGGTGAAATTTGGTTTGTAAGATTTATTGTCAATTGGCTTCAAACACTTTGCCTAGTCTAACAAAAATCGTCCCTCTAAAGAAATAAATTTATAGCGATCGCCATTCTCGTTAGGACATAAAACCCAAATAGTGAGAGGCGGCGCACCGCGCCGCCTCTCACTATTTGGGTTTTGATTTGTCATAATACAAGTGACTACGACTATAAATATTTAAAAAAATATTTAAAAAGTCTGGGTCAGGACTGTTACTTGCCTGCATTGCGGAGCTACCCATGACTGCGATGTGACCGATCTTTTTTATTCTAAATCCTCAGATTCGACTCTATACATACTTTTACGCCCCTTTTGTCACTCCGTCAGGGTTCCCTTACTTATGAACTTTACAAAATCGCCTTGAGCAAACTTATTTTTAGGATTAAAGGGACGGCGATCGCTATATTTCCTCAAAATATAATCAGGCAAACTTTTGAGAATATGTCTTAGATAAATCGAATCGCAGATGACCTGATCAAACTTGGTATCGCGATCGACAGTCCAGTCTTCGATACAAGCATCAGTAAAATTTGCAGAACTAAAGTCAGTATCTAGGGCTTGCACTCGAAATAAATCCGCACCATGGAGATTTGCCTCCGATAAATTAGCTTTACTGAGGTTAACAGCAAATAGCTTTGCGTTACTCAAGTTTGCGCCAATGAGATTTGCCCCAAATAAGTTGGCAAAATCTAGATTAGCTTCACTAAGATTTGCGCCAGTGAGATTCATTTCTTGGAGATTGGTCTGGATTATTGTTGCTGAAGCTGCTATTGAAGGGATGGGATTGCCTAGAGAATTACCTAGAAACAACGCCTGAATATTTTTAGCTTTGACAAATTCAGGGATACCCAGACTAAGATTTGCTTTGACTAAATTTGCATGGCTTAAATCCGCACCAGTTAAATTCGCTTCACATAAAAGCGCTTCCGTCAAAACTGCTCTTTGCATAGTCGCGCCTTGAAGTTCTGCACCGCTTAGCATCGCAGCACTCAGATCAGCATCATTTAGTTTAGATTCAATTAGTTTTATGCCAAATAATGTTGCTTCTTGTAGATTTGCGCCACTAAGGTTAGCACCACTGAGATTTGCACCACTGAGATTTACTTTGCTAAGATTTGCACCACTCAGATCTACTTTCTCAAAGTTTGTTCCCGCCGCGCTAAATCTTTGACCAGACTCTCCATGACTCTCTAACCACAACTTATGTTTTGCTAGGGTTTCTTTTAAAGATGTTTTAAAAATTGACATGGTAGATTTCTCCAATCAAATGGATAGTTTAGGTTAGATGTCGATAGGCGCTAAAAGGAATACCAGTACGTTTTTTGATGTCCATGATCGATTTAAATTCTCCGTGAAGCTGACGTTCGGCGGCGATCGCTTTTGCAGCACTTTCTTCTATCCCTAAGCCAATCAAATCATCGACATTCATCGAGTTAATCCGCTTCCATGAGTAACCTGATTCTTGGCGATAGTCATAGCTAAAGACCACCATTGGCTCAATTTTTTTGAGGGTAGTATTAGGGATTTCGAGAATGTCGTGGAGTTCTTCAATGCTCGTAAAAACATGCCCTTCATCGCGCAAGGAGTCGATATCATTGGCATAGACAATTGGTAAACCAAGAACATTTACCAAGTCATTTTTAGAGCAGGTATTAATATCAACTTTGGGGCGATGGGCGGCGATCGCCGCAAATAGGTTTGGGTCTTCAGGTAATGCTAAATCTTTAGGATAAGTTTTAGCCAAATAACTACGCTTAAGGGCAAAGGCGGTCGCAACTTGAGCAGTCCAGATTGCTAATATGGCGGTGTCAGATATAGGAGATAGAATAATCGCTGCTGCAATAAAGCCAGCACCAACACCAATCCAAATATTCGAGCCAGACTTTACCCCAGCATAGGCGATCGCACCACCGCCTAATACTGGAAAGCACGACCACCAAACCCATGCTGGTGTTTGATCAAACCAAGAAGGCTGAGGCATATTTTAGTTAACCAAATACTAGTGTTGACTATTAGCTTTTCGACCTTTAGGGAACATCATAAACTTATATAACCTTTCATATGTGTAGATCATATGGCATTTTTCAGTCTAGTGAAGTACGGGTTTGTTTCCCCGCCAAAGGCGGGGAAACAAACCTATGTCCCTCGCTTGATTGAAAAGCGCTATATGTGCAAGGTTATGTATTAGATCTGTCAATATCTATATACTAAATATTAAAGATTCCTAAGCAACTTTTTACGCTTTTCTTCATACTCTTCAGCCGTGATTACACCACTATCATAAAGCTGCTTGAGATCAGAAAGTGCTGAGGTCGAGTCCTTAGCAGAAACCATAGGTTGTAATTGTGATCCGCCATTAAACCTACGATTAAAATCGTCATCTGATGTGAATACCAGCATAAAGAATTCAAAGAAAGCAACTATGGCAGGAATGAATGTCCAGAAAAACAAAAGGTAAAGTACCCCCAAACCAATTTGCCCTAAATAAAATTTGTGTGCGCCCAAACCGCCTAGAAAGAAGCACAAAAGTATGGCAACTGTTCTATTCTTCATAATCAGTCCTTTAGTGTGTGTTTTAATCGTAAACTGTTGAGATTAATCAACCTAAGATTGCTTAAGTTGCCTAAGCAAACTAAGTTTATCAATAAAACAATAAAATATTAGCTTAGATCGATTTATCTTTGTTGAGATTTCCTAGCTTTTTAGTTAAAAAATACACCAAAACTATACCTAGTTTGGCTTCGAGGAGAGTTACATAAACTTGCAGGTAAGGATTCATATCAGGGTTGGCATTAAACGTAAACACTGCTATCCCGACCAGAGCATAGGGCAGAAATTTTAGTTTTCTGGTTATGGGGTTTATCGTCAAATTTTTGAGACCAGATATCATTGTTCTTTCCTGCAAAAGCGATCTTTAAAAATAATGCCCTAATTTACAAATCTAGTAGTGAAATTTACAAGATATAACAACAATTTCTTCGTCTGTGACCGAATATACTAAACGATGTTCGTCAGTAATTCGTCTCGACCACAAGCCTGATAGTTCATGTTTTAATGCTTCAGGCTTGCCCAAACCAGCAATAGGATCACGGTGAATATCTTTAGATTAGAGTGACGATTTTGTCATAAATCTTCTTGTCCTGTATTGCCCAGTAGTTAAATTCATCAAATCCACACGCTAAAAATGCAACCTTTCTCATAATGTAGCAATATCAACATAAACATACTTTTCTGGCTGCTTTAATTCTTCTAGTCCCTCCAATAAATTGCGACGATTAGCTTCTGTTGAGAGCAAATATGCTGTTTCGTCATTCTCTATTTGTGTTGTTTGTTCGACTAACAGGATTGCTTCGACAATAGTTCCTTCAGGAAGATTGACTAGCGGCATTTCGAGTCTGCCATTTTTGACTATGGCTCTGTATTTGATTGCGTTCATAGCATTTAGTTAGAGCAATTATATTTGTATTGTATGTCGTAACTGTTATTTCAAAACTCAATGTTGCGGTAGATTTCAGCGATCGCTTCAGAGTATCAACTTGAGATCGCAGTGTAGTCACTCGTCTCTAGGTCAAACTGGAGCAAAAATCTGACCATGCCATCAAATAAAAATTGCGGGTGACACCTGAAATCTTTTCGATAGAGACTTTAGTTGCTTTACGGTCAGTTCTTCCTGACCATTCAGTATTGCCAAAATCATTTCTGATGTACCAATATCTGGTAGATCTGCTAACCCTAATTGATGTTCTTCCATCAAAAAATGCAGCATCTCAACGCCATTACTGTCAGGTATGGGATGATTTTTTTCTTCATATGTATGAATTACAATCCCCAAAGTATCCAATAGTTCGTAAAGCGGATTTTCTTCATCTGTACCCACTTCATCAATCAACGCATTTAATCTCTCAATAGCGCGATCATACTCACTTTCATTACGAATTGAAAAAAGCGGACGAATAACTCCCCAAGACATCCGCACATCTTTTGTAAGTAAGCTCATTTTTTCCATCCTCCTTTGTCATAATCTAAATGCGTTAATACATGACGAATATAAATTTTGTCACGATTAAAATGAACTGAGGCGATTAAGCGGTACTTATTACCACCAATATTAAAAACCGTTAAATCACCGACTTGATCCACGCTAGGAAAAATAAAACGTAAACTAGCAAAGTTACTAAAACTCTGTCTATCCATAATTTTAAACCATCTCGTCAATGGGATCTGGCTATCAGGGTGCTTTTCCCCAAACTGACGTAAAACTTTCTTACTAATTACGTGCATCTTTTCTCATAATGTAGTGATATCAACGTAAGTAATGTTGCGGTAGATTTCAGCGATCGCTAATTCGATATTTACAGAATCTAATAAAACAGACTGATCTAAATTATCAAAATCGCTATATGTCCAGATTTCCCCTTGTTTGCTGTAGCGTTCCATAAAAACTTTGTTTTGGCGAATTAGGAGATATTCACAAAAACTAGGGATGGAACGATACATCCGAAACTTATCGGTACGATCGTATTCCTCCGTTGATGGTGAAAGCACTTCCACAATTAGAACTGGGTTTAAAACTTCATCCTCGCGATCGCCATTAAACTGCAACGCCCCATCAAACACCATCGCATCGGGATATACGCCTCGACGATATTCGGGAATCCATAGCCGCAAATCGTTGTTAATTGCCTCAAAGCGAGTGTCTCGAAGTACAAATTTAAGAAAAGTGAAAATATTCCCGCCAATACGGCTATGGTTAACGGTTCCACCAGTCATTTTAATAATTTCTCCATCGTGGTATTCACATTTTTCCTCAGACTTGTCGGCGATCGCCCGATATTCATCGAGACTGTAACGACGCTCAGTGATGGTGGCAATCATGGAATTGTGACTGAAAGACGGCAGCTATATTTTACAACCTGTTTCGACTTCAAGTAGTACAAAGAAAATTTTGGAAAGCGCG
>DCSN01000172.1:6598-9951 GCA_002325645.1 Pseudanabaena sp. UBA1465
CGCGCTTTCCAAAATTTTCTTTGGGTTTTAATTTAGCGCAAAGCGCTGTAGCTACAAATCACGATAGAATAGGCTGTAGCTGAGCAAGAGTTATTTGTTTTCAGGAGTTGGGTTTGATTTCTTCAGCAGCACTTTCTAACAGTTTAGATTCCGACACCTTAGAGCGCGATCGCGAACTGATTTTGTTAAAGCATCGATCGCATTTTCCTGCTTTAGGCGTGATCAATCGCACCTACTTTAACTATGGCGGACAAGGGGTGTTATGTGGATCAGCCCTGAAATCGATTACGAGAAACTTCCAACATATTGAAGAGCTTGGCTGCTTCTCCAATGCCGCAGGGGATTGGATGATGGCGGAATATGATGTGACTAAAACAGCGATCGCCCAAGAATTTCAAGTTAGCCCCAATACGATTACCCTGACTGAGAATACGACTATCGGCTGCAATATTGCCCTGTGGTCAGTGGATTGGCAACAAGGCGATCGCCTATTGCTGTCAGATTGTGAACATCATGGCATTATCGCCAGTGCCGTCCAAATTCAAAAACGCTTTGGGATCGAGATCGATTATTTCCCCTTGTTTAATAGTCGCAATACCAATAGTGATGATCCCGAAACCGTCGTTGATCTGTTAGTACAGCATTTGCAGCCCAAAACTCGCATGGTGATGATTAGCCATATTTGCTGGAATACGGGTCAGGTTTTGCCATTACAGGCGATCGCCAAAGCTTGCCACGATCTCAATGTCTTAGTTGCCGTCGATGCCGCCCAATCTGTGGGAGTCTTGCCCCTTAACCTTGCCGAAATTGCCGCCGATTTCTACGCCTTTACCACCCATAAATGGTGGTGTGCGCCCCTTGGCTTGGGAGCTTTGTATATTCGTCCTGAAATTTTTGATGCGGTCGAGCCTGTATTTGTCGGTTGGCGTGGACTTACAGCCAAAACTCCGATCCCCCAATGGAAACAGGATGGCGCTAAATTTGAGGTGGCCAGCTCGACCTATACACTTTATGAGGCTTTACGGATTGCGATCGCCCATGCAAATAGTTGGGGTAATCAACAGCAGCGCTATGAACGCATTTATAAATTAAGTCGAATTTTATGGCAGAAGCTCAATGCTTTACCCCACATTAACTGTGTCCGCCAACTGCCCCCAGAGTCGGGCTTGATTTCTTTCCAAATAAATCGAGAACTAGCTAAAAGGGCGATCGCCCAAAAGACGCATGGACTCATAGCAAGACAACTAGAATCAGAATATCAAATCTTGATCCGCGCCTTACCTGAGCCAGACTGCCTCAGAGCTTCAGTCCATTATCTAACTACTATTACCGATATTGACCGTCTTGTAGAAGTCTTTGCCAATCTTGCATAGTATCTACCAATTTCTCTTTTAAATTTTAATTAATCTTCATTCTCATCAATCTCCTATGTCCATATTTTCACAAGCTCCTAAACAAAATCAAGATCATAAAAATGAAGCTCTATCGCGATCGCAAGTCCTAATTGCGATGGCAGTTACCGCGATCATCTTTTTAGGGATTTCCAAACTATGGGTCTACCTAACAGGCATATCAATGGTTCCCCTTTATTGGAATATCGAACATGGAGCGATCGGCTTAGGAATCGGTTTGGGAGTAGCTTTACTGAGCAGCTTAATCTATGAAATATGGGAAAGCTATCGCATTGCGGCTCAAGAATATCTAGAAATGGTACTCAAACCCTTAGAAACAGTCGATTTAATTTGGCTCGGTTTATTACCCGGACTGAGCGAAGAAATGCTATTTCGTGGCGTAGCTCTATCGGCGCTTGGCATGAATGGAATTGCTTTAATCATTACTAGCGTTGTGTTTGGAGCATTACATATGGCAAATGCCAAACATCTTTCCTACACGGTTTGGGCGATCGCCGTTGGGATGATGCTCGGAGCCATCACGATGTATACAGGCAATCTTTTATCAGCGATCGTTGCCCATGTTGTCACCAATTCGCTATCGGGCATGATCTGGAAATATAAGCAGTCCAAGCTTGCATAATAAAAAACCATTTTTTGTGTCATGTTAGTAGAAAAATTAACTCAAGTTATTTCTCAATTGCGATCGCGATCGCGGTTATCTATCCTGAGCGATTGGCAGCGACAGAATAATCTTGGTAAATGGGAACTATTACCAACGGTTTATTCTAAGCAGAATAAACCGATGTTATCTTTCTTGCCAAAGGAAGAAAATATTTGTTTAAAGCAAGTTTGGCAAGTTCCCGAAATATATATAGGTTTAGCAACTCTAGGTGCAACCATTCGCCTCAATTTGATTTGGTGGGCAGATATTTGTGAGATTTGGGTTAATGGGGAGAAAGTTCAAGAGGGAGATTTATTCGATCAAAAATGTCGTCTTCTATTGACCAGAAAAGCAAAGACAAATCAAGAATTTAGTTTAGAAATCAAATTAAACAGCACCAAGCATGACATTGGCGCGTTGCAGCTTGCAGAGATAGTTTTAGAATATCCCGATCAACCCTGCGATCCTGATCGATTGGCAACGGAGCTAGAGATATTACAGACCTATATTCCTATTTTCTCAAAACATCAAATTGATATTCAGCCCTTAGAAACTGCTGCGAATAGATTAGATGCTCTTTTCTCTCAGTCTCCATCAAGTGAAAGTTTTTTTGTTCAACTTGCAGAAATTCGCGAACCATTGTTGCAATATAGCGAATTTCTCAAGCAACGCCAGATTTATATGCTTGGCAATTCTCATATTGATGTGGCTTGGTTATGGGCGATCGCCGAAACCAAAAATGCGATGCAGCGCACCTTTACCTCGGCTTTGAATTTACAAAAAAGCTATCCAGAATTAATCTTCAATCAAAGCACGGCAGTTTCCTATCAATGGATGGAGCAAGAATATCCTGAATTATTTGCGCGGATTCAGTCAGCCGTAGCAAAAGGCAAATGGGAACTAATTGGCGGAATGTGGGTGGAGCCAGATGGAAACTTGCCAAGCGGCGAAGCTTTGATTAGACAGATTCTCTATGGTCAGGAATATTTTCGGGCAAAATTTAATCAAGAAGTTAAAATTGCATGGCTACCCGATACCTTTGGCTTCCATTGGCAAATGCCGCAAATCCTTTTAAAAAGTGGCTTTGAAGCATTTGTAACTCAGAAATTACTATGGAACGATCGCAATAAATTTCCTCATCAAATCTTTTGGTGGGAAGGTGTGGATGGAAGTCGAATTTTTACTTACTTTAGTAATGAACTTGGGCAAGGATTAGAACCTGTGGCGATCGCTAAATATCTCGCCACCCAAGAAAAAAAGCATCATATTTCTGAAACAGCGTGGCTCTATGGTGTGGG
>DCSN01000122.1 GCA_002325645.1 Pseudanabaena sp. UBA1465
AGTAGAATGAAAACTGCGATATGTCAACTGATGTTAACCCCGAATAGTGAAAGTCGGCGCGATGCACATCCTCTCACTATTCGGGGTTTATGTCCTAAGGGACTTGCGAGAATGGCGATCGCCGTCGCCATTCTATAAATTCAGAGTTGAGATTATCGAACCTAGGTCATCTAGGAATCGTAGTCATGTTAACCAGCATTTTACTATATAGTTTATTCTGATCTATATGAAAAAAGAGAATGAATAACAAACAATGGTACGAAACATTATTTGAAAACTATGGTCAAAAATATGACAACGAATGTTTCACACAAGGAACAATTGGCGAATGTAATTTTCTTGAGAAAGAGATAAATTACGACAAGGAGTTAAAGATTATCGATATTGGATGCGGTACAGGTCGCCATTCAATAGAGTTATCAAAAAGAGGTTATTCAATTACAGGGATTGATTTGTCTGAATCTTTGCTACAAAAAGCGAGAGAAAAAGCAAAACAGAACGATTTACAAACAGAATTTTTAAGATACGATGCGCGGAATTTACCGTTTGAGAACCAATTTGATGTGGCTATTATGATGTGTGAAGGAGGATTCCCATTGATGGAAACCGATGAAATGAATTTCTCAATTCTTAAAAATGTTTCAAAATCTTTGAAGAGTAAGTCAAAATTCATTTTTACAACTTTGAATGGTTTATTTCCATTGTTTCATTCTATAAATGATTTCCACGCTGAAGGAGTTGTTGAAGGCAATGCCACATATGACAGCAAGAATTTTGACCTAATCACATTCAGGGACTATAACATTACAAAAGTTGTGGATGATAATGGAGCAGAAAAAGAACTCGAATGCAACGAGAGGTATTATGTACCATCTGAAATAACGTGGTTGTTGAAAACGCTTGGGTTTACGAAAATTGAATTTTTTGGAGCCAGACTCGGTGCTTTTTCTCGTGAAGATAAACTGACATCCCAAGATTTTGAAATGTTAGTAATTGCTGAACGATAGAAATCCAAAAAAGATGTGCTGACCAAAGGTCGGCACATCTTTTTTGTTTTTTTAATACAAGCGATCTAAAACATAGTTGGTTAAGCCAATGAGAGATTGCTTCGGCGCAGAAGATGGCAGCCACTCGATCGCGGTTAGTGCAGACTTAACATGACTCTTGGCTAATTCCCGCGATCGGGCAATCCCTTCACTGCTGTAGACAAGTTCTAGAGCTTTGTCAAGATCACCTTCTTCACTAAACTCACGCTCGATCAAGCCACGCAATTGAGGATATTCCTCTAGGGCAAATAGTACGGGTGCAGTCAAATTTCCCTGCTTCAGGTCAGAGCCAGCAGGTTTCCCCAAAGTCTCCGTCGAACTAGTGAAATCGAGAATATCATCGACAACTTGGAACGCAATCCCAAAATGCTTACCGAAATTAAATAACTGCTCAGCCTGAACTTGACTCACGCCACTCAGTACCCCCGCCGCCTTAGCACTACCCGCCATCAACGAAGCCGTTTTATAAAAACTTTTTTCGAGATAGTTTTCAAAGGTCAGATCGCTATCAAAAGCAGTTAAACTCTGGCGAATTTCACCTTCAGCAAAATCGGTGATTACCTTTGACAGAAGTTTGACAACTTCGAGGTGATCCAAATTTGCCAAATACCAAGACGCTTGAGCAAACAGAAAATCTCCTGCTAATACAGCAATCCGATTACCAAAACTACTATTGACCGTTGGCATACCGCGTCTTAGTTCGGCAGAGTCGATCACATCATCATGTACCAAACTTGCGGTATGGATCATTTCGGTGATCTCAGCAAGGCGACGGTGGCGAGTGGTGATATCGCGATCGCTCATCGTCGCCCGCGAAACCAGCAAAACCAGTGCAGGGCGCATACTCTTGCCCTTAGCTTCAAACAAATGTTCAGCCGCAGCATAGAGAATAGGATGTCTTGCGCCTACCAACTGCTTCAGGTTATCCGTGAGAGTACGCAAGTCATCCTTGACTGGTGCAAAAAGTTCGGCGACAGAAGTGGTTGGAAGGCTCATGCGAATAAACCAGTTTTATATCAATTTTTACATATCTTCATATATTGTATGAGTAATGTTGTAAGAGTTGAAGACTGACTGACTTTGTTTTACTGATGATTATGGTAGATACGGCTATAAATAGTTGATAAGCTCTACCTACTACTCCTTTAGCCAGAAATTTTTTTGATGATATCTAGATAGTGAGTTGGCGCATCACACCGTCCTACGCTCTGGCTATCAGAATGATATATTATTTAACAAATCGTAATCCAATCGTATAGATGGAACTTTGACTAATGATGCCTAGGCTGCTCTTGATCGATGATGATCCGATAATCTCTGAAATGGTAACGCTAAACCTCGAACATGCTGGATATCAAGTCAGTCAAGCAAGTGATGGTATTAAAGGGCAAGCGCTCGCCATTCAGTTAGTGCCAGACATGATCATCCTTGACCTGATGCTGCCAAGGGTTGATGGTTTTACGGTTTGTCAAAGATTGCGTCGCGATGAACGCACTAAAGAAATTCCTGTGATGATGCTTACGGCTATGGGGCAAACCCAAGATAAAGTCGAGGGCTTTAATGCAGGGGCTGATGATTATTTGACTAAACCCTTTGAGCTTGAAGAAATGCTGGCGCGGGTTCGGGCTTTATTGCGACGCACTAATCGCATTATTGATACAGCAAAACATGGTGAAATTTTAATCTTTGGTTCATTAACGCTTGTACCTGAGCGCTTTGAGGCAATTTGGTTTAATAAAACCGTCAAGTTAACTCATTTAGAATTTGAGTTATTGCATTGTCTATTACAGCGTCATGGTCAGACCGTTTCACCTAGTGAAATTCTTAAAGAGGTCTGGGGCTATGAACCCGATGATGATATTGAAACGATTCGCGTACATATTCGTCATCTACGCACCAAGCTCGAACCAGATCCGCGTCATCCTAAATATATTAAAACGGTATATGGTGCTGGCTACTGCTTAGAGTTGCCCCATGAGAATGATAGTAGTCAGGTCGAAAGCGCGATCGCTGAATAAAAAAAGGAACTTGCATAGCAAGTTCCTTTTTTATTCTATAAGCCCAAGTGTTAGGCAATACATGGGTTTTAAGCCCTAAGCTTTCAAAATGGAAGATGTGGGTTTTCCTTGGAAAGACGAGTTATTAAGGGCTATGCGGAAAAAATCAGTATCTAGAATCTTCAAATTCTTTAAATGTAGTTGCTTGTCGTTATCACTGGTATGCGTAAGTGGAAAAATCGCCACAGAAGCATCTAGTCAACCTGATCCATTTCCCCTCGATGCTCAACTTCGCTATAACGGCAGTGGGGCAGGAATAGATGGCAATACTAGTGTTGAGTTACGCATTCCTCTCAATCAAACGCCAGAAAATTTTTTCTATCTAAATCCTCAAGTCCGAATTTTTAATAATGGTCGCATTGGTTCTAATCTTGCCGTTGGTTACAGATCGCTAAATGACGTTGCCAAATATGTATTAGGGGGCTACCTTGCCTACGACAATCGTGATACGGGGTCGCAGTTTTTTCAGCAAATTTCCGCAGGCTTAGAGTTTTTTGCAGAAGCTTGGGATATGCGCCTCAATACCTATCTGCCTGTGGGGAAAACAAATACCCAACTGGGTGAAACATTTCTGAATAGTGGCAGCTTTCAGGGTAGTCAGTTTTTGGTCGATCGCGATCGCCGCTTTGATGCAGCACTGGGGGGCGTGGAGTTAGAAGCTGGCACGATCATTACTACGGGCGACACAGGCTATCTGCGTCCCTATGTGGGAACTTACTATTACACGGGTACTAATAGCATCGGAGCCTTGGGAATCAAAGGTGGTTTGGGCTACTATGGCGATCTGATTAATGCGGGGCTATCGATTCAGAACGATCGCATTTTCGGCACGAGTATTCTTTTTAATATTGGTATTAATCTCTCCAATCGTTCATCAAAAAAAGCGACTCCGCCAACCTTGCTAGAGCGCATGAATGAGCCAATTGCGCGGAATAGTTCTGTTATAGTCGAAAATCAAACGGTGCGCGATCAACTCGTTGCAATTAATCCCGTAACTGGTCAGCCTTACAGTTTCTTTGTCGTTGCCGACAGCACTTCAGGCTTATCTGGCAATCCCAATGTGGTGTCTTTTGCTAATTTCTCGACGGCTCTTGCCAATGCAGGTGCTGCTGGGGCGAATGGAGTCGTGTATGCTTATACGCCGACAGGTTCTACAGCGCCAACTTTAGCTGGATTTACGATTCCTGATGGTACTAAAGTTGTTTCTAGTGCGCCGTCTCTAATTCCAGTTTCATATTTGGCTGGTATCGGAGGGACAACCTTCTCAAATCTTCCACTTCCTTCAGGTACAGGAATATATCCGATAGTTAATGGTACTGTCACTTTAGCACCAGGATCTAATCAAATTCTTTCAGGATATGATATTCGCCCTAATAGTCCTGGGGTCATTGGTACAAACAATGTTAATGCCACGATTGTTGACAACATTATTGCCGTTACTACCTCTGTAGGGAACGATCGCGGTATTTTTCTTTCTGGGTTTAGTGGCAATACTAATGTCTCGCGTAATAGGATCTCTAACGCCGTTAGCACTGGTATTTTGCTACAAAATGGTTCGGGCAACCCTACAGTTAACAACAACAATGTTACGATCACTGCCCCCAATACATCGTTGGGCTTTGATGGTCGTGGCATTATCCTTTCTAATGTAGCTGGAACTAATACTATCGTTGATGGAAATGCCGTTTCGGGCGCGATCGGTGAAGGTATTCGCTTTGACAATGTAACTGGTACGGCTTCAATTACCAATAATACGGTTTTAAATACGATTCAACCTGATCGACAAACTGAGCTTGAAGCAAGCATTTTTGTGCGTTTAGGAGCAGGCAACATCAACCTAAATATTAGTGGCAATACAGTTGGCGAGAACAACAAGCTATCTACCCTTAAGATTAATGGCAGCTCTCTTGTTAGTAATGAAATTGATGGCATTGAAGTTAGTGTCTGTCGTCTTTATGCAGTTGACGGTATCGGTGGATGCCCAGCCACTACAACCGCGATTGTTGATATTACAGGCAACACAGTCCGAAATATCACAAGTGCTGCCGCTAATGCTGATGGTATAGATATAAACCTGTCTACCAATGCGATCGCTAGATTTACGATCAGTAACAATAATCTCTCAAATATTTCCGACAAAGGCATCAGTTTTGGTGCAGATAACGCTTCTAAAGGTTCGGCGATCATTAGCAACAACACTTTTAATAGAATGGGAGAGACTGGAATTCAGGTGAGAGTAGCGGAGGCATCTGGTGCAACTGCTGATTTGAGTAGTCCTATAACTTTAGGGGGCGTGACCACTTCAGGTGTGGTAATTTCAGGCAATCAAATCGCGAATACTGGACAAAGCGGTATCCGTTTGCGGACGGAAAGATCTGGACAGCTAACTGTAACTGTGAATAACAACTCGATCACTAATGCCAACGACGGTATTCCTGATCCTTCTAAAGACGAAGGCGGTATTTTAGTCAGGACTCAAGATAAATCAATCATTCGAGCAACTTTGACCAACAACACAGTCAGCAATACATCTAGTACAGCCGACTCTGGAGGCTTGTTATTTAGAAAACAAAATGATTCTAACTTGTGTGCGAAGGTGCAGAACAATCAATCATCGAATACAGCAGTTGTGGACTATCGATTTACTCAAACTGGAGGGGCTGGACGAATCCAACTTTCAGGTATAGATACTACTATTACCAGTGCTACTTTGTTACAAAATGCCTTATTAGCTCAAGGCAATACAGGAGCGTCTTTTGGTATTACTGGCACTGTAAGTATTCCAAATGCAACATGTATTTTTCCTTAAAAACTAGTGCCATAGACCGCGACATAAGTATGTAGGCTTAATTAAATATAAAAC
>DCSN01000176.1:0-2664 GCA_002325645.1 Pseudanabaena sp. UBA1465
TTTAATTAAGCCTACATACTTAGAATATTTTGAGGGTTGGATTAATATTTTCTGCCTATAAGTTAGGTGAGCGGTTGTCTGTCAAAATAACTACAAAATTTTGTTTTTGAAATCATCGCAAACCTCTTTTAGTTTTTTTGTATTACAAATAGATTTTGAAAAAGCTTGCTAAGCAAGCTTTTTCAAAATCTATTTGGGTTTTAAGAAAGCACAAAACGCTGTACCGTATTTATTTGAGAATTGCTATATAATCAGGCAAATCTACCTGTTGCGGTATGAAACTGGAATTGATCTGGCTACTTGTAGGAATTGTAATTGGGACGATCGCTACCAATGCTTGTTGGTTTATTTGGAATTATGCTCAAAAAAGACGAAATTTAAGACTTCGTAAGCGCTCTAAACATGTATTTAAGATCAAGTCGCTTCGTAGCATTAAATCTTGGGCGCAAAGTATTCAAAAAAACTTGCAACAAGAACTGCAACAAAAAAATCAAGATCGGTTTAATAACGATGGATTGGTTGACGATGAATTCGAGCGATTATTGTGGAAAAAAATCCTCGAAGCTGCGCCCATTGGCTATATTCAAGTCGATCAAGATAATCGTTTGACTATTTGCAATCAAAGGGCTGCGACCATGATGGGAATTCTCAACCATCAACAAGGGCTAATCCGCAAGCCATTTTTACTGCAATTAATTCGCTCCTATGAACTCGATCATTTGGTTGAGCAAACCCGATCGCAAAGCATTGGCTCTCAAGTTGATTGGGTGTTTCATCCAGCCATTCCCGATCCTGTTGATCCTGTACCACAGCAGGGTAGACCGATTCGCGCTTATAGTATTTATCTAGGGCGGGGGCAGGTAGGTATTTTTCTGGAAGATCGCCAAGAGGCGATCGCGATCGCCCAACAGCGCGATCGCTGGACATCTGACGTTGCTCATGAGCTAAAAACACCCCTTACCTCGATCAGGTTAGTGGCTGAGACCCTTGAGCCGAGGGTTGACCCCTCCGCCAAAATTTGGGTGGAGCGTCTTATTGGTGAAATCGATCGCATTACCAATCTAGTTAAAGATCTACTGGATTTAGGACAGATGGATGTGGGGATTGAGCCGAAATTAGATCTACAGGACGTGAATTTAGCATCTCTGGTGCGATCGGTTTGGCAAACCCTAGAACCTTTGGCTAACCGTAAGCGAGTTAGCTTGAAATATATTGGTGAGGAAAACTTAACGACCCAGATGGATGAGTCACGGATTTATCGACTCCTACTCAATTTATTAGACAACAGTATCAAGCATAGTCCCGCGCTTCAGTGCATTACAATTAAAACCAGTGTTGTTGGTTTTAATATTCAAATAGAAGCTATTGATGCTGGTGATGGGTTTCCAGAAGATGCACTGCCGCGTATTTTTGATCGTTTTTACCGCATTGAGCCATCGCGTACTAGGTCAGGACTGGATCATGGTGGTAGTGGTTTAGGATTAGCGATCGCCCATCAAATTGTCTTATTACACAAAGGGGCAATCACGGCAAAAAATCATCCTGAGACAGGAGGGGCTTGGATTACAATCACGTTACCCTATCAACCCCTTGCTACATCAGGCAATTTGCAAACCTCACACCGTAAATTATGAGTGTAGAAAAACTTCTAAAAGAATATGCGGCTGGTCGGCGGGACTTTGCCAGCATAAACCTTGCCAATGCCAATCTTTTTAACAGCGATTTGATTGGCGTTAACTTTACCAAAGCCGATCTTAGGCGGACTAATCTAGTGTTTGCTTACCTTAATAAAGTTACGTTTAATCATGCAAACTTAACTGGGGCGAAGTTAGGTGGGGCAACCCTCAATCAAGCGATCATGATGAGCGCTAATCTCTCCGAAGCTGACCTGCATGGGGCGATGTTGCAACGGGTTAACTTATTTGGGGCAAATCTTTCTCTCGCTAACTTAATGGATGCCAATCTCTCTGAGGCTGACTTACGCAGTGCCAATATGCGAGGAGCAAATTTGCGCTGTGCCATCTTGAGCGCGGCTCTGATGCGAGAAGAACGCGGCTACCCACCCACAACCATGAGTGGCGCAAATTTACGAAAAGCAGATTTGCGTGGGGCAAACTTGAGTGGAGCCGATCTGTCTGGGGTGGATCTATCAGAAGCAAATCTCAGTGAAGCCACGCTCGCAAGGGTGAATTTACAAGGGGCAAATCTTAGTGGCGCGATCGCGATCGGGACAATTTTTACTGAAGTCAATCTGAGTCATGCCAACCTGACTGAAGCCAATCTCAAAAATGCCAACTTGACCAAGGCTGATCTCAAAAATGCTAACCTGTGTTTTACGAACCTATTTGGCGCTAATTTGAGTAAAGCTAATGTCAGTACGGCGACCCTAAGTAATGCAAGCTTAATTCAAGCAATACTCACAGGTACAGATCTTTCGCGATCGCTACTCGACAAAGCTAACCTTAGCCAAGCCAGCCTTGTGGATGCGTATTTAGTCAGAGCCAATCTTGATGGAGCCGACTTGAGCAGTGCCGTTCTCACTAGAGCCGAACTAAGCGGAGCCAGTACCGTTGGTACAATTTTTACTGGGGCAACCATGCCAGATGGGAAGAACCATGTTTAAAAGTACGCACCATTTACGCACTATTACAGTAGTGGCAATTC
>DCSN01000176.1:2715-4176 GCA_002325645.1 Pseudanabaena sp. UBA1465
GAATTGCCACTACTGTAATAGTGTGTAATCAGCACATCACAAAAAGCAGTAACTTAAAGGTTAGAATAGACAGCGTTTTGCGCTGAGTATCGCCCTCCTAATACCTGCTATCTTTAGCAATATCAAAAAAAAGTCTATGGAAGATTCAAATCTTCTAGAGGAAGTTATAGATAGCTTGGAGCAAGACAGTAATGTACTTCGCATCAAACGACTCATCCTCTTTACTTGCAATGACATTTGGTCAAATGATATCAACGAAGTTAAAACGTTGCATATACGTCAGCTTGTCCGCGAATTGATGTTGGTTTTTCCTGATCTAAATACGCTCAAGCAAAAGTTAAATAGTCATGTCAAGCAACTTAGCAAACAATCAGATTATCTCCTTGCCGCCGATAATATTATCGATAGCATCGGATTTCTCTACACTTTGCGCGATGAAGGTAATCTACCTAAGAATTTTTTAAGTCCTACACCTACCCCTGATGTTGTCAGTCACAATATCGAACAACCAACTCTAAGTGATATATCCGAACAGAATGATTTTGATAGCCAGTCCACAATTCCCCATCGCCATAATCTTAAATATTTAACCAACTTATTTGATCTGCGAGCCAATATTTCTCGAAATATTAGCCCTCTTCATGCCAAAATCCTGTTGTTTTCTAGCCTCAATTATCGATTTAGCCCCCAAGAACGGGATTGGTCGGCTCTTTATACCTATGACCTTGATGATTTGATGCAGCTTATTTTTCAAACCTATGAAACCTATGAGACTTTAGAGGAGAGGTTAACTCAAGTCAGTCAGACTCTTGATCAACCAGAAGATGCTAAACGGGCTTCAGCCGTAATTTTGCAAGTTTTAAGATCTTTTTATTGAACAACAGTTCGTCTCCAGCAAGAACATTGATTTTATAGACATGGGTTAAATGCTTGTGTAGTCGTTTACAATAATAGTGGTTAGTTTTTTACCTTTTGAGGTATGCTCTAACCTTAAAATTATGTAACCCTGAGGACATAAGCGAATGCTACATCGCAAAATATATCAACTTTGTGAAGCCAAGAGCGATGTTTGGATTTACCTGAGGGATCAGGGACGTTGGCTAGAAAGAGCCAATATATTAGATATTGAAGGAGACGTGGTAACAATCCGTTACGAAACTGAGGATGAGGATGAGGTTTGCTCTTGGGAGGAAATGGTCAGATTAGAGAGTATTGGTGCTGTTACTCAAAGATTATCTTCCTTTCCAAAAACAGGGATGTCGTCGCATGATTTGTTGGTTTCTGATGATTGTCCTGAAGCCGAACAAATTCGACCAAGAACTGATCCTGACAAAAAATAATCCGCCAAAGGATGTGTTGAGCGCATCCTCATCAAAGGATCATAGAGCGATCGCTCTATGATTTTTTTTTAACTACAAAGGTGATATGGCAAGAGATACAAGAAAAATTTTAAAAGGCTGT
>DCSN01000176.1:4205-5059 GCA_002325645.1 Pseudanabaena sp. UBA1465
ACAGCCTTTTAAAATTTTTCTTGGGTTTTAATTAAGCGTGTGGTAAAAAAATTATGCAAAGCGATCGCCCTAACAAACCTCAAAAAACTCGACAAGTCTCCCTACGATTATTGTTGATTGTTCCCTTTGTCTTGCAAATTGTGGGTGCAGTGGGATTAGTCGGTTATCTTTCCTATCGCAGTGGACAAAAGGCGGTAGAAAATATAGCCGAATCTTTGATGTCAGAAATTGGCGATCGCATTGACCAAAATTTAAACAGCTATCTCAGCGCCCCCGAACAACTTACCAAAACTAATGCCTCCCTCATCCGTCAAGGAATTTTAGATCATCAAAATTTGCCAGCCCTCCAAAAACACCTTGCCCAGCAATTACAAATTTTTCCTAGTGTCAGTGGTACAGCAATTGCTAATGAAGAAAAAGACTTTCTGGAAGTTTCACGAGGTGCATCTAATCAGCTTACTGTTAGAATTTTGGATGCTTCAGAAAGTGAAAATTTCTATCGTTACCGAGCGGACATCGCAGGTCAAACTAATGAGTTACTGCAAACTAGAACTGATTATAATCCGCATAATGACCCTCCTAAGGGAAAGCCTTGGTATGGTGCGGCAAGGGAAGCTAAGAAGGGAACGTGGAAGATCGTGGTCAACTTAGCACGGGGAAAAGATAACCCAAGTCTAGGTTCAGCTTATTACTTACCATTTGAAGATGCACAAGGACAATTTCAAGGAGTACTGGGTACTGGTCTATATCTAAATCAGTTTGGAGACTTTCTCCAAGGTCTAAAAATTGGGAACACAGGACAAGCATTTTTAATAGATAAACAAGGACAAATGATTGCCAATTCTATTAATGAA
>DCSN01000176.1:5175-11281 GCA_002325645.1 Pseudanabaena sp. UBA1465
CGACGCTTAAAAGCAACTGCTAGTAAAAATCAACTAATTCGACTAGCATCTCAATATTTAGTAAATAACTTTAAACTATCAGATATTCAAAAAAATCAAAAACTTAATTTGTCAGTGGATGGTCAGAACTATTTTGTACAAGTTCTGCCCGTGTCCAAAGAAAATTTAAACTGGTTGACAGTTATTATCATTCCTGAATCTGACTTCATGGAACAAATTAACCAAAACGTCCGTTTAACTATTTTATTCTCTGGTCTTACCCTGATTATTGCTACAATAATTGGTATTCTCACTGCTCGTTGGATTACCATTCCTATCTCAAAATTGAGTCGTTATAGTCAAGCTTTAGCATTAAAAAAATGGCAAAATTCTGAGATAAAAAATGATTTGCTAGAAACTAGAAATATTACAGAAATATCGACTCTGACTAATTCTTTTAATAGTATGGCAAATCAATTACAAGAATCTTTTGAGACCTTAGAACATCGGATAGAAGAACGCACCACAGAATTAGCAATTGCTAAAGACAAAGCCGAAGTTGCCAATCAGTCTAAAAGTAGTTTTATTGCGAATATGAGTCATGAATTAAGATCTCCCTTAAATGCAATTATCGGTTTTTCTCAGTTAATGTTACGCACAAAACATTTGCCTAAAGAACAATATGAAAATGCAGGAATCATTCAAAGAAGTGGGGAGTATTTATTAACCTTAATTAATAATGTTCTTGATTTTTCTAAAATTGAAGCAGGCAAAACTACTCTAAATCTAAAAGATTTTGATTTGTATCAATTATTAGATGATTTAGAGGATATGTTGCATTTAAAAGCCGTTAATGCAGGATTAGAATTAATTTTTGATCGCGGTGATAACTTACCTCATTATATTTACACAGATGGAATAAAACTGCGTCAAGTTTTACTCAATTTATTGGGCAATGCGATTAAATTTACTCGTCAAGGTGAAGTGGTTTTAAGTATTAACTCAATAGCCGAAGTGATAGATGGAAAATGCAGTTTAAATTTTAGTATTCGTGATACTGGCAAAGGAATTGCACCAGAGGAATTAACTAAATTATTTGAGGCATTTTCGCAAACAGATTCAGGGAAAGAAGCTCAAGAAGGAACAGGCTTAGGATTAGTAATTAGTCAGCAATTTGTGCAATTAATGGGGGGAGATATCACCGTAGAAAGTGAACTCAATCAAGGCACAACTTTTAGCTTCTCCATTCAGGCAAAATTAGGCAAAGAAACTCAGGAAGATAACACGTTAAAACAGCGAGTTTTAGGTCTAGCCCTCGATCAACCTGTTTATAAAATTTTGGCGGTCGATGATAAAAGTATTAATAGACAATTATTAATTAAATTGCTGTCTCCTTTCGGTTTTGAAATCAAAGAAGCTAGTAATGGACAGGAGGCGATCGCTGTTTGGGATGATTGGGAACCACATTTAATATTTATGGATATGCGAATGCCTGTGATGGATGGCTATGAGGCGACTAAATATATTAAATCCACCACCAAAGGTAATGCAACGGCGATAATTGCTTTAACAGCAAGTGTTTTGGAAGAAGAAAAAGCGATCGTTTTATCCGCAGGTTGTGATGATTTTGTTCGTAAACCATTTAAAGAACAAGTACTTTTTGAAATATTAACAAAACATTTAGGTGTGCAATACATTTACGAGAATGTAGAGAGCGATCGCCTAACCAATGAGGATAACGACCTTATGTTATCATCAGCACATTTAGCAAGCCTAAAAACGATGTCTAATGATTGGCGATCGCAACTATCAGAGGCAGCGATCGAAGGTGATAGTAATCGTGTGATGAGACTTATTCAAGAAATTCCCGATCAAGAATCCACTACGATCAAAATTCTCGAAAAACTTGCCCGTCAGTTTGAATTTGACGAAATTGTGGCATGGTTGAATGAGGAAACAGGAAATAGGGAATAGAGCGATCGCCAAATATATAAACTTATGAGTGAATTATCAGTGCATCCCGACCGATCAAAGACAAAGGGCAATATTTTATTAATCGATGATTTACCAGAAAATCTAAAATTATTGACCGATTTACTTTCTCAATTAGGCTATGTCGTGCGTAGCGCCATTAATGGCAGCAGAGGACTTAAAAGTGCAAAATCTAAGGCTCCAGATATTATCCTCTTAGATATTCAAATGCCAGAAATGGATGGTTATCAAGTTTGTAAAGCTTTTAAAAATGATCTCGATCTTTGCCATATTCCCATCTTATTTGTGAGTGCTTTAGGTGAAACTTTTGATAAATTAAAAGCATTTGAAGTGGGTGGTGTTGATTATTTAACAAAGCCTTTTCAGATTGAAGAAGTGGTGGCAAGAATAGAAGCTCATTTAACGATTCAAAAACAACGACAATCGCTACAAAGTGAAATTTTTAAACGTCAAGAAGCTGAAGAAATACTCTATCAATCTAGATCCTTAATTGCTAGTGTTTTAAATAGCGCTTTAGACGGTATCGCCGCGATGCAAGCGGTTCGCGATCCGATCACTGGCAATATTCAAGACTTTCGTTGTTTAGTTGTGAATCCGATTATTTCTAGGGCTTTACAACGTAATCGCGAGGATCTAATTGGCAAATTAGTTTTAAAAAAACTTCTTAAAAACCTTGATCCCAATTTGTTTGATCAATTTGTTAATGTTGTTGAAACGGGCGAATCTTTAGACGATGATTTTTATTACCTTTTTGGTGATTCTTGTTGGTATCATTACGTTGCTGTCAAGCTAGGGGATGGCTTTGCAATTACTGTACGAGATATTACGGCACGAAAGCAAACTGAACTGGAGTTGCAGAAAATCAATGAGCAATTACAGGAAGCAAATCATAAATTAGAGTTGCTCTCAAACATAGATGGTTTAACTCAAATTGCCAATCGCCGTCGGTTTAATGATTACCTATTGTTCCATTGGCAACATCATCAACGAGAAAAAAAATCGCTTTCCCTGCTTCTCATTGATATTGATTACTTCAAACTTTATAACGACTCCTATGGACACCAAGGCGGTGATGATTGTCTAATTCAAGTGGCTCAGGTGATCGCCAAAGTACCCCAACGAGTTGTTGATTTAGTCGCAAGGTATGGCGGCGAAGAGTTTGCGGTAATTTTGCCGAATACAGATATTGAAGGGGCGCTGATTATTGCTGAGTCTATTAAGCAGGCGATCGCCGATCTTGCCATTCCCCATCAAAATTCACTGGTCAGCGATCGCGTTACCCTAAGTTTGGGCGTGGCTAGTTTGATGCCAACAATTGAGCAAAATTTAGAAATTTTAATTACCCATGCCGATGCTGCTCTTTATGCCGCCAAAAAACAGGGGCGCGATCGGGCGATCGCCTATATCGGTTAATTTCGCTCAAATTTAATTTATACAGACCCTATACAAGAGGCTAAACCGATGCAACCTGCTGATTTGACCACACTTGTGGCTTTGACCCATGAGCTAAATACCGCTTGTGTGCCTGCGAGGTTAGAGCAGGTGCATCAAAGCGATCGCCACACAATTCATTTGCAATTACGAACTTTAGAAAAAAAACAATGGTTATTGCTATGTTGGCATCCACAGTCCGCCAGATTACACCTCAGTGCGCCACCGCCTAAACAACCTGATACTTTCACCTTTAGTCAGCAAATTTTGCATCAAGTGGCAGGGTTTGCCTTGGTGTCGGTGCAATTAATTAGTCCTTGGGAGCGTGTAGTTGATTTACAATTTGCAAAGCGTCCCGATGATGCGGTGCTATGGCATCTCTATCTAGAAGTGATGGGCAAATATAGCAATGCGATTTTAGTAAATGCCGATCGCGAAATTGTCACCGCCGCCCACCAAGTTAGCAGCAAACAGTCGCGAGTGCGCCCGATCCAAACAGGCGATCGCTATGAATTGCCACCTGCCTTACTCGAAGCAATTCCCAGCCTCACTGAATCCTTTGACTCATGGCGCGATCGCCTGATTTTGATTCCCAAGGAAATTAAGCGCAACTTACTTAGCAATTATCGCGGTGTGAGTTCGTCGCTAGTGCGCTCTTTGTTGGCGATCGCCGATATTCATGGCGAAACCAATGTTGCAGATTTAACTATTTTAGAATGGGAATCTCTCTACCGCGCTTGGCAAATTTGGCTGACTTGTATTGAGAAGAAGCAATTTTATCCACATTTAGAAGAGAAAGGATATACCCTCATCCCTAACGTGAGATCCCCCTCAATCCCCCTTACAAAGGGGGAAGAAGAAAATAATCCTCCCCCCTTTGCAAGGGGGGCTGGGGGGGATCTAGAACCCAATCTGTACACAGAAATATGGGAAAAGGGGCTGGGGGATGAAGGTAAACCTTCTCAACCAGTTAATGATTTTTGCGATCGCTATTACTCTCAGCAAACAGGACAAGTTGCTTTCCAGCAATTACATCAACAGATTAGTCAGGCGATTCAAAATCAGTTAGCGAAGTTGACAATTAAAGAGACAGAATTTCTCGACCGCTTGCAACTCTCGACTCAAGCGGATGATTTCAAAGATAAAGCGGATTTGCTGATGGCACATTTGCATCTTTGGAAAATAGGCATGAAAGAGATTAAACTTACTGATTTTCATTCAGAAAAATCTGTGGTAATTCCTCTCGATCCGACTCAAAATGCTCAACAAAATGCTCAATCTTTTTACAAAAAACATCAAAAACAAAAACGAGCCGCCATTGCGATCGCGCCTCTCTTAGAATCTGTCCAACAGGAAATCGCCTATCTCGAACAGGTCGCCACTGCCGTTAGTTTATTAGAGCAGCATGAACTCTCAGCTTTGCAGGAAATTCGTGCCGAACTAGCTCAACAGGGTTATCTCAAAGTTACTGCCGAGTATGCAGTGCGGACTAAAGGAAATTTTAGAAATAATTCTAAAAACAATAAAGGTGGTAAAAGCAAAAGTAACAGAAGCAAACAGGAAGAGATTCCCGATTGTCATCGCTTCAATACTCCCAATGGATTTGAGGTATGGATCGGTCGCAACAACTATCAAAATGATTTGATTTCCTTTCGCATCGCAGGGGAATATGACCTCTGGCTCCATGCTCAAGAAATCTCTGGTAGTCATGTGTTGCTGCGCTTACCTGCGGGCGCGATCGCCGATGACCAAGATCTGCAAGTTGCGGCAAATTATGCCGCCTATTACAGTCGCGCCCGCCAAAGCGATCAAGTTCCGATCGTCTGCACAAATCCCAAATATGTCTTTAAGCCCAAGGGCGCAAAACCGGGGATGGTTGTATATACCCACGAAAAGATTCTATGGGGACAGCCAACTAGTTTAAGATCTATCTAAGTAGCGCGAAGCGCTACTTAGATAGATCCGCTTCAAGAATAGCCTTATCCCTAATTCGACAAGAATCACAAACCCCACAGGGAACTTCACCACCTTGATAGCATGACCATGTAAGCTCAATTGGCACACCTAAACGCCTTGCTCGGCGCACAATATCAATTTTAGAATCCATTACTAAAGGCGCAATCAATTGAGGAGCATGACCTTCTACTCCTACCTTAGAAGACAGCGCCGCTAACTTCTGGAATGCTTGTAAATAATCAGGACGGCAATCAGGATAGCCTGAATAGTCCACCGCATTAATCCCCAAATAAATTGCTTCGGCTCCTTTCGATTCCGCTAGAGATAAGGCGATCGCAATAAATACCGTATTGCGTCCGGGGACATAGGTAATCGGAATTTCTCCTGCCTGTATTCCTTCCGTCGGTACATCAATATTTGTATCCGTCAAAGCCGAGCCGCCCCATTGTGCCAAATTCACATCGACCACAAAATGTTCTTTAATTTTTAAAGCATCGGCAACCTGTCTTGCTGCCAATAACTCCCGTTCATGGCGCTGACCATAGCGGAAGGACAAGGCGATCGCCTCATAGCCATCCGCGATCGCCTGTGCCGCCGCCGTTGCCGAATCGAGACCACCCGACAATAAAATTACGGCTTTTTTCGAGATTATGGAACTTGTCACTTCTGTCATTTTTTTATTGCTTACAGCTTATTTAGGTTTTTTGTATTACAAATAAATTTTAAAATTATTAGGAGTTAGATAAGA
>DCSN01000176.1:11356-21607 GCA_002325645.1 Pseudanabaena sp. UBA1465
TCTTATCTAACTCCTAATAATTTATGGGTCTGAAGACTCACGCGCCAGTCTGGATGACTTAAAACATATTGCAAAATCAAATCCTTACTGCCAACAGTTTCCCATTCAGGCTGTAAATATTTCAGCACATTTGGTGCAACTCTTGCCGCATTCTGTTCTGCCCAAAGTAAATCTGATTCATCCTTAACTACTACTTTAAGTTCGCTAACCCGATCATAAATACTGTGATGGGGATGTTTAAACTGCTTTGGTGAAAAACTTACCCAGTCAAAGTTTCCACTAAAGGGATGGGAGCCTGATGTTTCTAAATGAACTCGCAAACCTTGAGATTTTAACTGATCAGTTAACGCAGTTAAATCATGCATTAATGGCTCTCCACCTGTAATTATCACGATCGCAGGATTAGCATTTACGGCTTCCGTTACCAGATCGGCGATCGCCATTTGAGGATGTTTTTTGACGTTCCAAGAAATTTTAGTGTCACACCAAGGACAGCCCACATCACAACCAGCCAAACGAATAAAAAAGGCATTTACGCCCATCCATGCGCCTTCCCCCTGCACAGAATGGAAAGTCTCAACAATTGGTAAATGAGTTAAAAGATTAATGCTATTCATTATAAAACTCATTATAAATCTGGATAACCAGTAATTAGAAAATCTGTCCCGATTTGTTGAAATTGAGGGCGTAATAGAGCGATCGCATCGGTCATCAAGGGCAGATCCAGATCATCAATGGGACTAGGAGCCGTAAAACCTCCAATTAGTTTAGGAGCAATAAAAGCATAGATTTTTTGTACCATTCGCGCCTTAATTGCGGCGGCTCCTAACTTGCCGCCACATTCCCACAAAACTGTATTGCAACCACGCTTAGCCAATTCCTGCATCACAATCTGCGGTGAAATATCTTCTAGTTCGAGAATTTCCACATGGCGATCGCATAACTTTTGCTGAAGTTCAGGATTTTGATCAGGCAAAGTAATCACAAGGGTTTTTTCCGTATCGGTGACATTCCATAAATTCGCTTCTTCAGGAAGATTAAAACCCCTAGTCAGCACCACCCGCAGAGGACAATGCTTGCTCAATCCATGAGTCGTTAAGTGCGGATTGTCCAGCCTGACGGTATTTCCGCCTGTAATGATCGCATCACAACTTAAGCGTAAATCATGGACAATTTTTCGTGATTCCTGACCTGTAATCCAGTAGCTATGTCCTGAAGTCGTCGCAATTTTGCCATCAAGGGTCATCGCATATTTAAAAATACCAAAGGGCAAATTAGTTTTCACCCGATGGAAGAAAGCCTCATTCAGTTCTAAACATTGCTGCTCTAAAATCCCTGTTCTTACCGCAATTCCTGCCGAGCGAAGGCGATCGCATCCACTACCTGACACCCTCGGATCATTGTCAATTGCACCAATAACAACGTTCCCAATCCCCGCTTGCACGATCGCCTCAGAGCAGGGTGGAGTGCGCCCATGATGATTACAAGGCTCCAGATTGACATAGAGCGTCGCATCGCTTAAATCTATTCCTGTTGTCTGTGCTGCCCGAATGGCAAACACTTCAGCATGGGGTTCTCCTGCCTTAGGATGAAATCCTTCGCCTAGCACCTCCCCATTTTTAATAATTACACTTCCTACCATAGGATTAGGAGAAGTTTGTCCTCTAGCTTGTTTTGCCAAATCAATACAGCGCTGCATCCAGCGATCGTCAGAATTTGTAATCAAGGATTTATCTATATTTGCTGCCATTTCTAAATATTACAGCGCTTTGCGCTGACTTAAAACCCAGAAAAATTTTAAAAGTGGCGCTTCGCGCCACTTTTAAAATTTTTCTGTACTGCTCAAAAGATCAACTCTTTAAAATGCTCTCTGCTGAGGGTAAAACCACTGTAAACTTTGTCCCCACATTGACTTCGCTTTCCACAGCTATTTTGCCATGATGAGCATCGACCGATTGTTTGGCAATATATAAACCCATTCCTAAGCCCTTAATACTACCAACATTTTCGGCTCTTAAAAATGGCATAAATAAACTGTTTAGATGCTCTTCAGGTATGCCAATACCATGATCAGAAATACTCAAAATTATCTGCTTTGGATCACAGGTTAAATCAACATCAACCGTACCTCCCGCATAGGAATATTTAACCGCATTAGAAACTAAATTCATCACAATATGCCATAGCAATTTCTTATCGACTTTAAGTTGATGGGATTTACCATGACTATGAAATTTAACTTGGCATTTATGCTGAGTATCTTCTGCTTGAAAACTATCTACTAATTGTTGACAATAGGTTTTGACATCAAGCTTTTCAGGATAAAATGGAAATTTGCCAGAATCAGAACAGGAAATAAGTTTAATCTCTTCTAGCAACCAATTAATATCTTTAATTGCTGATTGAATAGAAATAAGATTTTTAGCTCTACTTTCTTTAGTTAGTTGATCCTCAAAATTTTGTAATTTCCAAATCAACAACCGAATTACTGACATGGGTGTAGAAAATTCATGGGATGCCATAGCCAGTAAACGAGATTTTATAGCATGAAGTTCCTTTTCTTTTCCTAAAGCTTCTTGAAGGATTTTTTCTGTATGGTATTTATTTAAGGCGAGGATAATCGCCATATTGACTTCAGCATATCTAAGAGGCTTGGTAAGATATCCATAGGGAGAAGTTGAAACTACCTGTTCTAAAATTTCAGGATCGCTAAAAGCTGTTAAATAAATTATGGGAATAGATGCTATTTCATGAATTTTGTTAGCCGCAGTAATTCCATTATCAGAGCCTCTTAATTTAATATCCATCAGAACTATGTCGGGAATATGCCGATGAATAGAAGCGATCGCATCATCACTACTATCAACTATTTCAAGAACTCGATACCCCAAATCTGACAGAACATCTGAAAGGGCATTGGCGGTAACAAGTTCATCTTCCACAATCAAGATGTTTGCGATCGTATCAGTCTGCGCTACCATGCTTGTTATCAAAACTTTACTATAGGTGGAATAAACAGAAATGTGTATTTCTGTTTACTTGATTATAAGATTAAAATATAAAATTAAGGACATTTTGGGATCGTAAGTCATCCCAAAGGTCAGTCATGTTAGCTTGTAAATTACTGCTAACTAAAATATTCTGCTTAAAAATCTTGCAAAGCAAGATTTTTAAGCAGAATATTTTTTACTTGTGTACAGAGCGTTGTATTTGCCCTAACACGATATAATAGTAGATCCTTGCTTCAAAAATCTAAATTAATAGAAGCCGATTACCGACCGTAAGGAAATAACTAAATGACTGTTAAGCGTTTGTACGAAACCATGTATATCTTGCGTCCTGATCTTCCCGATCAAGATGCTGATGCGGCGATCGCCAAATATCAAGACTTCTTAGTACAACAAGAAGCAGAAGATATCACCATTCAACATCGTGGTAGACGTAGACTAGCCTACGACATTAAAGGACATCGTGAAGGTATCTATATTCAAGTTAATTACTCAGCGACTCCTAAAACTATTGAGACTTTGGAAAGAACATTTCGTCTGGGTGACGATGTAATTCGTTACTTGACGGTTAAGCTTGAGCCAGAAGCGGTTGAAGAAGAAGAGGTTGATGCTGTTCCTGATGCTGAAGCACCAGTAGAGGAAGTAGCTGTTGCTGCTGAATAATTAAAAAAAGCTCTTCTTGCACAAGAAGAGCTTTTTATTAGAAATAGGACTTACGCAAAAATGTCTTGAGACCCTGATTTTACCGTAGGGGCAATTCATGAATTGCCCCTACGTCCCTTTCTTTTGAGTAAGTCCTAATAAATAAAAAAAGGAGTCTGTGCTTTGCACAGACTCCTTTTTTTAATATTAGAAATTATACGATTCCAAAAAAATGTAGTACGCCCTGACCGCTAATTAGTTCGGTCGCTAGAGCCGCTACGAAACCAATCATTGCTAGGCGGCCGTTCCAATTTTCAGCACCAGCAGTGAATCCAAAGCTCCATACATTACGATTTTCGTCAGACATGATTGATTTATCCTGTGAGTTAATTACCTTACTGTAGGAAATGTAACAGATCTCTCAATCTTTTGCAATCTTTCTTTACATTATATCTCTTTAGGAAGAATAACCTGAGCTACTCCTACTCCCTTACCAGTCTAAAAAAGTAAATCCGAGAAGTAGCTCAAATCGGTAACTTTGATGATGTTTTGGCGCGATCGCTAATGAATTGGGTAGAATCCAAAAGATATTACAATCAACAATCCACGCAAGGACAGAATTAATTATGCGAACAATCTGGATTAGGCTTCTGGCTGGCTGTTTAGCTGTACTGCTCAATCTGGCAACAACAGGTACAGTGTGGGCGGCTACTCCTAGGAAAATAGAAGATCCAAAATTTCAGGGTGTACCACTGCAATGTTATGTATCTCTCGCCGATGCAGGCAAATCTCCTGAAGCCAAAATTGCCGCCTTTAGCGAAATCGCTGGTCAATATCTGGAATTACAACGACCCGATCAGGCAAAAAAGGTTTTAGAAAAGAGCATAACCACTGCATCTAAAATTGTTGATCCTTCCCTCAAGTCTTTTGCGCTATTGGAGACAGCAGGTCGGCTGACTAAAGCATCGCAGACTAAATTAGCCTCAGATACTCTAGATAATGTTTTGGCGATCGCTAAAGAGTTGCCAGATCCTGTTGATAGAATTTTCGCCAATATCAAGATTGCTCAGGCTTATAACGAGGCAGGTAAAAAAGATAATGCTAAAAATTTACTAGCTGCTGCGACTAAAGCTACCCCTGAAATTATTGATGCCTATGCTCGATCCCGTGCTTTTAGCGCGATCGCCAATGTCTATACAGAGTTAGGTGATGACTTTAATTCTGAATCCGCAATCTCCTCTGCACTAGATCTACTGCCCATGATTGAAAATCGTCAAGCTAGAACTAGAGCAAGGGTGGAAATTGCAGGAAGCTATGCCCAAGCTGGTAATCACCCTAAAGCGGTGGCTACATTAACCAACGTTTTCCAAGAATTTGATGCAATTCGGGATAGCGCGATCGCCTCGGCAAAGGAAGCGGCTAAAAATATAAAAACTGCCAAGAAGACAGATTTAAAAGTAGCCACCAAATTATTGAAGCAAGATGCTGCTCAAGATGAAAAAGCGACTCCTCCTGATCCTAAGGTGGTTGAAAAAACAGAGACTGAGAATGCTGAAATCTTGAAAACGCGATCGCTGTTTTTAGTTGCCAATCAATATTTGGTATCAAAACAGTATGACAAGGCTCTAGAGGTAATCGCTAATCTTGACGAAAAAGGTGTTGAGAAGCACATTGGATTTGCCAATGTGGCGATCGCCTATGCTAAAGACAAAAAAAATGACGAAGCGATCAAATTATTCGATCAAAGTCTTCAAGGTTTAAGCAACGTTCCGCCTTCCATTGATGTTTTTAATATTCTGATCGAAGTTGGTCGTCAATATCAAAAACTCAACAATCCTGAACAAGCTGCCAAAGTATGGGAACAAGCTTTAGGTATTGCTAAAAATATCACTGAGCCTGCCCAAAGACTATTAGCCCTTAACCTAATTGCTAGCACCTATGGCGAATTTGGTTTGGGCGATAAGGTCGAGCCAATTTTACAAGACAGCTTTGCACTCACCAAGACAGCACCCGATCCGAATATCCGTTCCAGAGCTTTTTCTGATATTAGCAGTGTCTACTGGGCGATCGGTCAGCGCGACAAAGCGAAGGAAGTTGCTCAAGAGATTGAGAACATTATCGAAAAAGAACAGCTAGTCAATTTATTTACTTGCGCCAGTTAAGCAAAAAAAGTCTCGCATCACGAGGTGATGGTTTCCCCGCCTTCGGCGAGGAAACCATCACATAATTGATTTGTTATTCAGATATTTGCAATGAACTGAGAATTGCCCATCGTTTATCTACAGAAGTATCTAAATTTGGATTAGTAGCATCTGTCAACTCAAGAGGAGGAGCATCAGGAGCAATCTTGGGATAGGGGATAGCCAACGTTAGCTGCTCATACAACCATGCCGCAGGATCGAAATAGCCATTAGGAGATAGAGATTCTACTAGATCCACTGTTTCCACTTCTCTTTCCTTAGGATACTCACCTTCTGGCAAAGGTTCTTCTAGACAAATCTTTTCGGATGTATCGATCGCAAGGCGATAGTTAAACTGCACTAAGGTGCGATCGCAGGTCAAAGTAATAATTGTCGAAGCCTTAGCGCTAACCTCTAGGAATGAACCAAGGTGATTTATAGAGATAACCCCTTGGACAGGCGTTAATGTTTCCAAGCCTTCGATAAATTCTTTAAACTCAAAAGACTCGTTAGCTTCGACAGCTCTAGCAATTTGGGGAATATATAACTTTTCCATTAGATCTGCACCAATTTAACAATTAAGTGACGATTTGGTTCTTTTCCCTGACTATAGGTTTCGATATCAGGAAAAGCTTCTAACATCTGATGAATATAGCGGCGATCGGCTGATGAAAGCTGTTTAATTGCAAACTCGGTTTGCGTTTCCCGAACAGTTTGTACGGCTTTTTCCGCTAAGGCATTTAAATTGGCTAAATATTCGGAGCGATAGCCATTTAATTCAACAGTATAAAAATTACGGTTTTGATGATTATCTTCCGAATGATTTACATCTGTAGATACATGATTATTCAGGAGGGTATTAGCAAGATATTGGAGCGAATCAATTACTATGCCATCCTGACCGATCAATCTTTGAATTTGCTGATCTCCTAAGCCATCTGTAGTGATTTCCAGCCAATAATTACGAGAGTTAGCAGAAACTTGTTCTGGAGATGATTCTAAAAGCTTAGTATTAACTGAAGCTGCATAACCCATCAAGCTTAAAAGCTCTTGAAGCCAATTTGTACTTGCTGAAGCATCTTCCATAACCAATAATTTCCTGTTCGAGATCGGTTTTAAATAGCTTAAGCGATGCTCAAGTTATTCTGTTGTTATAGCAGCTTTTAGGTAAATGAAGTACTTACAATCTTAAACAACAAGGGTCTTAAGACCCCTTGTCTGTAAGTTAATCTGCTATAAAAATTTTTTAGATCTAGTTAATTTAGGGGGCGCTTAGCGCCCCCTAAATTAATTCTTTTTCTTCTTTTTAGAAGAGTTTGGCTCAAAAGGTAAAGCCGACTTTGTGGGCGACTTACCATCTTTATCTTGCTCGTCTACTACAGTTGCCTTTTTAGCTTTAGCATCAAAAGGAATTTTGCTAGATTCAGACTTACTTGGTGTAATTGACTTGGTTTCTGTTTTAGCATTACCAGAGTCAGTAGCACCTGCGGAAACAGCAACTAGCTTTTGGAGATTTTCAGGTAGTGGTTCCTTGGCAACAATAAAAGCTTGCAAGGTCTGGAAAATGTTAGCAATCAGCATATATAACATCACACCCGATGGCAAAGGGAAGAACAAAAACATACCAGAAAAAATAATTGGTGTGAGCTTGTTCATTGTGTCCTGTTGCGAAGCTTCAGGAGTTGAATTACTAGGCTTGGGGGTCGATCCGCCAGATATATTTTGGTTGGCATATAGACTTAAACCAAAACCAAGCACCATAATCACGATATCCCAGTTAATGCTGCCATCAGCATTAGTTACACCAGTCTTACCAAGGGCTTTGATAAACAGAAATCCTTTATTTGCAGCTAAGCCAGGTACAGTTGCTTGAACTGTGACTTCACCAGCTTGCTTAGCTACTACGGTTCCATCCTCTAAAACATCAACGAACTCTTGTCCCTTAGTAACTTTCCAGCGAGGGGTCATTTCCACATCTGGATATTCAGCAGATAATGCTTGAAAATCCTGACCTTGAGCAGTCTGTAAAACAATTTTTGATTGTTCGCCGATCGCCAAAGTCGTGCCGTTTACTGCGGTTGCCAATACTGGATAATGTACGCGATCGGCAAAGTAAACGTTTTGGCTAGGAGAAGTGAAAGGCTGATGAACAACTTGCGCCTGATTTTCCGCAGGAGCCGAGACCTGAAAATTCAGAGAATAGTTAATATCTGCAAAGGGCGATCCGCGTAAAGTTGCAAACAACGCAAAGAGAATTGGTAATTGCACGATCGCAGGCAGGCATCCCGACAAGGGATTACCAAATTCTTTAAAGTTCGCCGAGTTTACTTTGGCTAGCTCCTCTTGCTGCTTGGCAGGATCGCTCTTGTAACGCTCTTGCACTTCTTTAATTCTTTGTTGCATCACGGGGTTAGCGATTTTCATGCGACGCATACTGCGAAGCTGATTGGCGCTAACGGGGAACAACGCAAAACGGACGACCAACGTTAATGCAATAATTGCCAATCCATAGCTCGGCACGATGCCGTAGAAAAAATCTAGGAAAGGCAACATTATGTTGTTGGAAAGAAAACCTACACCGAAATCCATTTTCTACTTTACTGTTGAGTTTGCATCTAAATGATTATTGATCACTTATCAAAATTAGGATCGCCCAAGAGTTTAGCTTCTAGGGCGATCGCTGAAATATTTTATTTTAGGCTTTGCTACCGATTGCACCGCTTCTGTCCTGTGCTTTCAGGCTCAGCTTTGATTCGATATATTCGTATGTCTCACGGAAATTAGGCAGAGACTTTAACTCAAGCCGCGAACCATCTTTGAGGGTCAGCACCACGTCACCCCAACTACCTAAACCACGGGGAACCGTGACAATTTTGGAGATTTCCGCATACACAATATCTGTGCGGTTTTGACCTCTCCAGCCACCTGTAACGGTAATGCGTCGATTGGTGATGCGATAACGTACCCATAAAGCTCTTGCGATCGCAGCAATGCCAAAGGGAATTGTGATCACAAAAATACTCATCAGCAAGCTAACAATTAGATCGCCGATGTGAGGTGCGCCTTCGTAATAAACTTCCTCATTAATTGCCATGCAAAACCTTCGCCTTTGCTAATAAATTCTTAAGATCATCACAAAGCTGCTGATAACTTGGCTTGCTCTGAGAAGCAATAACTGTTACAACAATTTGCAATCCTCCTTTTAATTGTGACAGAAGTTGTCGAAAAATGGCGCGAAGTTGACGCTTAAATCGATTACGGCTTACCGCCAACTTGCTAACTTTTTTGCTAACAACGATACCAATTTTGGTGGATTCTGCGTTAACATCTAAAAGAATTTTTAGATTTAAATACTTGCCTCTGTAGCGATCCCCATTGGCATATACTTTCGCAAAGTCGTCTCGCCGTCTAAGACGGTTTTGATTAGGAAGCACTAGGAAATAAACAAGTACACTTTAAGTACGAATAGGTTTACGGATTAAATCTGATAACAAATTATACAGTTGTCAAGCGAACTCGACCTCTGCTGCGACGTGCTTTGATGACGCGGCGACCTGTGGGGGTTTCCATTCTAGCGCGAAATCCAGAGGTGCGTTTCTTTTTGCGGACGCTACCGCGTAGAGTACGTTTTGTCATAACCGTTACTTATTTATTTAGTTACAAAGATTGTCATTTTTTCACAGGCTTCTGATTATAACACTTGTGTCCAGCCTATGTATAGTTCTAAATAAATAAGGGGCGCATTGCGCCCCTTATTTATTTAGAACCTGAATAATGACGCGATCCGTCGTTACAAGGAGATTAAGAAATACGCAATAGCTCGACATCAAAAATCAATGTGGCATTAGGAGGAATGACTCCACCTGCTCCTCGCGCACCATAACCAAGATCTGGAGGAATGATCAAGGTGCGGCAATCGCCTACACGCATATCGGCTAAGCCTTCATCCCATCCCTTAATCACTTGACCAACTCCAAGCTTGAAGGAAAAGGGACTATTGCGATCGCGAGAACTATCAAACTTAGTTCCATCTTCGAGAGTGCCTGTGTAATGCACAACCACGGTATCGCCTTTTTTAGGTGTTGCACCTGTGCCAGCAGTGATTACTTGATATTTAAGCCCAGTGCCAGTTTCTTTGATTTCGGAATCACTCATATTAGTTAAAGGTGCTTCTGCTATTTTTACTTCTGTTTGATTTGGTGCGCCTGTAGATGGCGCACCACTACTAGCAACTGCTGGCTGTCCGCCTGTAATTTGAGCAACTACAATGACCAGTACAGCGATCGCCATAATGCCAAAGCTAATCAAAATTCCTTTCAAGGCTATATCTCCAATCAATTATGTGATGACTTCGCTTTTGGAATCTTATACCAATTACAGTGTTTTACGTTGTCATTTAGCAAAGCCCAAAAGATAAATAG
>DCSN01000176.1:21670-28474 GCA_002325645.1 Pseudanabaena sp. UBA1465
CTATTTATCTTTTGGGCTTTGCTTTGTCTTAGCTAATGTAGGATGCTTTAGTGCAACGTAACGCATCTATTCGTTAATACAAATAATAAAAAAAGTTGGCTGAGCCAACTTTTTTTATTTTTATGCCAGGAACGAGATTTGAACTCGTGACACGTGGATTTTCAGTCCACTGCTCTACCAACTGAGCTATCCCGGCTCGGCGCTTTTTTTAGCGCTTTACTAAGATAACACCATGTTGGATTTTCAGGCAATAGTTTTTTGAAATTTTTTTGAAATTAGCACCATCCATCAAAAGTCTAGCTTTACCCAAATAGATGAAGTCGAAGCTTTGCGCCGCCTTCGTCTATTTCTAGCTACCTGTAACTAACCAAAACACTGAGCGTAATCCGTCACGCAAGGATTTAGCAGGATTTTCGGATTGAATTTCTGACGGAATCGTGATGGGATACATCTCAATACCGCGACTGCCTAAAACGATTTTGCCAATAACAAGGGCGCGGGGCATATGAAAATCCGATGTAATTATGTATACATCTTTAATATTTCGTTTTTGTAATTCTGTCACCATGATTGTAAAGTTAGTGACAGTATCAACGGCTCGGTAGTCCAAATGAATACGGCCCCGATCTACTCCTGCGCGATCAAATACATATTTTGCATATTCTTCTGGACTGCCTGAGGAGACAAAAATTGGCAGATGTGGATGTTTTAGAGCAAATTGAGCAGCAAATTTCTCACGGGTGGGGGAGCCGCCTAAAACCAAAATTGCCTGTGGCTGTTTAGTGGATGGACTAGCAATGATCGGTGGCAAGCATGGCAAACCAAAGATCATGCACCCAGAACCAATTAACCCAGATAAAGCTGTCATAGAACTCCTTCTAGGGAATGGGTTAATCATCATTATTCTTGCGTTGCAAACCAGCAAAATATTATCTGCATGATGGAACAATATGCAACAAGATATTTTCATAATTTTCTGTAACTACAGAAAATTAGAAATCCAGTTCGCGTCTACCCTCGATCGCTTTGGCGAGAGTTACCTCGTCTGCATATTCTAAATCACCGCCCATGGGAATGCCAAAGGCAATGCGCGTAACTTTTGTAAAAGGTCTTAATAATCCACCTACATATAAAGTGGTGGTTTCACCTTCGACACTGGGCGCGATCGCCATGATTACCTCAGCGACCTTATTGCCACTGACACGACGCACTAGGTTTTGAATATTGAGTTGATCGGGGCTAATGCCATCCATTGGCGAAATGAGTCCGCCCAGAACATGATATTTACCGCGATATTCACGGGTTTTTTCTAGCGCGATCAGATCGCGGGAGTCGGCAACTACACAAATAATCGAATTATCACGGCTAGGATGAGCGCAGATCTCGCAGATTGGTTCTGCCGATAAATGTCCGCACACAGTACAACTACCAACCTGCTGCTTGGCTTGGATTAAAGCGTTAGCAAGAGCTTCGATCTCTTCGACAGGACGTTTGATGATGTGGAGCGACAGGCGTTGAGCAGTTTTTGTCCCTACACCTGGGAGGCGTTGCAATTGTTCGATGAGATTGGCGAGAGGTCGAGTATACAAAACAGCGAAGGCATGAAGTAACGTAACAATTATAAGAGACGCAAGCTGCTTCTTTATTGGTTGGCTTTGATAAAGCGATTTTGTAAATCGTAGGCTTCTCGCTCCATTAGATTATTTTCGTACTTTTGTTTAGCTCGTTTATATTCCACAAAATATTGGTAGCCAAACTGATCTAAGCCACCAATTTTGGCGCATTGACGTACATGAATCATTTCGTGAGCTAAGATCCCCAATTGCTTAATGTTTTCAGGGTCGTAGGGATCGCGTAAATAAATGCGATCGCAATAGGTTTGGGCGATCGTCTCAACTTTGCCAAAATGTACGGCAATATTACCGAGAATCCAGCGATCCATCATTTGAGCGCCATAAATAACGGTAACTCGATCCAGATAATCAATGAAATATCGACGTAAATAGCGTTTCTGCACATTATCGAGGGGTATGCCTTCAGGGTTTTTGGAGCGCATTGTTTTCGCCGCCGCTTGATAGGCGATCGAACCTGCTTGTCCCCAAGCCTCTTCTGCAAGGCTAGACTTTGCCTCGGAATTCGCAAAGAAGCGAACATCTGACAGGGCGATGGTCGCGACCAAGGCTAGGGTCAGCAGCATTAAAAAGCTGATTCTCCGAATGGTACTCATTAGGAATTACAAATCTTTGCGCGTCTAGTATAGGTGCAGCTTAGAATTAAGCCCGATATATACAGATAATCTCAATTATCTCAATTATCTCAATTATTGTGGTTCAACTCATTAGAGACAATTACTACGGTGATATTGTCGCGCCCACCACGCAATTTTGCCGCCTCGATCAGTGATTCGGCGGCTTGTTGACAGTTACGAGTAGCCTTAAGTTGATGGGCAATACGGTCATCACTTAGTTCTTCGGTCAAGCCATCACTGCAAATTAAGAAGCGATCGCCAGGTTGCCATTCAATATCCTTGGCAGTGACAGATTTCAAATCTTCTCGCCCCAAGCATTGCAAGAGCATATGTCGCCAAGGATGACTCTTCGCATCATCAGCATTGACTACTCCTGTTTGAATCGCACGAGCAATCCATGTATGGTCATCACTGATTTGTTCTAGTTTTGCCCCACGAAAGCGATACAAGCGCGAGTCACCGATATGACAAAACCAAGGCTGTTCGTCACGAAATATGAGTACAACCACAGTTGTTCCCATGTCCGATCGGACAGGATTGGCAATTTGATCGTTAATAATGGCTTGGTTTGCTTTATCGATCGCATCTTGCATTAGTTTTTGAGGTGTGGCTTCGACATCCCAAAGTGTTTCTAGACATTCACGAATGGAATCGACAGCAATCTTGCTTGCCACCTCACCGCCTGCATGTCCTCCCATCCCATCAGCAACTACAAAAAATCGCCCCTCAGGATCGATATAGTAAGAATCTTGGTTGGCTGATCTCACGCAGCCTGTATCGGTTGCTCCCGCAAATAGACGCTTCATGTTAGGTGGTTCGACTCGAAGTATTGAATTGACAAGTGTTGCTACCGCAATCTTTAGTTTAACCCTCACGGGTGAAAACTAAAGCAGTATCCGTAAACTATAGGGAAATGCTTACGGATTTTCTATAGTTTTAAATATCATCGTTCAGGACGATCTATTCGCGATAGTAAGCGCAATAAAATTAATACAAAAACTATGGCGATCGCTGTCGCCGCAATTGCAGGGGCTAACCAACCGTTTACTAATAAGAGGGTGGCGCAAAGAAAGCAAGTGGCTCCCAATAAGGCGTAAATTGCGCCGATGCCGACATTACTGAGGCGGCGTAGTAGGCGATCGGTTTCCTGAGATTTGATTCTGACGCGAATGTCCCCGCGTTCAAGTTTGGCAAGGGTGTCATCGATGCGGCGCGGTAAAGCGATCGCTGTATTACTCACCTGTGCCGCCTGTCTACCTAATTCACCGAGAAAAGCCGTGGACAGACTGCCTGATTCTTTGCTATTACCATTTTCCATAAGATTGGTTGCGTAGGGTTTCGCGACTTCCATAAAGTTGAAATTGGGATCAAGTCCTTTACCTAAACCTTCAAGGGTAGAGAGCGCTCTCATTACAAAGGTAAAGGTGGCAGGAAAACGAAAGGGTTGGTCATAGGCAATATCGTACAAATCATCACTAATTGATGCTACAGATTGCTTATCCATAGGTTGCCCCATGAAGTTGTCGAGCATATATTGCACTGATCGCCGAATTGGACCAATATCGCCGTTAACTTCTAAGGCTCCCAACTCGATCAAGGAATTAACCACTGCCTCCGCATCCTTTTGAGCGATCCCAAAGAAAGTGCGTAACAATTTGTCACGGGTAATCGATTGGATCTGCCCCATCATCCCGAAGTCATAGAAAATTAGTTCGCCTTTACCTGTCACTGCTAAATTTCCGGGATGGGGATCGGCGTGAAAAAAGCCATGATTGAGTAATTGCTCTAGATATGCCTCTGCACCGATACGGGCGATCGCTTGGCGATCGAGTCCTGCGGCTTCGAGGGCTTCATAGTTACTAACTTTGATCCCCGGCATATATTCCAAGGTCAAGACACGGCGTGAGGCATAGCGCCAATATACACGCGGAACCATGATGCGGCGATCGCCGCGAAAATTACGCCGAAAGGTATCTGCGTTCTTGCCTTCTTTTAAATAATCTGCCTCTTCATAGAGAATTTTGCTACATTCTTCATAAATGCCAACCCAATCGCGTCCCGTTCCATATTTAGGATGATTTTGAAAATATTGGGCAATTTTTTTGAGAATTCCCAAATCGATCGCAAATAATTTTAATAACCCCGGACGCTGCACCTTAACCACGATTTCTTCGCCCGTATGCAGTTGCGCCTTATGTACTTGTCCCAGACTTGCTGCCGCAAGAGGAATCGGATCAAAGTACCCAAACATTTCTTCAATGGGTTTACCTAAATCCAACTCAATAATTTGCTTAGCTTTTTCGGCAGTGAAGGCGGGAACTTTGTCCTGTAATTTGGATAGCTCCTCGACGGACTCCGTCGGCAAAATATCGGCGCGGGTGGAAAGCAACTGCCCCACTTTAATAAATGTGGGACCTAGTTGCAGCATCGACTCGCGTAACCAGATCGCCCGTTTTCTGGTGCGTTTTTTGACCTTGGCTTCAGTTTTTCCGCCGATATAGCTCCATTTTTTACCATCGATCCAGATCATCCAAGAAAAGGTCAAAACGGTGCGCCAGATATCTAGGGTACGGGCGAATTCAGAGTAGTTGTCACGACTCCAGCGATAATTGGTTTCAGAAGATAAAGCTGACACGGCTCACTAACGATGGAAGGACGATTTAGAAAATTTGTAACAAACCTTTACATCTTAGCGTGAATGTTTAACAAGTAGGTACTTAAAACCTGTCGCACACGCTGCGCGTATGCCACAGGTTTTAAGTACCTATCTCAATACTCGCAAAACCATAGGAGCCGCAACCTATGTATTGGCTGGTCTGGTTTTAGACAAAAATATTGTTAAGCAAATTTTAAGGAGAGATCTCATGCGCGAATCAGTAACATATCAAGAAATTTTGCAAGAAGGACGGCAAGAAGGGCGGCAAGAAGGACGGCAAGAAGGACGTAAAGAAGGATTAGTTGCGATTGTTTTGAGATTGCTGACTCATAAGTTTGGAACTGTGCCACCAAAGCTGCATACTCGAATTATGAGACTACATATCCCTCGCTTAGAGAGTCTTGCTGAAGCGATTTTGGATTTCGATAGTCTTGCAGATTTAGAGTTTTGGTTTAGCAAGAAGAAATAAGTTCACATTTTCATTGTTAACAAAACTCAATGAGGAATTGCGTCACGAAGCGCCGCAATTCCTCATTGAGTTTTGGGGTACAGCTATATTTGCTGTTATCATGCTTTGCATAGAATAGCTGCAAACCACTTGTCCATCTAATTTATGGAAGCTTTTAATCCAATTCCGCCAGAGTGGGTCGAAAAGGCTACCCATGCTCATGGGTTTTGCTGCCCTAAATGTGGACAGCCACCCAGTAAAGCTGAAGCTGTGTGGGTTAATCGCCGATCGCCTGTTTATACTGAAAACCATCAACGTAAATGGCAAGAGTTTTATCAATGCGATTGCCAATCAGTGTGGTGGGCTTGGAGCAACGATCGCCCACCCTCAGAATTTAGCGATCGCGCGATTCTGAACAATTATGACGACCCCTTCAGTTAACCTTAAAAATTGCCAAAAATTGAGTAAATGAGGAGATCGCAAATTGCTTTAGTTTTGGCTTTGTTCTTTGTGGCAGGGGCTTATGCCAGTTTTTTGCCAGATTGGACAAATCTTTATACGGTATTGGGAGTTGGCTTTAGCTTATCGCTAGTGATTCCTGCGGTTTGGCGATTGGGGCCTAAACGATGGGTATACCTATTGGCCACATTAATTGCAATTTTTGCTTGCTTTTATGTAAAATTTCGTACTCCCCAACCTGAAGCTAACGATGTTTCCAAATATGCACCGCTATCGAATGTAATCGTACGCGGACAGTTGGTTGAGGCTCCTAGTTTAACGCGCAGCGATCGCGCCAAATTTTTGCTAGAGGTCAGGGAAATAAATGCTTCTGGCAAACTTGATATTAAGGATCTCAATCAAAAACCTGAGCCTGCGGCAAGTCCAAATAGTAACGCTACAAATCTGAAACCTGATCAGGCTAATAAGTTTGTGGCTACTTCGGGGAAATTATATGTGACCGTGCCATTGATTGAGGTGACAGGTTTACGCGCAGGGCAGGCGATCGAACTTTCAGGAAGATTATATTTGCCCAGTCGTGCCGATAATTTTGGAGCCTTTGATTTCAAATCCTATCTAGCGCGACAGGGGGTATTTGCAGGATTAAGCGGGCGATCGCTAGTTTTTGAGGGTAATTCGCCATCTTTTGGGGAATGGTGGTTTGTGAGCAAGATTGTCCGCGCCCATGTGATGGGTGCAGGCGTTCCCGAAGGTTCATTACTTAGCTCTTTGGTATTGGGTAGTCGCGCCGTAGATCTGCCGAGCGATTTAAAGGATGCGTTTATTCAAGCAGGTTTGGCGGCAGTATTGGCGGCTTCAGGGTTTCAGGTGACGTTGGTTTTAGGAGCCGCGATCGCTATTACTCGCAATAATTCGCTAAAAATTAAGTTTTTAGTTGGTAGTCTCTGTTTGCTGGGATATTTACTGCTCACAGGCGCGAGTCCATCAATTTTA
>DCSN01000176.1:28665-32255 GCA_002325645.1 Pseudanabaena sp. UBA1465
GCCACCTTTGGGCTCGTCACCACCTCACGCTCGATTTCCGAACGTGTAGAATGGCTCCCCCCTGCGATCGCCGAATTAATATCTGTACCGATCGCCGCTTATATCTGGACATTGCCATTGCAACTATTGGTATTTGGCAAACTTACTCCCTATAGCTTATTGGCTAACGTATTTACGACACCTTTAGTCTCCATTAGTACCTATGGCGGCATTATTAGCGGACTATTGGCAATTATCTTTGTACCGATTGGGGCAGCGATCGCTTGGTTACTTTACCCCATCTTGCATTGGACAATTGACATTGCTCAATGGGTTAACACCTTGCCCAGCGCCAATACAAATGTCGGCACAATTCATCTCTGGCAAATGTTGATCGCCTATGCTCTATTTGTGGCAATTTGGCTTGTACCTTGGTTTGGCAAAATGCAGCGCTGGACGATTGCCTTTGTTTTGGCTTGCGTAGTCCTATTTGTACCTAACGCGATCGCCCAAGCAAATACTTTTCAAGTGACATTACCCGCTTTTAATGATGTGCCGATTATGCTCATTAAAAATCAAAATCAAACAGTACTGATTAATAGTGGCGATCGGCAATTTGCTGGTTTTAGCCTACAGCCCCTTTTGCAAAAAATGGGGGTTAATCGGATTGATTGGGCAATTTCTACGGATACCCAACCTGATGTCAGCGATGGCTGGAATACTTTAATATCTGGTTCAGTCGCGATCGCCCAATTTCGCGATATCAGTCTTGGTGTCACTCCTAAACCCTATCAAAACCTACAGCAAGCCCTCGCCAATGCCAAAACCCCTTTATCCTCTCTAAAGGCAGGTGAAACAATCACGATTAATAACCAAGTAGCAGTCCAATTAATCAATCAGTCACCCGATATTCTCAAAATTAAAACGGGCGATTTATCTTGGTTACTGCTTGCCAATGTTGACCAAAAATCTCAGCAAATAATCATCACCCAAAAAGACCTATTACCCAAATTATCGGCAAATATTCTCTGGTGGACAGGCGGACAGATTGATCCCAAAATTTTGGAAGCAATCAATCCTAAAATTGCGATCGCCTCAGCTACAAGTGTGGTTGAAGAAATGGTGAATCGACTTTATGAAGCCAAAGTCCGCGTATTTTGGACAGGGCGTGATAGCTCGATTCAGTGGAGTCCTGATAAGGATTTTCAGACCCTTCGCGATCAACAAGACTCGCGATCGCCAATCTAGTTATCTAGTTATAAAGATGTGAAAATCTTATGGAATTGCAAATCCAACAATTCAAAAAAAAATATAAATATCATGTTTTTTGGGTGTTAATAGCTCTTAGTAGCCTAGCAATTTTACATCTTTACTATATTTGGAAAATGTCAGAAAGAATCCCATCATTACTTGATGGATTGGGATGGTTAGGTATCGGATTTTTACTATGGAATCGTAGATTTAGCCTCAAATTTCGTGGCGACTTAATTTCATCAATATTTGGTTTAATCTTGATTTTTTGGATGATTATAAGACATGGCTTTAGCCAATCTTACCTATCAAAAGTTGATATATTATCTGGAGTATTTCCTGTTATTACTTTTATGGGAATATTGTTAATAGCCGTAGGATTTAGAAGGCTAAAAAACTATAAATCTGAAATATTAATTGCAACATTAATTTCTGTACCCTACGCATCTTTATATAATGTATTGAAGCCAATCATCAATATTGATGCTCAGTTACTCAATTTCATGCTGCACTATATAGGACTTCAATCCGTTAGACAAAATGCCGTAGTCTCTTTACCCAATGGGTCAGTTGAAATAATGCCTAGCTGCTCTAGCGTTGGTCCAATATTAACAATGTTGCCATTTATAGTAGTTTTATTAAATATTTATCCTGTCAGTAAAACCAAACAAATTTATATTTATATTAGTACAATTTTTTCAATTGTTATCATTAATACTATCCGACTATCTTCACTGGCAATCCTTTTAAATAATGGCGATATTAACAACTTTAACTATTGGCATGTGGGAGGAGGTGCAAGCATTTTCTCAAATCTTATTGTCTTTTTTGTCGGAGGCATAGCTTATCGGATACTCAATAACTCTGATAAATCTAATCAGGGAGGATTAAATGCTAAAAGTAAGATCTAGATTTAATAGATCGAGATTACAATCTTTAAAAATATTTAAAATATATTGCTTAGCAATTATTTCCCTATCAAGTCTTATCACTATCGGTATTTCTCTATTTATTCCCCATCTTCAAAATCGTCCAAAATTTCAATTCCCAAATCAATTATCTTTGCGTGGTTGGAAATTGCAATCAAGCAAGGATTTTGATGCCGCTTTAAAAAATGGGGCGATCGCTGCAAAAAAATATACTTATATTTCACCAAAGCAAGATTTGCTGGAAATCGATAGTTTGTATATTTCTGGAACTACAGAAATTACTAGATACTTAGAAATGTCAGGATTCAATTCATCCCAGAATCTTAATATTCATTATTTAGATTCAATAGGTTATTATGCATTATTCTCAGATGGAGATCGTGCTTATTTATCTTCCTGCATCAATTCTCATGGTATGGCAACTATTACCGAAGACCAGTTTGTCCATAATATTAATCTTGAACATATCGGTTTTTATTTGCTTGGGTTTAGGGATTTACGCGACAGAAAATGTTTGTTGACGACCCTAGCAGTTTCATTAAAAACAACCAAGCTAGATAAAGCTTATGGGACACTAGAAAACTCATGGATTGATTGGTATCAAAATTGGAAAGCTAACTTTTTATAAATGATTTAGGACATCTATATATACTTTTTCACGAAAAATAAAGTCAATTAACAAATAGGAGATAGTTATGCAAGACATTCAAGTACCAGCAATGAGTAGGCAGACTTTCTTATTATTAAGAGGTATTGGCTATTGCTTATTAATTTTATTCTTGTTAGATTTCTTTACGCTGATAATTCCTTTGAAATTTACTGATGCAACTTGGGAACTGATTACCTATGGACAGGTTGTTGAGAGGGTTCCACTTTTATTATTATCTTTTCCCTTAGTTTTTTTCGGAGAATATAGCGCAAGGATGAAATGGGAACCACTTGCTGCAAAGATTATTTCTTGGATGGCTTTTGTAATGGCAATATTTTTTTTCTTAGGTATTCCCTTAGTCGTTATTAATACAGTTCGTGTGCAAAATATTCGTCAAGCTGATGTGATTACTAAAACTGTCAAACAAAGTATGCCAGTACAAGCGATCGCTGATCGTTTAAATAAAGCTAATACTGATAATGAAATTCGTAATGTTTTAAAATCTCTTAATCCTCAGCAGAAGTCAACCACCGTAGAAATTCCAAAACCTCAAGAGGTTAAGAAGAAAATATTAACTGAAATTAATACATCTATCAATCAAACACAATTGCAAGGAAACGAAATCAAAAGACGGATTAGTACCACTCTGTGGAAAGACTCGATTAAATGGGCGATCGCTGCCTTGGTGTCTGGATTATTTTTGTTATATGTTTGGGTGCAGTCAAAATGGGCAAGAGTCGGCATCAATTATTAAAACCAAATCCAGATTGTTGTGCTGCTCG
>DCSN01000040.1 GCA_002325645.1 Pseudanabaena sp. UBA1465
TAACTGTCGGTTTAGAGGGCTTACTGCGAGAATTACGATATCAGCGTGATGCTCAGGATATTGATTTTAAAAATCAAGTCAAGGCTGCAATACAGAAATGTAAAGAGGATACGGGAATTCCATCTATTGCTGATATTAAAGCTCTCCGTGACAAGGAAGCTGCCTATGGTATTGCCTATAACAAATATCTTCACGAAATACGCGCCCACTTGTCTCAACATTTCTTGAGTTTAGATGATGGGTTGAAGCAATCGCTTGAAGGAATTAAGGCTCAGGTTGTAGATATATTGAGCAAGCAAGGTAAGTTGAATGCGTTAACCGACAATCAAGGTAGTGAGTTTTTGTCAGACATTGAGAACATTCTGCCAGTCGATTTGGTTGGGTTGAAGTTAGGTTTCAATATTCTTGCCAGTTTTAATTTGTCCTATCGAAGCTTAATCCAGCATCGAATTCGCAAACATTTAGATAGATTAACTCCCGATGAAACAATTCATTTATCCAAATCACCATCGGCTCAAGAAATCCTTGGGATCTTAGAAACTCTTCAAGCTGAAGCGCTTTATGAGTGTGAGTTGGCATTAGAAGAGTTACTCTGTGAGCCAAGTCAAGCCGCCTATGCGATCGTTGAGGAATTTGTCGATCGCGTTCTACGGGCAAAAGATGTAAAAAATGAATGGCTAATTTTTCTACAAGAAGTGCGCTCAGATATCTGGTCGGCTGAATTTGAAAAACTAGGCGAAAATTCTCGATTAAGGCGGGAGTGGTTGACTGTGGTAGAGCAAGCTTTATCAGCAAGTCAGGATCATTTAATCAAACTTTAGAAATAACAAGAGAAATAACCAGAGAAGTAAAAGAGAAAATGGCAATGCAAGAACTTAAAATCACGATGCTCGGCTCTCGCAATGTGGGAAAAACCACGCTCTTAACAGCGATGTATGAGCAGTTTGCTAACAACATGAGTGAGATTGATCTTCAGTTAACTCCCGAAGAGGAAAGCTCGGCAATTTTGCAGGAACGACTGATTGAGTTAAAAAGCTTATTTGATACGTTTGAAGCAAGTGGTGGAATTAAAGGAACAGGTGGTGAACCTGAAGATTTAAGATCTTTCTTGTTTGATTTGGGTAGAAAGGGACAGCCACCTTCGTTACGATTAAATTTTCGTGACTATCCAGGTGGATATTTATTGGCAAAGGCTACTCCTGAACAGAAGCAGTTTGTAAAGACTTTAATGACTGAATGTGTGGCGGTTTTGGTGGCCATAGATGCTCCTGCATTGATGGAAGCTAAAGGCAGATGGCATGAAAAGATTAACCGTCCCCAGCAGATCATTGATAAGTTTGCTACCGCCTATCAGGGTTTAGAGTCTCCTAGATTGGTAATCCTTGCGCCAGTAAAGTGTGAGAAGTATGTACAGTCTGAAGAGTTATCTTTAGAGTTAAACCATCGCATCAAAGAAGAATATAAGAGATTGTTTGATCTGTTTAAGTCAGAAGCATTACAATCCAAGGTCGTTGTCGTCATTACACCAGTACAGACTGTTGGCAGTGTCATTTTTTCTAGAATTGACGAGAAAGATGGCGAGCCGCACTTTATGTTTCGCAAAACTGGACATGATGCTAAATATAGTCCAAAGGATAGCGAACAGCCATTACGTTACCTTTTGAGATTTTTATTAAGACTTTATCTATCTAACAACCGAAATTGGGAATGGTTCGGCTTTGATTTGAACTTTTTGAGAGATGTTTTCGGATATGGTGATGAAGCATTCATTAATGCGATTCGTGAATTATCAAAGGGTTGTAAATCAGGCCGCGGATTTTCTGTTTTACAAGGACATTCATTGCTGGATATTTAAGCTTGATATTTAATAGACTTAATGGAGTAATTCAATGGAAATTTATATACAAAGCGCTGGCACTTCACCTGATTTTGATTATTCTTGGCAACCTCAAGTACCGCCATTGTTAAACCGTGTATCTGATCTAATCCAAAGTGAGTCGCCATCTCTAGTTTTAGCCAAGTTTAATAATCAGTTTTTTCTACTTATTACTGGTTTAGAATCTCCAACTAAAAAAGATTTTGCGGGTCGAGTTATTCGCCATTCGATCGCTTGGATAACCGAGGCAAATGATGAAAATGAACGACTAACCAGAGCGATCGCCTCTCAATATTTACAGGGAGAATTTAGTATTGGTGACATTGACCGACTGATTGAACTTGGCGGCAAAAATGGATTCTACTTTGATAGCTCCAAATTTGAGAATTTAAGTATATCTATCTCAAATTCATTAACGCTTGAAAACTCGATTGATGTTATGGCTGATACAGCCCAAATTGGGAAAAATTCTCAAAATTTACGAAATTCTCTAGCAGAAGATTTAAGGCGATTTTGTCTGCCGCCCAACTATGAATTACTGGTTGTTGTAACTGGCATCAAATCAGAGGATTCACTGACACAAGCTCAAATTTGGCGCAGTCTGTCTAACTTGGTTAAATCAGATGATTGGAAGACTGTATCTGGTAAAAAGAACGCGGGACAAAAGCAAAATTTTCTGATCGCGATCGCTCTAGTAGTGTTGGTAGCGATCGCGGTAATAATTATAGCAACAATAATCTTGCACTAATTGAAGATAAACTCGATAGAGCCTTGGACAGAATAGAAGAATTTGGAGAATCTATACAACTTATTCCTAAGGATAGAGAATTAGCAAAGTATATTGCGGAAAGAGAAAAAATTATTGCAAAAACTAAACGATTGGGCAAGATAAGTGGCGAAAACAAAAAGCTTCTCGAAGTAGTGAGATGTAAGATAAAACAATACTTAGACGAAATTGACCACCTTTTTGAGAGATTTCCAGACTAGATGAGCCGAATTATCGGTCTGCAACAATGCTAAAATCTCTGGACATAAAGCTTTAAATTTAGAAGATCAGGGGCGATCGCGATCATAAATCATAGACAAATTGTCTATAATGTAGAAAAAGGAGCTAAAGCTATGCAAATTGTCTCAGCAACAGAAGCCAAACAATCTTTTGGTGCAGTCATCGACAAAGCCCAACGCGAACCTGTGATGATCCGCAAACAGAATCGTGATGTCGCTGTGATTATGTCTATCGAAAACTATCAACGCATTACTCGCATCAACATTCAAGAATTTCAACAATTTAGAAATAATATTGGCAAGAAAGCTGAAAAACGTGGCTTAACCGAAGACAAGTTAAACGAACTATTAAATGACAACCAATAGTTCTATACGTTTAGTTCTCGATACAAATGTCTTAGTTAGCGCCATTTTATCGCCAAATTCAATTTCAGTCAAAATCCTAAACTGGGGAGAAGATAATGGCGTAATTTTATACTCTGCTGCTACTCTCACCGAAGTTTTATCTGTTTTAGGTCGCTCAAAATTTTCTAAATATATTGACCATGACGATATTGATGAATTATCTATCCGCATCAAAACGGTATGGTTGTTTGTCGAAATTTTAAATCAAGTTCAATTATGTCGAGATCCAAAAGATGATAAATTTATCGACTTAGCCTTAAATGGCGATGCTTCTCATCTGATTACTGGAGACAATGATTTGCTCGTATTGAACCCAATTGAAAATACTTCAGTAATCAATCCACGCACTTTTTGGGATGAGATCGCACCAAATTAGCCCGTACCCATTTCCGAAATTCCCTTAAAGTTGCACTCTCTCCCAAAATTAAGCGCTGCTGCACATATTCCACGATGATCGCGGCAGATAAATCAGGAAAAGCTAAACTCTTCTCAATTGCAACATACTCGCCATCTTGCAAAGCTAAAAATTCCAAGCTATAGCCATCATAACGCCACACTTCAGGCACGCCTAGCAAAGCATATATCGGTAAACGGCTATCGCTAGGATTGGTAATATCCACTTCTAAAACTAAGTCAGGCGGTGGATCTTGTCCGACAATTATTACTTCTTTACCGCGAATTATTGGTTCATTTTGGATGTAATAACAAGAGTCTGGTTCTGCGCCTAACTTTAGATCGGGAATTTTCATCAGTAAAGAACCAAGCTTTCGCAAATCAATTTCTAGCTCATCAGAAAACGCTCGAATTAAGTCATCAATAAATCGATTACTACCTTCATGAAGTGAGAGTGGGGACATAATTTCTAAAGTGCCATTGAGGTAATGAAATAAGGTTTTGCGGCGATCGCCCACATCGGCGAGTAAATTTTCAAAAGTTTGCCAACTAACCTCATGTAAGATCACACGGTGTTCCGCAATCGGTCTGTCTTGGTCAACGATTAAAGATGGGGTAGTGGCTTTTCTTATTGTTATGGCAGTCATCGTAATTTCCTCTGCTCTGAATTAGATGCGAGATCCTGATTTAGCGCTCTACTGCTAGTCAAATAATTTTAGCATTTGGCTAGAGGTCGCCGCAGCCCTGTAATAAATTACGGGCTGAAAGCTTAAACTCGGCAAAATGGATTAATCATACTCCCTTCCCACCCAAAGAATAGGCGCTACAAAGTGAATAATTAGGCGTGCGCG
>DCSN01000196.1 GCA_002325645.1 Pseudanabaena sp. UBA1465
TATAACCGTGAGGTTTTTAATGGGGACATTGGTACGATTACGGGTGTCGATTTGGAGGAGCGGGAAGTCACGGTAGTATTTGGCGATCGGCAGGTAGTCTATGATTATGCCGATCTTAATGAGATTGCTCTCGCGAGGGCGACGACGATCCACAAGGCGCAGGGCAGCGAGTATCCTGTGGTAATCATGCCTCTGTTTATGCAGCATTTTCTAATGCTTTCTCGTAATCTTTTCTATACTGGGCTGACTCGTGCGCGGAAGCTTGCGATTATTGTCGGGGAGTCTAAGGCGATCGGGCTGGCTGTCAGACAAGTCAGCGATCGGCATAGATATACTTATCTCGCGAAACGTTTAGCAAAGTTTGCCGCTCCTCAATCTTAAGTTATGACTCTAGGAAGCTTTTCAGACTTGTTGAACACAAAATTTTGCGCTAACCGTCTTACACTATTGGTAAACCTAGCTAGAACTGATTTTATGTCATCCAATAGTTCGACTATGCTATCTACGATCGCGAATGGAGCTTTACGAAGAGTACATCACATTGCTTTGAATGTGCGGGATATGCAAGTCTCTTGTGATTTTTATGGCAGCATTTTGGGACTGCATCAACTCATTGGTGATGAGGTTCCCAGTACTCTAATCGATTCAGTAGCAGCAGGTAAAGTAGCGAATTTTAGAACTCCCGATGGCATAGTTCTCGATTTGTTTTGGGAACCAGAACTTACTCCGCCCGATCTCGATCCACAGCGACAATTTACTCGTGCTAATCATCTAGCCTTTGATATTGCTCCTGAATTGTTTGAGCAAGCGGTGGCAGTATTGCGATCGCATCAAGTCCAAATTGAGGGTGAGCCTGTTACTCGTCCTACTGGCAGAGGTGTTTATTTTTATGACCCCGATGGATTTCTAATTGAAATACGCTGCGATCCTAGTTGACCAATCCGAATCGCTACAGATCGCCATATCGGATAAAGTCGATAAAGCGCTATTTATAAAAACGCATGGCGTTAGATATTCTGTTTTTTCCCTGTGGAAGTGCTCTATTTTCACGAGAAATCTTTGAGGTGAGTAACGCAACAATAAATTTTAAAATCATTTCTTTTTTGCCTTCTTTTGATTAGTAGAAACTTGGGCTAGATAGATAAAATTAATACTTCCACAACTGCTGCAACCAGTGCTGCTGTCAGAAATAAAGTGAAAAAGCGACCATTTGAGCGACCTGAACCTAATAGATTAGAATTCCGTCCAAACGCAAAAAACAAAGACCAAGCTTGAGTTTGGTTAATATTCTCAAAGTTGTTGAAGTCTGGAGAAAAAATAGGGGACATAGCAATTACCTGTCTAAATTCTATTGAATGTAATAAAACTTAACACTGTGCCATTTGTTTAGCAATCCTTTTTCACGATTAGCTTCATATTTATGTCATTTGAAATAAGTCTTTTGATTAGTAAACCTATGCTCAGAGTAAAGATGATTCTTACCCCTAGTCGATTGGTTGTCGCACAGCTTGGATAAGTTGATTTTGGTGCGATCGCCTCTGAGGATCTCTTAGCGTGACATAAACACTTTGAATACTGTACGATATTCATAAAATGATTTATGAATATCTATGGCTACTATCAGTCAGATTAAAAAGCCTTGTTCTGATTCATTAGTCTTGCTGCCACTATTTTCTAGCGCGATTTCGGCGGGATTTCCCTCTCCTGCGGACGCTCATCTCGAAGATTGCTTAGATCTCAATCGTTACTTGATAAATCAGCCCACATCGACTTTTTTTATGCGATTTGAGGGTGAACCAATGCTTGAAAGTGGTTTGCAGCATGGCGATCTCTTGATTGTTGATCGCTCCGTAAAGCCAACTGACAGCAAAATTGTGGTGGCTGCGATCGATGGTGAGTTAGTAGTGCGCCGCGTCAAGCAAAATCGGCGACAGATGTGGCTGCTATCGGAAAACCCCAATTGTCAGACAATCTGCATCACCAAAGATACTGAGTTCCAAATATGGGGAGTAGTTACTCATGCCATCCGCACCCTGCATAGCACTCGTCGATTGCAATAGCTTCTACGTTAGCTGTGAACGAGTATTTAACCCCAATCTCGAAGGTAAACCCGTTGTTGTACTTAGCAACAATGACGGCTGCATCGTGGCGCGATCGCCTGAAGCAAAAGCATTGGGTATTCCGATGGGTGCGCCTTACCACAAATATAAAGCAACCTTGCAAAACGCAGGGGCGATCGCGCTGTCATCAAATTACGAACTTTATGGAGATCTGAGTCACCGCGTTTACGATGTGCTTTTCGCATCTGTGCCAGAAGTTGAGATTTATTCGATTGATGAATGCTTTTTAGATTTATCTGGCTTCACCCACTTGGGAACCGATGGATTGATGGAATTTTGCGCCAAACTGCGAGAGAAAGTTCTTAGATGGACTGGTATTCCGACAGGTATCGGGATTGCATCAACCAAGGTTTTATCCAAGGCTGCTAATCGTGTTGCTAAGAAATCAGTAAGTGGTGTAGCCGAATTACTGACTGACGAGCTGCGCGATTGCCTATTAGCTAATCTACCAGTCGAAGATATTTGGGGCATAAATCGACGCTTAGGGGTGAGACTGCGATCGCAGGGTATCGCAACGGCGGCACAGTTACGAGATGCGAATGAGTCGCTTATCAAGCAAATCATGGGTATTGTCGGTGTCAGGATCATGTATGAACTTCGTGGTTTATCTTGTCTGCCATTGGAAGCGATCGCCCCTCCGCAAAAGAATATGATTTGTTCACGTTCGTTTGGTATGCCTGTAATTACGTTGGCACAAATGCATGAGGCAATCGCCCACCACGCAGCAAGGGCGGCGGCAAAATTAAGACATAGGAAATTACGAACATCGGTTCTAGGGGTATTTCTGACAACTAACCGATTCAAGCCCAATGACCCGCAATACAGTAATTCAGTTACAGTTTCTTTGCCGACGGCGACGAATAGCTCTCAAATATTGATTCGGTATGCAAAGTTCTGTATGTCAAGTTTGTTTCGAGAAGGATTCAGTTATAAAAAATGTGGCGTTAGTCTGAATGATTTAAGCTCCGTTAATGCAGTACAGTTGGATTTTCTTGCACCCGCCGTAGATGTGCATGATGAAAAATTAATGGAGGTAATCGACTTACTGAACAGGCGGTATGGCTCTGGAACGATTCGGTTTGCCAGTGAGGGGATTAGGCAAGATTGGAAAATGCGTAGCGATATGCGATCACCTAGATGTACTACCCGTTGGGATGAGTTGTTGGTGGTGAAAGCAAATTAGGCTGCTTGCCAAATCAATTCGTTAGGAATCGCAACCCAAACCTTAAACTGGTTTTCTTCAGGTGCGATTAATATTGCCATACCCAAATCTAAATCTCTTCTGCATCCTGCGATCGCTTCGTTAAGAGAGGCATAAGCTTTATCGACTACAAAGGTTTTGCCTAGAAATACAATCGCTTGTTCAGTGCCAGCAATGCTCTTGATAACAATCGAGCGAACTTGGTTTAGTGAATTAAGAATCATTGCTTTTACCCTTAGAAAGAATTTCTCTATGGGATTAGTATCGCTTTCTATCAAGGTTTGCACTGCGATCTCGAATCTATGCTCCTGTGATCTTGAGGGTGAGTAAATGCGATCAAGATCACAAAGGATGTTCGTCTATTTTGTTTTTAGCGCTTGCGAATTGGGATTTGGACTTCACGCCGTTTTAATGGTGCGGGTGTAAAAGGCGAGTCATAGAGAAATTCTCTTGGTTCCCCTGCTATTTCATATTCAGGATGGCTGTCTAACCACTCCTTTAACTTTGCAACATCCTCTTGATATCGGTCATAGCCATATGCACCCTGCACACCCAAACTTACAACCAACATCGGTGCATGATCCTCTACTTGAATATCTTGAGATATTTGTGAGGGACTGATGGAATTATTATTGTACAAAAAAGAAACTTTGGCTTTTCCTTGTTGAAGTGGTTGATCGATTGTCGAGATGGGATACCTTGCTTCCACAGGAGCCGTCATGGAAATATTGTTGTTGCTGATGTGCTGAAATAGTGGGTTAAAGGAGGTGCTAGTAGCTTGACTGAGATTGCCTTCGTAAGTGTATGTGCCAGAACGATAGGCAGGATATTGCTTGACTTCGATTTTTCCGTGAGATGTGGGCGACGGGAATCCGACGGGTAGGGGAGCAGACATAGCTTTAGTTACTGCAAAAATAGTGATAGGGATTGCGATCGCGCCAAGGATGATGAGTAAATTAGAAAGTTTCATAGTTCAATTATAGTGACTCTGCCTAAGCGAAAAATCATCTGAGATAGCGATCGCTTTAATTGTCTTGTTGCCATTGTTCGTAGGAAATGCGCGGGAGTTCAAACTTATCGGTTGTCCGACAATAGTAGGCAGGTGAACCCATTCTGCCGATAGGCGCAAATCCATCTATATGGTAGCGATCGCCAATTATGCTGTCATCTACATGAAACATCACAACTTCACCGATGATTAGATTGTAGGCTCCTAATGCCTGTTGGCTATGGAG
>DCSN01000204.1:0-5805 GCA_002325645.1 Pseudanabaena sp. UBA1465
GGAGAGGGGCTGGGGGAGAGGGCTTCAAATGCAGAATACTTCCGAAACCTTCTGGCGATGACTTCCGCTAAACTTGCAAAGTCATCGGAATGACCAGATTTAATATCAGGATTGCGGATTTTGTAATGGCGATAATGTTGCTTTGCAGGGATACCATCGATAAATACCACCTGACTTGCCACCGCATCCGAGCCTTGAATATGGGAAATATCATAGCCCTCAATGCGATGGGGTAAACTCTCAAGATTGAGAATTTCCGCCAAGTCCTCTAAACCCTGTAAATTGCGATCGCTTTGTTTTTGAATCCTTGCTAACTCATACTGAGCATTGCGTTCCACCATTTCGATTAACTCGGCTTTTAGTTGCCGTTGCGGAGTCGCGATCGCCACTTTGCGCCCCTTGCGATCGCTGAGCCATGCTTGCAAAATCTCTACTTCAGGAAGTTCCAATTGTGTATGCACCTCATTGGGAATTTCCACAGGATCGCAGTTTTGATAATGAGATTCTAAGGTGCGTTGCAAAATTGCTTCTGGGCTGTCGCTCTGACTATCTGCCAGAAATGCTAGTCTGCCCACTAGACGACCTGCTCGAATCTGAAATAACTGAATACAAGTATGCTGTTCGTCATAGGCTAAGGCGATCGCATCGCGGGACACCGTATCATCAGGTAGCGATACCTTTTGATTAGCATTGAGATTTTGTAGAACTTGAATGCGATCGCGCAGATCCGCCGCCTTCTCAAACTCCAAATCTGCTGCCGCCGCTTCCATTCTTTCCGTAAAGGATTCCACTAATTCACTAGATCGACCCTGAAAAACCATCGCTACCCGCAACATCGTTTTGCGATAGTCTTCAGGCGAAATTTTTTCCTGACAGACCGCAGGACATAAGCCCATATCGTAGTTGAGGCAAGGACGATCTTTAAACATGGGAATTGGTCTTTGTCGCAATGGAAACGCTCGCTTAATAATTCCCAAAGTCCGTTTGAGATTGAAGACATCAACATAGGGTCCATAATATTTGTCCTTTGTGCCGCCCATCCTGCGCTTACGCGTAATAAAAACACGCGGATAGTCCTCTGACCAAGTAATACAGACGTAAGGATATTTTTTGTCATCCTTCAACAACACATTATAGTAAGGCTGATATTGCTTAATTAGATTTGCTTCAAGGGCAAGCGCTTCTGATTCGGAGTCAGTCACAATAAACTCGATTTCATGCACTAACTGCACCATCATCGCAATGCGCGGCGATAGCTCTTGACTGCTGCGAAAGTACGATCGCACCCGATTGCGTAAGGCTTTCGATTTGCCGATATAAATTACACCATCGTGGCGATCGCGCATAAAATAAACCCCTGCTTCTAGAGGGATTTCCTTTAATCGTGCTTGTAATTTTTCAGGATTTTGCAGTAACGGCTCAGTCATAATCAAATCATAGCAAATCGCGATCGCTTGACATTTTCATCCTTCTTCGGGTGAGGCTATATTACAAAATCTGAGTTTGACTTTGAGTCGTCTTCAGTTGATAGAGGAATGGCGATCACCATCTTTGTACCAAGGTTTTCTTCACTTCGGATATTGACATTGCCACCATAGGCTTCCACTAAGGTTTTTGCTAAAACTAGACCTAATCCCATTCCCTGTTGTTCATAAAATCGACGGTTAAATTGCATATACCCACCAATATTCGCAATTTGGTCGGCAGTCATGCCCCTGCCACGATCTTGGATTGTTAATATCCATTGATTATCATTTAAACGACTATTTACAGAAACCTTAGTACCATTGGCAGAATATTTAAAAGCATTATCGATCAGTTCATCGGTAATTTTAATTAAATCATTATAGGAAATTGCTAAATTAACATCTATAGTATCAATCTCCAAGTCGTCTATACGTTCATAGTCTTTAGATTTACGGTTGCAGATGTTAGTAATTATCATAGAACTACTGCAATCAGAAGTAGATGAGAATTTTAATTGACCTTGCGACTTTAATAGTAATAATTTGCTGTAGAGCAAATAGTTTTGAATCAGGCGATAAAGACGTTTCGCCGAGCGATTAATTCCATAGGCATATTCATAGATCTCACTAGGAATAATTTCTTCGTTTTGGAGCATCATTAGTTCTGAAAGTCCCATAATTCCCGAAAGGGGAGTCTGTAATTCATGGGGCAGTGACAGGGTAATGCTGCTACGCAAAGCATCCATTTTTTCTTCAATGCGCTGATTAATGGCTTGTTGTTTATCTAAGCGCACCGCGATCGCGGTTAAAAGTTCATCCTTTGTGCAGGGTTTTTCTAAATAATCATCGGCTCCTAAAGACATCCCCTTCCGATGACTACACCGATCCATCATCGAGGTTAAAAATAAAAAAGGAACAGTACTTAAATCTTTGTGTTTCCGTATCTGCTCTAAAACTTCATATCCACTGAGTGTGGGCATCATCACATCACAAAGAATCAAGTCAGGTTGTTTTTCACTTGCCAAATATATGCCTATTTCCCCATTTTCGGCAGTGATTACTTCAAAACCTTCAAATACAAGCAGATCCTCAAGAGAATCTCGAATTAATTCTTCATCTTCGATGACTAATATTTTGGGCATATTTTTTATATTCTCTTCAGATATCATTCTACCCAAGAATGATATTAGTTAAGTTGCTGGACGCAATTAAATATAAAATCCTAAAACCTGTGGCGCACGCTGCGCGTGTGCCATAGGTTTTAGATCTTGGTTTTTAATTGGATATAGCAATAGAAGTTTTGCTTAGTCAACTTGTAACAATAATTTACTCATCTTGAAAAATGGCATAGCTTTAACAATGGGCTTAAGACTATTGCCTGCTTAAGTTATTTCTATAAGCTGACTAGGACACAAGAACAGTGAGAGGCGGCGCACCGCACCGCCTCTCACTGTTCGGGTTTTGATTGGAATTGATTAAGCAAAATTGTAAATACTGCCCCCTTGGGTTGGTTATTTGTGACAAAAATCTCGCCCTGATGCGCTTCGATCGCTATTTTACAGAAGGAAAGTCCTAGACCGATTTGAGAGATTCCTGTCACAATATTACCAACCTCATACTTTTCAAAAATCACTTGCTTTTGTTGCGGACTAATGCCAATTCCATGATCAATTACTTGAATTTTAACTAGATCCTGACGATGAGGATTTTGGGGTAAACACTCTATATTCAGAATAATAGAACTTTGCTGAGGGGAAAACTTGATGGCATTATCAAGGAGATTGTTGATGACGCGACGGATTAAATGGATATCACCAGATATATAAACTGGATTTGTCGGAAATTTACTTAAAATTTCAATATTTTTATTGACTATTAACGGTGCAAAATCGGCGATCGCTGATTCTGCGATTTTAGTGATATCAATTTTGCTGAGATTAAGGATCAGTTTCTTCGATTCAATCTTACCAATTGTCAAAATATCATCGATGAGTAGTCGCATTTGTTCGGTAGTTCTACGGATCTGATCGATTCGTTTTTCACTGCGCTCATTCATATTTAAAGCTTTGAGGGAATCGCAGCCCAACATAATCCCAATTAAAGGATTGCGAAGATCGTGGACAATCGTTTGCATCATTTCTTCGCGCAGATGCATCGTGTCTTGGATATGATCGTATTGGGTTTTAATTCGCAGCATCGATCGCACGCGGGCGCGAAGTTCCACACTATTAATCGGCTTAGTAACAAAGTCATCCGCCCCAGCATCTAGACAACGAACCAAGTCTTCTTTTTCCGATAGGGCGGTCACGATAATGATCGGAATGTGATGCCATTGATGGATTTTTTTGATCCGTTGACATATTTCAATGCCGTCTACATCTGGCATCATCACATCCAGCAAAATAATATCAGGATTTATTTCTGTAAGACTGGCGATCGCCGCTTCGCCATTGTTCTTATAGTGCAGGTCATACCCTTCGTTAAACAGCAAAATTTCGATTACATCAAAATTAGATGACTCATCATCGATCACTAAAACTACTTGTTTCTTGCCCATACTATTCACACATAATTTAAAGGATGCGAAGCACCTCTTTAACTTTTAGAAATTAAATGACCGCTTTTACTGACTGCTTTTATTGACTGCTTTTATTGTTGCAGATTTTCCTTTACGATGACTGGAGATATTTCGCGGAAACAGATCATGACCTCAGATGTCAAAACTCTAGCAGCGATCGATGTAGGGACAAACTCTATTCATATGGTGATTGTGCAGATCAAAACCTCGATCCCTAGTTTTAGTGTAATTGAGTCAGAAAAAGCCACCGTCAGGCTAGGAGAGCGTTGCTCGCAAACAGGAAATTTGACTGAAGATGCGATGCGGCGATCGCTAGAAGCTTTGAAACGATGCCAAGAGATCTGTCGTACTCAAAAGGTTGAAGAAATTATCGCGGTAGCAACTAGTGCTACTCGCGAGGCTCCAAATGGGTTGGAATTTATTCGGCGCATTTACGAAGAATTGGGGCTACATATTGAAGTAATTTCAGGGCAGGAGGAAGCACGCCGCATTTACTTAGGAGTAATTTCGGCGATGGAACTGAAGGATGAACCCCATCTATTGATTGATATTGGTGGCGGTTCTACGGAAATGATTTTGGGGGATGGTAGCGATCCGACCTATCTGAGTAGCACCAAAATTGGGGCAGTCAGGTTAACGGATTTATTTGTTAGTACCGATCCTATTTCCCAACCAGAATATGATCGGCTTTTAGGTTACATTCTTGGTTCGATTGAGCGCCCAACCGATGATGTGCGATCGCTGTTACAGGAGCAGAACATTAAATCCCTCAAGGCGATCGGCACATCGGGAACCATTGAAACCTTAGCAATATTACATTCTAAAGAAAAAACAGGTTTAGTTCCTAATCCTTTACAAGGTTATGAGATTTCATTTGCAGACTTAGAAAATATCGTCTGGAGGTTACGCCGTGCTAGTTTAGAGGAACGCACAGCGATGGTGCGCCAAAAGAGAGCCGAGATTATCTTGGCAGGGGCTTTAGTTCTCTTAGAAACCATGCGCCTATTAGAAATTCCGAAAATCATGCTTTGTCAGAGGGCTTTGCGCGAAGGTTTAGTTGTCGATTGGATGATCCGTCATGGCTATATCGAAGATGGATGGCGCTATCAAAGTACTGTGCGCGATCGCAGTGTTCTCAAACTCGCTGACAAATATGGCATTGATACGAAATATGCGAAGCAAGTCGCTAACCATGCCCTAAGTCTGTTCGATCAAACTAAGGGGATTTTGCATGAATGGGAAGATAATGAGCGGCATTTACTTTGGGCGGCGGCGATGCTGCATAATTCAGGACATCATATTAGCCATGATGCTCACCATAAGCATTCCTATTATTTAATTCGCAATGGTGAGTTATTGGGCTATACGGAATCAGAGATTGAAGCGATCGCCAATCTGGCTCGCTATCACCGCAAGAGTGAGCCAAAGAAAAAACATGATAATTTCCAGAAATTAGGTAATGAACGCATGAAGTTATTTATTCGCCAAGCGAGTACTTTTTTACGCTTAGCCACGGCTTTAGATCGTCGGCAAATTGGCGCGATCGCTTCAATTTCTATGGGTTACAATCCGCGATCGCGTACTTGCAATTTACAACTATTTCCCAATCAACCTAATGATCCTTGCGCCCTAGAGCTTTGGAGCCTTGATTATAAAAAACAACCCTTTGAGTCTCAGTTTAACGTTACGCTATCAGTATCACTGCTGTAATACAGCGCTTTGCGCTAAATTAAAAACCCAAAGAAGTTTTTGAAAGTGCGG
>DCSN01000204.1:5856-18216 GCA_002325645.1 Pseudanabaena sp. UBA1465
CCGCACTTTCAAAAACTTCTTTGCACTACTTGAAGCCTCAATAGGCTGAAAAGGAATAGGCTGTAGCCAGATTTAGATTATGGAAGGGTCTCTCTCTTTAATTATTATTATTGCGATCGTGGCAGGAATTTCGGCTCGGGTCATTGCGAATTTTTTTCGTGTACCGAGCATTGTCTTCCTACTACTTTTTGGTGTCGCTTTAGGAGGGAATGGACTCAATTTAGTGCAGCCGCGTCTTTTAGGCGATGGATTAGAAGCGATCGTTTCCATTTCTGTGGCGTTAATCCTATTTGACGGGGGGCTAAATCTCCAAATCCAAGAACTCGGTAAAGTTTCCGCCAGTTTACGCAATTTGATTACCATTGGTACGCTGATCACTCTGATCGGTGGAGGCATTGCCGCCTATTGGTTAAGCGAATTCCCTTGGACGATCGCTTTTTTATATGCCGCCCTAGTGGTCGTGACGGGGCCAACCGTAATTAACCCTATTATCGAAGAGGTGGGACTCGATCGCCGCCTTGCGACAATTCTCGAAGGGGAGGGAGTGCTGATCGATGCGATCGGCTCTGTACTGGCAGTTGTGGTCTTAGATGTTGCTCTAAACCCTGCGGCGGGAGCCTTTGCAGTAGTCAAAGATCTGGGCTTACGTCTTGGTGTGGGTGGTATGGTAGGCGCGATCGCGGGATGGCTATTGGGTAAATTTTTACAACGGGCTACGTTTCTTGCCGAAGATACTAAAAGTGCGGTCGTCGTGGCAGCCGTATTAGGACTATTTGGCATTGCTCAAGAGATTCAAAGCGAATCTGGCTTAACCGCAGTGGTAGTTATGGGGCTTATTCTTCGGGCTGCCGACATTCCCAATAGTCGCGCCCTGCTCAAGTTTAAAAGCCAATTAATCGCCTTGATTGTTTCCGTTCTATTCATTCTCCTTTCCGCCAATCTTTCTATTCCCAGCCTCTTTGCCTTGGGATGGGGTGGTGTGCAAACAGTGCTATTTATGATGTTAGTCGTACGCCCGATTAATGTCATTGTCAGCACATGGAATAGTAGCTTCACTTGGCGGCAAAAAGTTTTTTTAGCATGGTGTGCGCCAAGGGGGATTGTGGCGGCTTCCGTTGCCTCGCTGTTTTCGATTTTGTTAACGGAACGCGGAGTTAATGGCGGCGAATCGATTAAGGCTTTAGTTTTCTTAACGATCGCGATGACTGTGTTTTTACAAGGATTATCTGCAAAATTAGTTGCAAGATTATTGGGCTTAGATCAAGGCGATATTTCTGGTTTAGTGATCGTTGGCAGCAATCCGATCGGCATTCTCGTAGCGCGGATATTTCAAGCTAATGGTCAGAAGGTAACGCTAATTGATACTAATGCCGAATTTTGCAAACAAGCCGCAGTCTATGATATTCCCGCTTTTGTGAGTAACGGGCTTGACGCTAAATCCTTAGCTGAAGCAGGGCTAGATTCCGTAGGAACCTTTGTGGCGTTGACCATTAATACTGATGTGAATATCGTAATTGCTCAACTTGCGATTAAAGAGTTCAATCCACCTAAGGTATTTGCAATTTATGTTAGAGAATCAGAAGGCGATCGCAATCAATCCGAAGTCCAACAAGCCTTTAGCGCTCGCGTTCCCATTAAAACTTGGAATCAATATATTCTCCAACAGGAAGTTAGAGTGGGAGAATTTTGGCTAACGGATCAAGAACTCGAAGATCAGTTAAATCGTTTTAATACATTATTTAATGCAGGGATTTTGCTCCCCTTATTATTTGAGCGTAAAGGACAATTACAAATCGTTTCGGCGGATATGCTTTGGGAAAAAGGCGATCGCATTGTCTATTTGCTCTATACACCAAAAACTTTACCCCCTACTCAATTTGAAGTATTACCTCCCAACACTCTCGATATTACACCCGTAATTCTTTCTGACTTAGATATTGCTCAAAAAACGAGCGAAGCTAATTCCTCTAATTCACGCAATGGTCAAAATGATAAGTCTATCTCAAATCCTGATTATTTTTTAAAGATGGCAAAGGATATCCTAGACAAGCGAACATAAAACTAAAAGTGGCTACGCCATTTTTAGTTTTTAAAAACCTTAGAGCGTGGTTGAGAAGTTAAGCGAGGCGTTTAAAGAGAATCCGAATCATGCCCACATAGAAAAAAGTGTCAGAAGTTTCAGGTAAAAGTTCGTATTCTCTGTTCAAACTTCTTCGGGTGATGCTAATCGACTAGCAATTTTTGTTAAATAAGAACTTCTCAAACAGGCTCTTATCAACGCGATCGCTAACAGAGTCTTATAGATAAAACAGCGATCGTGGAAAAGCCTGACAACTCTAGCGGCTAACTTACTTTGGCTGAGCTAGTTTGTTAGATTTGATTTAGAATATATGCACAAACAGCAAATATAAAGCCATGCAATCGATTCGGTTACAACAAACCATAGAAAAAGATGGTAAAACTCATTTAAGCAATCTTAAAGCAATTGCTAAGTTTATAGATGCGCTCAATCTAACTGAGCAGTTATGGCTTTTGGAGCATATAGCGCATCAAATTCGGGTTAGAAATGAACTAGTAGCAATGGCACAAGATCCGCAAATTCAAGCTGAGCTTTCTCAGATTCAGCGAGAGTTTGCTACTACAGATTTTGACGGTCTTTGAAATATGGCTATATTGCGATCGCAAATCTACTTTGTAAATCTCAATCCGACGGCTGGCAGAGAGCAGAGTGGCACAAGACCTGTTTTAGTTCTTTCCATTGATGATATTAATCGTCTTCCTCTTGTCGTGACTGTGGTAGTAGGAACGAAAGGGGCAAATATTACGAGAGATTATCCTACCAATGTTAGAGTTTCTCCAGCAGAAAGTGGATTACCTATGGAAACTATCTTTTTGTGTTTTCAACTGCGATCGCTTGATGCTTCACGATTTTTAGATCAGCCAGTAGGAATGATGTCTCCAGAAAAGATGGAGGAGATCGAGACAACAGTTAGATATTGTCTGGGACTATGAGATTTTAGCTGTAACTTTGAGGAAAATCGCCTAAGCTCATGATTATGAAGTGATCGCTAATAGAGACTTGTAAATAAAACAGCGATCGCAGTCATACTAAATTTTTCCACAGATGGCGATTATCCAATACCATATAAACTGGGGCGATCGTAGTAGATATCTACAATAAAAATATGAATAGACTAAGATTTCACGGTTTCAACATACCAGTCTTGAATTGATAATCCAGCCGTTTCAATTGACCTATGACAAAGACTAGAAATGTCTTTCGCCGAAAAATTCGTTTCAATAAAAACACCATTTTTTAGCTTTCTAGTGCTGCGAAAATTCTTTTCATCCCATCCCAGCAAACGAGGATACTGTTCCATAATTTCTTTGAATTTATCAGGCTCAAGATCCGCAATAGCATTTAAAGCCATTTCTAGGACATCCCGCCAACTTTTGACAGAATGTTCCTGTCCAAAAATGTATAAGAGTTTTGGGATACTACCCTTTAGACTGCTAGGTTGAGCATTTTGGATAGACTCATCTCCAAAATATTTCCAAATATTGACAATCAGACCTGCTAAATATTCGGCTCTAAATTCGATATTCTCCCTTTTCCACATATCTTCCCCGCCAAAATATCTATTTAGTTCTAGATGACTTTTCTGAAATTCAGTGCGCTTAGACAAAAAGTCTGAATTAGATAACTCCGAGTTATAGGCTGTGAGTGTTAGATTTCCCAAAGTGTGAATAAGCAAATCATGGGTAATTGCCCAATCTTCGCCTAAATGATTTTTCCACCAGCCATTTAATGTCTGTGGCATTATGTGTTCAATTGATAGATTGTTTAAACTTACTTGCTCTTTATGTCTAAATGACTCCTCTAGAGACTCAAGAATTAGCTTAGCTTTTTCAGTGCGATTACTACCATATAGCTTTACATCCATCAATCTCTCCTTAAACTCAGCGTCTTTTGGATAATCTTTACTTTGTAAAGCAATTTTTAATCTATCAATAAACGAGCCAGTAGCTATAGCAGTATCTTTAACAACTTGAGAGTGCAGCAATGCAAAGATTCTATTCAACCCTCTTGTTTGTACATTGCAAACAAAACGACGAAGAATAAAGTTTTCTAAAACTTGAAAAATCTCGATAAACTCTGCCTCGGAAATTCTACTCTGCATCCATTCGTCATAGCAATTCAGTAAGAACGGGTAAACAGTAGCAACTTCTAGGCGATTGATGCGAGTTAGATATTTACGGATTCTGAGATTGTCTTCTCGTTCTGGAGTTAATAATTTAGAGTAGTAATTTGCAAATCTGTGTAAATCTTGAAGATAAGGCAGAGCATCACCCTGATTTATTCTTTCTTTAATTTGGAAATATGTTTCACTCTGTTTAACATCAATTCCATTTTTCGTTAGGTAATGGCGAATAAATTCAGTTAAATTATCTCCTAAGAGATCTTGCATTGGCTGCCAATATTTCTCATAGATGAGTTCTTGACTATCTGCGTGAATTCGCATGAAAAAGTAGTTGCGAATCAGATCTGCTTGGGTTAATGCTCTACCTTTAGCATTGAGACTTTCAAAAACAAGATAAGGGTCGTCATCAGCGCTCAGAACTACGCTAACAATTGACAAATTACTACAGATTACTTTTTGGATTTTATAAATATCTACACGAAATTGCTTGATTTTTTTTAGAAAGAAGTTATAGCATTCTAGAATTTCACAGTTTTGATCTTGTTCTTCACTTCTAATCAATTTATGAAAAACGTCACGATCTACCTGTGTAGGCTGTAATTTGTAATAGTCCAATCCTCTTTCATAGGGATTAACCAAAATCGTATTGGGAGCATCTCACTTTGGAACTAAGCATAAATACTTATAACGAAACCTCAACGTTTTAGGCTTAAACAATAAAGAAAATATTATGAATATCATTTATTTATCGCATATTGCCAATACTAAAAACAACGATTTTAGGCACTTTTGATGCTAAGTATAATTACTCATCGCCAAAGTGAGATGCTCCCAATCGTATTGTCAATTTTGGCTGCAAGTTTCTCCTCTTCTATCTGCTTCGCAAGATCTCGAACCGCACACAACAGGATAAATATAGTTGTCAAACGTTGCTGACCATCAATCAGTAAATACTTGCTTACACCTTCAGGAATAGAATTTGTTGGAATAGTAACAATAGATCCCATAAAGTGAGTGCGGGGACTTTCTGACTCACAGAGTTCTATCAGGTCATCCCATAAAACTTGCCACTCTGACTTTTTCCAGCTATAAGGTCTCTGAAACAGTGGTACAACATACTGCTTGGTTCCTTCAATAATTTGTTGTAACTTTGTCTCAGATGCTTGCATTGTTTGATTTCCCCTTTTTTAATAGCTTATTTTTAGCTGATGTACTTTAACTTTTTTAAGGTTTTTTAGATCTACAAAGCCTTACTTTCTTAGTTTACTATTAAATTTGACTAAAATCTAAATACATTGACTTGATAACGACAAAAATTACAAATATGGCTGCAAGAGTTAGTTTGCAAATACCAGAAGCATTGTATCAACGGTTAGCGATCGCCCTAACACTTATTCTCAAAATACTCACCACTACTCATCACCCGCACATTACAAAACTTCTGAATTGCCTCAAAATCCTTAATATTGTCCGTAATGACAGTTACCCCAGCCCGTTTTGCAGTCCGTGCAATCAAAACATCATGACTAATCCGATGCTTTTGATCCGCACTCATCTTAGGTGCAAGCCCACTCCTCTCAGACTTTAACCCACGCTGCAAAGAATTAATCACCTTACCCGCAAGCCACCAATCCTCAGCATTAGGCACAAGCAACCTGTCCACCTTCTCGTAAAACTTTTTGATGTTCAAAAGCTTTTTTACAGTTGCGTCATCATCCGCACCAGAAACCAACTCCTGAAGCACAACCACTGACATATAAAAACTTTCAGGAAGCTTGATCCGCCTATGCGTGATAAAAATATTAGTGTCAAAGGTTAGTTTTGGCATCCGTAGTCTGATGATGAGAATCGTAAACCTTATCCCAAACATTTTCTAGAAGCTGATTAGCTTTTCTAATCAACTCCAACTTCTCCTTACGACTTAAGTTCTTTTTGCGAGAAGGATTCTTAGCGCCAGCAGATTTCTTACTACTTGGTTTTTCTTGACTAACTTTTTTAGCTACAGCCATATTAGTACTCAGCCTCAAAATCAACATTATCTAGGATTATAGACTATAAAATAAAGATGATTAACCCATCAAGAAAAATATGGCTGAAACCGTTGTTTTGCAAATATTATAAGCATTGTATCAACGGTTAGCGATCGCCGCAGGAGCAACAAGAGCGATCGCTAGATCGCTAGAACGTTAAAAAATCAAATTTATTCAAATTTATAAAGAGGTGAAAAATGTTAACTACTGTTGAAGGAATCTATCGCAATGGACAAGTAGAACTTATGGAAAACCCAAACAATCTACTTGAAGGAACGCGAGTAATTGTTACTTTTCTAGAAATTAAAACAATTGACCTAGCCTCTCAAGGCATCGACAAAAAATCAAGCAGCAACCTTGCGAACAAGTCTAGCCACCTTCGCCGAAGATTGGAACCCACATTCCGCTCGTAATGGAAGGGAGAAAACAATTACAGCAATTTGTTTTCAAACCCGCCACAAATTAAAATATAAAACCCGTTGCGGGGCTTCGCCCTGCGACCCTTCTTGTGGCGGGTTTGATCGAGTTTTGCTGTAAATGAACCGCCATAAAACATTGAAAAACCCAGCGCAAAGTTGGGTGATCATCGAGATTTATCCTGCTCTTGCTGCTCGATCTTTTATTGGCAAGCAAAGTTATAAATCCGATCAAAAGCTAAAACAAACTCAGGAAATGCAGTTTTGTCGCCAAGAAATGATCAATCAAGGGCGATCGCCGATGTTCAAAGAAAAATATGGGTTTAGTTTAGATATCAGCGATGATCTTGCCTTGCCATGCGGCAAGCAAAGCATCGGGTGATACCCTCGATGCTTTGTTTGCCGCCATCCAAACCGCTTGGGCCTCGCAGCAGCCCAATTATAGTATTCCTGAAACCTGCGATCGCCTTGAAGGATGGATATGTGGATGGGGCGAGCTATAACGCCGCGATCGCCCCTTTCATTTGCGCTTTAATAAAAGGAACATCTTGCTGAGTTATTTTCCACAAAGTATTGAGATCAACTTCTAAATACCCAAACATCAAACTATCGCCCACACTAGTTAAGCTGCGCCAATTAATTTGGGGATAACGATCCATGAAACTAATCGGCAATCGTCTTGTAGTTGCGCCAATGATGCTGATGGCGCGTTCTACTGCAAAAATCGTCTTTTGATCGCGACTGAACTGGAGAAAATCTATCCCTGCGACAAAGGACTCCGTGGCCGCGATCGCTTCCAAAATATCCTGTATTTGGACTTCAAGGCGATGATTGTTATTTATTTCATCAGGAATACTCACTTCACTGATTTTCATTAGCTTTTTTCCTTAAAAATTCTAGTTTAACATTTGAGGGCAATTCCGAAAATTAACAATATTGCCTATAACCGCGATCGCTGGTGGGGCGAACTGAGTCTCTTGCACCAACTCCACAATATTATCCAAGCAGCCAATTAATTCTGACTGATCGGCGCGTGTGCCTTGGCGAATTAAAGCTACAGGGGTCGATGCCGATAACCCCGCTACTTTTAATTTGGAGACAATTTCGCCTAAATTGTGCAGCCCCATATACACCACAATGGTTTCGGCAGCCTGCGCGATCGCCGTCCATTGCACCTGTGGGCGATACTTGCCTGCCGACTCATGCCCCGTCACAAAAATCACCGACGAACTAAAATCACGATGGGTGAGGGGAATCCCTGCATAGGCGGGAGCCGCAATCCCTGACGTGATTCCAGGGACAATTTCCACGGCAATTCCTGCCGATCGCAAATCCGCTAACTCTTCGCCGCCACGTCCAAAAATAAACGGGTCGCCACCCTTTAAACGCACGACGATCGCATGATGTTGGGCTTTCTCGATCAATAGCTGTGTAGTTTCCTCTTGCAATAACGAATGATTGCCGCGTCGTTTACCCGCATGGATCTTTTCGGCGATCGGATTAATCATCGCTAAAATTTCATCACTGACCAAAGCATCATAAAGCACCACATCGCAGGTTTCTAAAAGCGCCTTACCCTTAAGTGTCATCAACCCTGCATCACCAGGGCCTGCACCAACTAAATAGACCTTGCCCATAACTGGCGACTGTGCATCTTTTGATAAATCCTGTGGATTTGGTTGATTTGTATCTATATCTATATTTGTCATTCGTCATCAAAACCTTAATATCTAAGCCAAATATTGCAAGGCGATCGCATCCTCATTTTCGTCATGTATTCTGATTGTTATAGCAATTCGTAAATTTTGCAAATTTTGAGACGCAGCCATACTTTCAAGCTAATCTTTAAACTAATTTTTAAGCCAAATATCGCAACCTAAATATTGCAATCCCAAACAAGGAGAACTCAAGGGACTTCAAGAAAGTCCTAAAGAATACCTTAAAGAAATCCTTTAAAGGAACTCCCAGAGGAACATTTATAGGCTCAAAACTCTTCTTGAAATGTAACGAGTACAACGAATCAAAATGAGGCAGGCGTGAATCTTCTTACCGACTTTACTAAAGCAAATCTTACCAAATCTAGCCTAGAAGGTATCAACCTGAAAGGAGCCGATCTTAAACGTGTCAATCTCAGTAATGCCAAACTTGCTGACTCAATACTTACCAAAGCTAATTTGGCGGGAGCGTTTCTGCATGGAGCCGATCTCCATCGCTCTAACTTGGTTGAAGCTAATCTCTCGGAAGCCAATTTGACCTCTGCAATCTTAATCAAAGCCGATCTCCAACGAGCTTGCCTCAATGATGCGTACTTAGTTGCGGCAAATCTCAATGGCGCAAATCTTACCAGTGCCTCTTTAATCAATACCGACCTGAGTCTTGCCACCTTAACAGGAGCCTGTCTTAATGGCGCAAATCTGAGTAAAGCGAAGCTCAACGGCACATTTTTCATCGAGTCTAACTTGCTAGGAGCCGATCTCAGTGATTCTGACTTTACAGGCGCATTGATGATTAAGGCAAACCTCAGTGGTGCAAATCTGAGTCAAGCCTGTTTGATGAATGTCGATCTGACCGAAGCAAATCTTACGGGTGCAGAATTGCATGGCGTTAACCTCTGTGGCGCAATTCTCAATGAAGCTAATCTCAATGCCGTCGATCTTGTTTATGCTGATTTGAGGGGCGGATCTCTCAGTCGCGCTAATTTAGGGTGGGCAAATTTGCTAGGTACAAACTTAGAAAAAGCCAATCTTGTTGGCTCAGATCTGAGTTGGGCAAACTTGAACGAAGCAAATCTCGCGGAAGCGGACTTGAGTTGGACAAATCTTACGGGTGCATTTTTGATGAAATCTAACCTCAGTGGCGCAAATCTGAATGGGGTAAATCTCTCGAATGCAAACTTAAGTGGATCAAACCTGAGTGGGGCAAATTTGATGGGTGCAAATTTAAGCGGTGCGGATCTGAGTAATGTCGATCTGCGTGGTGCTTATTTAATCCGTACTAATTTACACAATGCAATTTTAAATGAAGCAAATTTGACGGGTGCAAACCTCGATGAAGCAGTACTAAACGGAGCCAGCCTCAACCGAGCAAATCTCAATCGCGCTAATCTCACCAGAGCCAGTTTGACGGGAGCTAATCTCAAGGGAGCCTTTATGCTGTGGACAAACTTGAAAGGAGCCTTTATGTTATGGACAAATTTGGATGGGGCAAACATGACAGGGGCGATTTTGCCAACGGATAAATAATATGAAAGCAAGGGAACTGATCGATCGCTATAACAAGGGTTTTCGCGATTTTAGTGAAGTTGATCTCAGTGGTGAAAATCTCAGTGGTGCAGGGTTGACGGAGATTGTGCTAAATAACGCTGATCTCAGTGAAACTAACCTATCTGGCAGCACTTTAAATGAAGCAAATTTGTATGGCTCAAACCTAAATACATCGGTTTTATATCGCGCTAGTTTGAGTGATGCAAATCTCTGTGAGGCGGATCTAAATGGTGCTAGTCTGATTAAGGCTGATTTGCATGGTGCTAGGTTGGAAAGGACAAATTTGAAGGATGCTGACCTAACTGGCGCTAATCTCAATGCTGCAAGTCTGGTAAATTCTGACTTGACAGGAGCTAATTTAAGTTGCGTGTCTCTAGTCGGAGCCAACCTAGAAGGCACAAATCTGACTGAAGCATTTTTAAAAGGAGCAAACTTAGATGGGGCAAAATTAAACGGAGCAAATCTTCAAGGCGCTAATCTAAGTGGGGCAAGCTTTAGTGAGGCAAATCTTAGTCATGCAAATCTTTCGGCATCTGATCTTTCCCATGCAAATTTGTATGCCGCTAATCTAAGTGATGCTTTATTGTCAAAAGCTGATCTCAGTGGCGCAAATCTAAGTAATGCCAATCTCAATGATGCCAATCTCGAAGAAGCAGACTTAAATGGCGCATTCCTAATCGATGCTCAGTTAGGTCGAGCGCATCTTGATGGTGCAAATCTTAGTAAATCAAATTGCTATAAAGCTGATTTTAAGGGTGCATATTTGCGAAGAACTAACCTTAATGGCGCAAATTTAAACGGCACAGATTTTGCCAATGCTTCTCTGCAAACTATTGATGGTGAAAATAATCACCATCCTGAATATATAGCTGACTGACCAAATGTTTGGTGGAAGCGCACCCCTTCGGGGTGCGCTTCCACCAAACAAAACAAATGATTGCTGCTATGTATTTTAGATATTTTAGATATTTTAGAAACTGAAATGGTAGGTAGATACGTCTGAATCTAGAGAGAGACAAATATAACAAGCGATCGCTCATCAAGAACGCTCAAAAAATAACTACTTAGGAATGAAACATGAACGCAGTAATTAATACGCAAGCATCTCCCAAATATAAACGCATTTTGTTGAAACTCAGTGGCGAAGCTCTTATGGGCGATCGCGCCTTTGGGATCGATCCTGAAGTTGTGCAAGATATTGCGTTGCAGGTTGCCGAGATTGTCAATGCTGGAATTGAAGTGGCGATCGTTGTGGGCGGCGGTAATATCTTTCGGGGCATTAATGGCGCAGATAAAGGGATGGATCGAGCTACGGCGGATTACATTGGCATGATCGCCACGGTGATGAATGCCCTCACTTTACAAGATGCCTTCGAGCATCTGGATGATCCGATTCCCACGAGAGTGATGTCGGCGATCGCCATGCAGGAGATCGCTGAGCCATATATTCGCCGCCGTGCCATTCGCCACCTTGAAAACAATCGGGTGGTTATTTTTGGCGCAGGTTCAGGTAATCCCTATTTCACGACGGATACAACCGCCGCTTTACGCGGAGCCGAAATTGATGCCGATGTGATCCTTAAGGCAACCAAAGTTGATGGCATTTATGACAGCGATCCCAAGAAAAATCCTGATGCAAAACGCTTTAATTCTGTCAGTTTTGACCATGCCTTAATTAATGATCTGCGCGTCATGGATGCGACAGCTTTTGCATTATGCAAAGAAAATGGTATCCCGATTATTGTGTTTGATCTTGGTGTAACAGGTAACATTCGTCGCGTCGTCATGGGAGAATCGATTGGTACTTATGTTGGAGGTTCCTGTGAAGTTAACTGATGTTGAGGCGCGAATGCAGAAAGCTGTAGAAGCGACCCAGCACAATTTTAATACTGTGCGAACGGGGCGTGCTAATGCTTCGCTGTTAGATCGAATTACGGTGGAATATTATGGTGCTGAGACGCATCTTAAAGCATTGGCAAATATTTCTTCGCCTGATGCGACCACCTTACAAATTCAACCCTTTGATCGTTCAACCATGCGGGCGATCGAAAAGGCAATCTCTGAGTCCGATATTGGTCTAACTCCTAATAATGATGGCGTAAGTATTCGTCTCAATATTCCGCCTTTGACGACCGATCGCCGCAAAGAGTTGGTCAAGATGGTTGCCAAACTTGCGGAGGAAGGCAAAGTTGCGGTTCGGAATGTGCGTCGGGATGCGATCGATTCGATTCGCAAACTGGAGAAGTCAAAAGAAATTTCTGAAGATGATTCTAAAAGTCAACAAGAACAAGTAGATAAGTTAACGGAAAAGTTTGTTAAAAATATTGATAAGGTAACAGTCGAAAAAGAAAAAGAAATTTCCACAATCTAAAACTAAGAAGCGGCGCAATGCGCCGCTTCTTGTTTTTTTATGAGACTTTAGCCTGAATATTTTAAAAGATGAATGGCG
>DCSN01000204.1:18262-22731 GCA_002325645.1 Pseudanabaena sp. UBA1465
CGCCATTCATCTTTTAAAATATTGTGACAGCGATCGCCTATTTTTGCTCTTAAGATCACAGCAGCATCGATTAGCGATCGCTTGCTGAGCCTTGATGCCCATCGATAATAAAAGCTGTAGAGTTTTAAAGGGTAAAGGCAATGCTCCTCAACTCACTAGATCAAGTTAGTTCAATTGTGATTAACACTATTTTTGGCAAAGAAAAGGCAGTTATCTTTTTAGATAAAATCTTTGTAGATCATCAAGTTTATAGCACTCTCAATGAAGCGATCGCAGAGTATAAAGCAGATTTAGACTTGGGCATAGAAGCATTAGTCGCCCCCGACGCTAATCATTTCCGCGTTTGGGTATCGATTCCCGAAGAGATAATTTTGCAATCATAAGTAGCTGGGCTTTATATTCCTGCCAGTGGCGGGAACCAGTGGCGGGAACCAGTGGCGGGAACCATTTACTTCGGCAGCATTGCATAAAAAAGCGATCGCCTATCAGTTAGTGCGATCGCTTTTTTATTCCAATGTCTAGATAATTTTGCTAACCTCTAAGCGATTAGCAAAATAGTTTTCTTAGAAGTTCATTTCAACAGCTTGAACCTTCTCGATTTGCTTCTTCTTCAATACCAACAGAATCTGAAGAACGACTACTGCTGCAAAGAATGCAAGTAAACCCTGAATGCGGCGAGGATCTTGAAGCACGATTTCGCCGTCACGTTGACCAAAGCCACCAACGTTAGGGTTGGTGGTGAGAGGTGCGCCGACTCTAACTTCACTACCTGGTTCGACAATTAGCTCAGCACCCGCAGGAACCTTCTCAACAGCCATGCTGCCATCGGTAGTTTGAACCGAGATTTCATAACCGCCGTAAATACCTTCATCTTCATTAGGAGCGATCGGGCTAATCTGGGTAACTAGACCAGAAACAGAAGATATGTATTCGTTGTTATTGCTCTTTTCACCACTGGGGTAAAGTTGACCACGACCACGGTTGCCACCTGCATAGACGGAATACTTCAAGAAGTGAATATTCTTATCTGTAGCAGGGTCAGGAGAAAGGACTGGGAATACGATTTCTGAATACTCATCCCCAGAGATAGGTCCAACCAGAACGATATTTTCTTGGGTATCGCTGTAGGGTTGGTAATAAATATCCTTGGTCTTTTCCTTGAGTTCTTCAGACAAGCGATCTTCAGGAGCAATCTTGAAACCTTCAGGCAATACTAAAACTGCACCAATATTCAAGCCTGTTTTGCTACCATCAGCAGCTACTTGCTGTTTGGTATGGTCGTAGGGGAGCTTTACTACCGCTTCAAATACAGAATCGGGCTTAACTGCTTGAGGTAATTCTAACTCGATACCTTTTTTGGCTAGGTGACAGTTAGCGCAAACAATTTTGCCAGTGGCTTCGCGAGGATTTTTGTAAGCTTCTTGGGCGAAGTATGGATAGGCAAAAGCAGACTGGTTATTCAGTCCAAATAGTAAAGTCAAACTGGTGATGACGCATAGGCTAACTCCGACAAGCAGACGTTTAGCACGGGATAAAGCTTTTTTCATGGATGATTTCAAATGTGATTTAAAGACCAATTGCAAAGAGTTCTGGCAAGCTAACAAGACTAGTGCTAAGACCACCAAGGAGATTCATTGGTGCGAAAGTCGGTTTCTGTCCAAGTGCTAAATTGCACAACGTCATCCTCAACGTTGGTATGGGCAAGGGCAAGGGACAGGGGCGCAGGGCCACGGACTACTTTACCTTCGTTGTTGTACTGAGAGCCATGACAAGGGCAAATAAACTTATTCTCGGCAGCATTCCAAGGTACAACGCAGCCAAGGTGAGTACAAACTGCGTTTAAGCCGTAGGAAGCAATTTCTTTGTTTTCAGTAACGACAATATAGGTAGGATCGCCCTTAAGTCCTTGAGCAAGTTCGCGATCGCCTGCTTGATGATTAGCCAAGAAAGCCGAGGCAATTATATCTTTGCCCAAGGCATCTTTAGCAGCAACACCACCGCCAGCACCACCGCTAGATGGCGGTACGAAGTATGCCAAGAAGGGGTAAGCAGCACCAAGGGTGGTTACGGCAGCAGAACCCCCTAAAATTAGGTTCATAAACTTGCGACGACCCATGCTAGGGACATCGGCGGATGCGGAAGCTTGACTCATAAATTTGAATTAACGTTAGAGAACGATTTAGCTGAGAAATATTACGTTTTATATATCAATCATTACCATGATATCGATAATCTTTGGACATCTCCCTAGATGTTTTGCAACGAAATGTTAAGCAATGCGATCGCCGTCTTCCAAAACACCTAACAGTATTAGCAATTCTAAAGCTGGCTTTGCCAGTTTTAGAATTTTAAAACCTTTTTAAGTAGTCGGGCATGATTAAAAAACAGAGCCAAAACCTGCGGCGCACGCGCAGCATTGCGTCAATTGCGCCCAGTTACTTAATACTGTTTTGAAATTTAGCTCAATGATTGTCGTACTATCATTTCAGCGATTATTATTGTAGTCCCTGTAAGGCTTTGGAATTCTCAATTTGTTGACAGTGAGCTGTCAATTTCTATTCATAAATTTTTCTGAGACACAATTTCTGAGACTTGATGTTGCTCCTATGAATCCCAAAGCTACCTCGCAGTTCTCTAAATATCGGATTTTGGGCTTAGTTGGCCGAGGGCAATTTGGCAAGGTTTTATGTGCGCGGATGAGGGACACAGGCAAGTTAGTTGCCCTCAAAGAACTTGAAAACAAACGATTTCCCACCAGTAAGCTCCTGCGCGAACTGAGATTTTTATTGACTTTAGAGCATGAAAATATTGTGTCCTGTACCGCGCTGGTGCATCACCAAAATTATCGTTATTTAGTGATGGACTATTGCGAAGGCGGCACATTACGGGATTTGATGAACTATCCCAAGGCTTTATCAGTCCAACAATGCTTTGATTTAGTTAATGATATTTTGCTGGGGTTAGAACATGCTCATGGGGCAAATATCATTCATTGTGATATCAAGCCTGAAAATGTGCTGCTCAAAATTACGGCTAAGGGCTGGAAGGCAAAGATTTCGGATTTTGGGATTGCTCGCCTGAGTCAAGAAATTGACTCGGATGGTAGTAATACGGGTTCCCCTGGATATATGGCTCCTGAGCGCTTTTATGGTCAGTTTTCGGCAGCCTCAGATCTGTATGCGGTGGGCATTATTTTGTATGAGCTTTTAGTGGGTAAGCGCCCTTTTTCGGGAATGCCTACGGAGTTGATGAATGCTCATTTAAATCAAAGGGTGATTGTGCCAGAGACTTTGCCCCGATCGCTGCAAATGGTAATTGCGCGATCGCTGGAAAAGCTACCCAAGCGACGTTATACCTCTGCGAAAGAAATGCGTTTGGATTTATTAGCAACTATTAATTCTCAAGATTTTAGTCAGGCTAATTTTGGTCAGTTTAAATCTGGCTCTGGTGCGGAAAGCTGCGTAACTATGTTATTTGCGAATAAGGCCAAATATTTTGCCCAAAAAGATATGCCTGAAAGGATTGTGGGCTTAGCGGGTGCTGACAAATCACGATTTTATAGTACATCAAGTTTACATTTACATTGGCATAGTTTAAGTCTTGATCAAGAGGAACAAGTTGCCAAATCGGAACACAATATTGAGGCGATCGCCTTTGCCAAAAAAACATTATTTGCTTTAACTCAGCGATCGCTTTATCAGTTTGTGCAGGGTAAACCCAAATCTTTATATCAATCGACGCAACCTTTTAAATGGGCTATTTCGCCTAACGGTGATTGGTTTGCTATCTCTACGGGTAAACATCTCGAAATTAGAAATCTGGTGTATAGCCGAGCAATGCGCTTAGAGTTTGCCACTAGAGAATTAAGTTGCATTATTGCTTTCAATCAGCATCATTTAGTGGCGATCGCCAATAAGCCAGAAACTAATGAAAGTAGAGCGATCGTCATTTCAAGACGTTGCAATATTATGTATCGGCTGGCTTTGCCTATCCCCATTGAGGCTGGGATTGCCACTTTTACTAGCGATCGCGTCATGCTGCTAGAGGCAGGCAATCGCCATAATATATATCTGCTTGATCTCAAGCCCTATCGATTGGCACGAATTCCCCTAGAATATGAAGTTTTAAAAATGACGGCTGCGCCTTGGGGCTACGCGATTACAGCTAGTTATAATGCCTATCAAACAATTTTGATGTTGCTCGATTTGCGAGGCAATAATATCAATAATTTAATAATGGATGGTGAAATTACCGCGATCGCGCCGATTGATATCGATTTGTTGGCGATCGCTACTACTGATATATCGGGTTATAAACTTTATGTGATCAATCTTAAAAAACTAGAAATTGATCTAGTTTTTTAAACCCAAATAAAGGTTGGGGACTTGCGAGGAAATAAAATACCAATCCAGACTTTCCAGAATCGGTGGGGCGGCGAAGCCGCCCCACCGATTCTGGTTTTATATTTG
>DCSN01000204.1:22805-23678 GCA_002325645.1 Pseudanabaena sp. UBA1465
TTTATTAAGTCGCAAGTCCCTTGGCGGCGCAGTGCGCCACCAACCTTTATTTGGGGAGGTCGGTGGCATTGCCACCGACCTCTATTTTTCATCGCTATAAAGCAGAAGAACGCTTACGGCGCGAAGCTTCAGGCGATTGAATCGGCACAAACTCCTTAGAAGTATCTAAACTATCGACTTGTGGGTCTCTGCCTAACCCTGCTTCAAATGAATCAAATGGTTGCGCTCGATTGACCTTTAAAATTACGCCATTCGGATTAACAACCCCATTATTGTTGTTAGCAACGTTGTTGGAGACAGTTACAGCAGCAGTGATTTCCTCGGACGGCTCACTTAACGACTCACTTAACGGCTCACTTAACGACTCACTTAACGGCTCACTTAAAAGTTCACTCTCTGCGATTTCCGATCCTGTTTCCGTGATTTCTGAAGGAGCAATATCTTCTTGAAAATTTACTTCATCTGATCCACGACTAGGAGGAATCGAATTAGCCGCCTTAGGTGCTTGTCCAGGTAGAGCCACAGTGACAATTACATTGCGAGGATCTTTGACTTCGCGATCGACTAATACCAAGGGTGAAACGCCAATCAGCGAGTAAACATCCTGCTCTTCTTCAGTCATCTCCACCACGATTAGCTCTGGTGGCTCAATCACTTTAGTTCGCAATTCCCGCTTGTTAGGACGTTCAGGGACATTTTCTACAACGGCGATCGGAGGAGCCTCAACCACCTCGACTACTTCTTCAATGGGTTCAGCGATCGCCTTAGTGGGCGTAATACTCGGCAAGGAAATCTTGGTGGGAACAGCCCTTTCGATAATCTCTCGTTCGACACGGGGTTCAAAACGTGGCTCTACACGGGGTTCAACACGGG
>DCSN01000204.1:23751-30668 GCA_002325645.1 Pseudanabaena sp. UBA1465
TTCAACACGGGGTTCAAAGCGTGCCTCAACCCGCGATCGCACATCCACAGGCGCAGCTTTTTCGACTTCACGCAGATCTCGTGAATCCTTGAGTAAAGTCCGCTTGCTACGCCGACGTAAGTTACCGCGCTCCTGATAACTAGGATGATTGATTAAATTCGGCTCTAGTCCACCGCCTAAATCTGAATCTCCATCCTCGTACTCAGAAGTAAAGTCTAGTTGGTTAGATTGCTTCGATTCCCAAGTCCGTGAAGTCGAGTCTACGGGCTGACCTGCGGCTTCACCGGGTAAGTGCATCAAATGCCCCAACCCGCCACAAGTCGAGCAGGGACGACCAAACAATTCATAAATGCTCTGACCCTGACGCTTACGGGTTAGCTCCACCAGACCTAGCTCCGTAAGCTGAGCAATTTGTGGACGCGACTTATCCGATCGCAAAGCCTTATTAAAATATTCCAATAGTTGCAACTGATCGCGGCGAGTGTCCATATCAATGAAGTCCACCACAATTACACCCGCAATATTTCGCAAGCGAATTTGACGAGCCAGCTCCACCGCCGCCTCGCAGTTTGTCCACAAAACTGTCTCGCGAGAAGTTTGGGACTTCGTAAAGGAGCCAGAGTTAACGTCAATTACCGTTAATGCTTCGGTTGGCTCAATGATAATGTAACCGCCACTGGGCAGATCGACTCGGGGTTTCAACGCTTCACGAATACCCGCATTCACCCGAAAATATTCTAGGATGGGCGTGCGTTCACGGTGATGATCGAGCATCAATCCACTAGGGATTTTGCCATCGCCCCAACCCAATAAATGCTGCTTAATGCGGCGTAAACCATCGCTAGTATCGGTAACGATCCGATTAACTTCAGTGCTATAGAGGTCACGCAACACCCGTTGCACAAAATCCCTCTCGCGATCGAGCAAGGTTGGCTGGCGAGTAGTTGCTACATCCTGCTGAATGCCTTCCCACTGACGCTGCAAATTATCGAGATCCTCAATAATTTGCTCCTCAGACATCCCATCAGCCTCAGTCCGCACCAAAACACCCATGCCCGCAGGCTTGACCAAAATCGCCAACGCCCGTAGACGATTGCGTTCAGCCTCGCTGCGGATGCGACGCGATAGGTTCACCCCACGTCCAAAGGGCAGCAGCACCACATAGCGTCCAGGTAAGGAAATATTTCCCGTCAACCGAGGACCTTTATTACCCGTTGGCTCCTTCATGACCTGCACCAACACACGCTGTTGCGGTACGACTAGATCGCTGATCGAGCCAGACGATCGCCGCATTTTTAAGGGGCCAAGGTCAGTAATGTGAATAAACCCATTGCGATCGCCATCGCCAATATTCACAAAAGCCGCATCAATACTAGTTAAAACATTTTCGACAACGCCTAAATAAACATCCCCAACTTGGTGAGTTCCTGCGGCAACAACAATTTCTTCAATTTGATCTTCACTAAAAACAGCAGCAATTCGATACTGCTCGGCAATAATTATTTGCTTTGGCATTCAATTTCCTCAGAATTTCTTCGATTCAAAAGAGCCAGTCTAAGAACTTATCTGAAAAATACTTTTTTATACAAACTTTAGAAAAATGTTTAGAAAAATATTTTCAGACCCCTGATCAAAAACCTCAAAGAGTCAGAGGGGGCTTTAACGCAGAACATACCAATAACAAAAGTCAGAAAAAATTTCGATTACAAATGTCTCTTCTCGTAAACCCTAATACTTAGCTTATGTACCGAAGCTAGGATGGGGCTATTTGTCTGCTCTGACACCACGATTGAGACATATTGCTTGGTTCGGAATAGTTTAGATACCAAAAACTATGGCGCTCTCAGTTTTTAAATCAACTAGTTTCTATACAAAATAGGTAGGTTCTACTATCTACTTTATATAAAAACTAAATTTCAAAAATCTTGCAGATTACCGACTCTAAGCTTTGCCTATTATCAAGAACCTGATCGAGCAACATGCATGGTAATACTTATGACCATGCAGTATAAATATAGTTGTTGGGAAATTTTGGTGGGGTTTCGTTAAAAGCTAAGGTTATTTCTTAGACTGACTTTTATTAAACTATCTAGAAGGTGCTTACACCATTCGCCCACAGCATTCAGCCTATGGGTAAAACAGCGTACTTGATGATTCAAGTTTATGATTATGGTAAGTAAGCTCGATTGCTTAACTAGCAGCTAGATACATTTTAGCTAGATGCATTTTAGCTAGATGAACTTTGGCTAGCAGCTATCTTTAAGCCTATCGTAGTATTATAGCGCAGCATTGAGCGTTACTATTTCTTAATAGTGTTTTAATATTAATAGTTGTGTTGAATATTATGTCGTTTTTCAGCCTAGTGAAGTAAGAGTTTGTGTCCCCGCCAAAGGCGGGGACACAAACCTATGCACCTTGCTTACTTGAAAACCGCTATAGATTTAACTTTAAATGAAGATGAGGGTAAGATTCTGAGTACGCGAGTAGTTATCGTCCGTCACGGCGAAAGTAATTTTAATATCCTGAGCAAAATCCAAGGACGGGGCAATTACGATCGCCCAGAATTGCAGTCTGTTTTGACTGACAAAGGTAGACAACAAGCCAAGCTTGCGGGAAAAGCTTTAGCAAATTTAGGGATTGATGTTGCCTATGCTAGCCCTCTAGTTCGCGCTCAGCATACTGCTCAGATCATTCTTTCCGCGAACTTTCAGCCTCCAACCCTAAATACCACCGAGGGCTTGCTAGAGATCGACCTCACCGAGTGGGAGTCGATGATTGCTAAAGATGTCAAAGAGCAATTCCCTGAAAAATATCATCTGTGGCAAAATGAGCCAGAAAAATTTCAACTAGGCGATCGCTACCCCATTCGTGAGCTATTTGAGCAAGCCAAAGATTTTTGGCAAGAAATTTTACCCAAACATGAAGATAAAACCATTTTGCTAGTGGCTCATAGTGGCATTAATCGAGCGCTAATTTGTGCAGCGATTAATATCCCCGTTAACCTGTATCACAATATCCATCAAGTAAATTGTGCCATTAGCGTTCTCAATTTCCAAGGCACAAATATTAGTGATGGCGTGCAACTAGAATCCCTCAATCTCGTCAGTCATCTCCAAGATCTGACTGAATCACCATTGCCTCCTGTCAAAAAGCATCACAATGGTCCTCGTCTGTTGCTAGTGCGCCACGGTGAAACCGAGTGGAATCGCCAAAAACGCTTCCAAGGACAAATTGATGTTCCTCTCAACAACAATGGTCATGCTCAGGCAAGACGCGCTAGTGAGTTTCTTGCCAAAGTCAAGATTGACAAAGCCTTTAGCAGTCCAATGCTCCGTCCCAAGGATACGGCGCTAGAAATTTTAAGCAAGCATCCTCATATCAAACTTGAGTTATTTGATCAACTCAAGGAAATTTCCCATGGTCTCTGGGAAGGTAAATTTGAGCATGAAATCGAAGCCGAATTTGCAGGGCAACTAGCTCTCTGGCAAGAACAGCCTGAAACTGTGCAGATGCCTGAAGGCGAGAATTTGCAACAAGTTTGGGATCGTGTCGCGGTAATTTGGCAAAAAATCGTAGATTCAGTTCCCGCAGGTGAAACTGCCCTAGTCGTCGCCCATGACGCGGTAAATAAGGCAATTCTTTGTTTATTATTTGGCTTTACACCAGAGCAATTTTGGACTTTTAAACAAGGTAATGGCGGCGTGAGTGTGATTGACTACCCTCAAGGCTCACAGGATAAACCAGTTTTGCAATCTTGCAATATCACCACTCATCTATCTGAAGGTATTCTCGATCGCACTGCTGCAGGAGCTTTATAAAGAAAGTAAATAGGGCGCAAGCCCTATTTAGTTCAACCCTTAAGAGAGACGCATTTTCTGCTAATTTGGTGTAAAGGATTTATTTTGGTATTTTGTTTTAATACTTGGAGTTAAAAAATGACTATCTTATTTCAGCTTTTATTAGCTGCATTTGTGCTGTTTTCCTTCGTTTTGGTGATTGGTGTACCCGTCGCTTACGCATCTCCTAGCTCTTGGAATCAAACCAAGCCCCTTTTGTTTCTTGGCTCCCTAATTTGGTTAGCTTTTGTGATCGTCATCGGCATTTTAAATTCTTTTGTAGCTTAATCAATATTTGATGGAGCGCTTAGCGCTCCATCAAATCCTTAAAATTTTATTTTTGACTTTAAACAATTAACCCTATGGCAGTTTTTGAAGGTAGTTTTACCAATACCGATAGTTTACGTTTTGCGATCGTGGTTGCTCGGTTTAATGACCTGATCGTTGGTAAGCTCCTCCAAGGATGTCAAGATTCATTATTACGCCATGGCGTTGATGTTTCTGAAAATGGCAGCCAAGTTGACTATGCATGGGTTCCGGGTAGCCTCGAAATATCAATGGTGGCAAAGGAATTAGCCGTTTCAGGACGCTATGATGCGATCATTTGCTTAGGCGCGGTCATTCGTGGCGATACGCCCCATTTTGACTATGTAGCCAGTGAAGTTTCTAAGGGCGTTGCTGCGGCTTCTTTTCAAACGGGTGTGCCAATTATTTTTGGGGTGTTGACTACTGACACAATGCAGCAAGCTCTAGAACGTGCTGGCATTAAAAGCAATAAGGGTTGGGAGTTTGGCATGGGTGCGATCGAGATGGCTAACCTCATGCGCCAAGTTCGCGCTAAATCTGCTTAAAGGTTTAGAGAGAGTGTCGCTTTGCGGACACTCTCTCTAAACTATAAATCCTGCGCTTTGTCCTTGGGATGCTTGCCAACTGCGGGCATCGTAATATAAATCTTCTAAACAAATTCCATAGAGAGCATCCTTGAGCTTGTGATCGAGCCTTTGCCAGAGGGCGAATGTTACCCAGTCAGAGGCTAATTTTTCCTGTGGCTTTAATCGTGGTAAGGGGTGGGTATCTTCGCCGACGGCGGATAATATTTCACCGAGGGAGATGTCTTTAGGCGATCGCTTCAATTTATAGCCACCCTGCACACCCCGTACTGACTCAACCAAATCCGCTTGGCGCAGCGCTATTAAAATTTTTTCTAAATAAGGTGCAGGTATGGATTGGCGATCGCTGATTTCTCTAACCGAGGCAGGCTTACGCTTTGCCCAAACCACCAGATCGAGCATCGCCTTCACACTGTAATGACCTTTTCTGGTTAGTTTCATAAAACCCACTTAGTTTAGCCAAGATTCGCTTTGCGAATCTTGGCTAAATGTATTTACGAATTTAGATAGCGCCGCTATCGGCGAATTTTAAAAAAGAAAGGATAAATCGATCGGGGCAGGTAACATCTCACCGCCACGCCAATCTAGGATTTGTACCAAAATCAAATAGCCTAAACCCAAAATTACGGTGACAACGCCCGTAAGTATTGATATCCACTGCGATCGCTGCATAAGTAAATTTAAATAAAAGAATTAAGTAAAAAATCTAAGAAAATCTATGAATTAGCAAAAATACACAAACTAACTGCTATTATCCCTCTTGAAATATCTTTCTGTTTATATTTATAGAGATTAGGATAATTTCTGCTTAGCAAAAATTATCCTAATCTCTATAAACCAGACAAGCTCTGTTTTGATAGGAACAAATTTTTCTCTTACTTCGTCCTGACCCTTGAGCATAGAGATACAGATTATCTAATTCTGTTAGCTCTACTGCTGATTAAAGTCCAGTAGGAGCGATTGATTGATGAGTTACAGCCTATCTTGGTCAACCAGCATCGAAGGGTACACGCCCTCCAACTCCGTGTCCGTTGATAAGCTCCCCATCGTTGAATTGGTACAAATGTGCCAGCAAGAGACGCAGCCAAAAAGGTCTGCGTTCGCGGAACTCATGCGACGTAATCAATCCTACGTCGATCAGGTTTTGTATAAGCTCGCTCCTGACTGGCAAGATCGCGCCGACCTCGCTCAGGAGGTGTGGTTGCGTGTGTATCGCAATATTAAGCGCTTGCAAGAGCCTGAAAAATTTCGCGGTTGGTTGAGTCGCATCGCCACCAACTTGTTCTATGACGAGTTGCGTAAACGCAAAAGGGGCGGAAATTCTGTTTCCCTTGATGCGCCATTTATGTCTGGTGATGGCGATGAAATGTCTTGGGATTTGCCTAGCTCAGCACCTAGCCCCATCGACAATATGTCCACGCAGGAATTTTATGAACAACTCCGCAAAGCGATCGCCGATTTGCCTTCTAGCTTCCGTGAAACCATTGTGCTACGAGAAATTCAAGGTTTATCCTATGAAGAAATTTCAGAGTTAACAGGTGTATCGCTTGGTACAGTAAAATCGCGTATAGCCAGAGCAAGATTAAAGCTACAAGCGCAACTACAACCCTACTTATCGACCATGTAACAGGGGGTGTATTTAAGTTATGAGTGCTAACCAAATTTTTGATAATTCTATGACTATTCCAGAGGAGCGCTTTGAGTTACTTAGTGCATATATAGACGGTGAAGTAACTGATGCAGAAGAACAGTTAGTTGAGCAGTGGCTGTCTGATGATGTTGACTTTCGTCGCTTTTATCAGCAACAACTCAAATTACGTCAGTTTTTAATTGATTTGCCTGTGCCATCGACAGCAAATTCCTCTGTGAAGGCAAATACTGAAATAATGATTGATCGCGTCTTTGCGGAAATTGACAAGCGATCGCAGCGCCGCAAATGGAAACTAGCAGGTATTGGTATATCTGTGGCGGCTGTAGTAGGCATATTCGGCTCGTTATTTACCTTCAACTCATCTCCACAATTTAGCCCCGTTGCTAATAGTGTTAAAGCCCCTGCGCCAGTTGTTGAAGAACCCGTGCTAATTGCGATGGAAGAGCCGTTAGTGCCGTTACCCAAGTCAATGAACACAAAGTAAAAGACCAAAAAACTTGCTTGACAAGTTTTTTGATCTTTTACTTTGTGTTCATTGAC
>DCSN01000185.1 GCA_002325645.1 Pseudanabaena sp. UBA1465
GAGGCGGCGCGAAGCGCCGCCTCCCTTTTAAAATAAAGCATTTTTTATTTAAGCGAGGGTTTTAGCTTTCTCGACGATCGCCGTAAATGCGTCAGGATCGAGGATGGCAATTTGCGAAAGCATCTTGCGATTAATCTCGATATTTGCTTTCTTGAGTAAACCAGCAAACTTGCTATAGCTCAAACCTTGTTGGCGAGCCGCAGCATTAATGCGGGTAATCCAAAGACTACGAAAATCGCGCTTCTTCTTGCGGCGATCGCGGTAGGCATTACGCAGAGCTTTCATTACCTGCTGATTAGCAGTGCGGAACAGCTTGGAGTGCGATCCGCGAAAGCCCTTGGCTAATTTCAGTACTTTATTGCGGCGCTTTCTAGCTACGTTACCGCGTTTTACTCTGGTCATGGCAGTTCGTTAATTATCGTGAAATCGTTTGTATTTATTTGATTTTTTTCAGGACGCTTCGCGCCCTAAAAAAGCTTTAGTTAAGCGTAAGGCATCATTGCACTTACTCTGTCATTGTCAGTCTCATCAACTATAGCCATTTTACCCAATCTGCTCTTGCGGGCAGTGGACTTATGCTCTAGTAGGTGGTTGCGACCAGCGTGGCGGCGAGCAAACTTGCCGCTACCCGTCACCTTGAATCGCTTGGCGGCAGATTTACGAGTTTTGAGCTTAGGCACTTATTTCTAGTCCAAATTTTTGACCTTTACGAGTGTACCATAAGTGACAGGAACATATCGCATTAAGTGTGAAATTTGATAATTCACTCTACAAATAATTTTTAAAAGTGTTGCAAAGCAACACTTTTAAAAATTATTTATGGTCTAAACAGTCGGTATCCTTAAGTAACTCAGTATGGAATCTAGCTCAGAGATCAAAATGAAACGCCGTATATTTATTAGTACAGGAGAAGTGTCGGGGGACTGGCATGGGGCGATTTTAATTGAGGCGTTGCGCGAAAGAGCCGCCCTCAAGGGTATTGAGCTAGAAATTATTGGGCTAGGGGGCGATCGCATGGCAGCCGCAGGCGTAAAGCTACTCGGTAATACAGTGGGCATCGGTTCCATCGGCGTGATTGAAGCATTACCCTACATTTTGCCAACCATTAGAGTCCAAGAAGATGCTAAAAAATGGTTGAAAAATTCCCCGCCCGATGTGGCTGTGCTGATTGATTACATGATGCCCAATCAAGGTATGGGTTATTTTTGTAAAGATGTTTTGCAAATTCCTGTGGTTTATTACATTGCGCCACAGGAATGGGTTTGGTCATTTAATGACAAAAATACTAAGGCGATCGCCAAGTTTACCGATAAAGTATTGGCGATTTTTCCTAAAGAGGCTCTTTATTATCAAAATCAAGGAAGCAATGTGCAATGGGTGGGACATCCTTTCATAGATTTAATTGCCAAGGTTCCCGATCGCCAAGCAGCCCGTCAACAGCTTGGCATTGCTGAAGATGAATTAGTGGTGACATTGTTGCCAGCATCGCGGACACAGGAGTTAAGGGATGTTATGCCCATTATTCTCAAGACTGCCAAGATCATCCAAACAAAACTGCCCCACGTCAAATTTTGGTTGCCGCTATCCCTAGATCGCTATCGTCCCGCAGTTGAGAAGTTAATAGCAAAATATGAGATTAAGGTAACAATTATTTCAGGACAGTCCCAAATTGCGATTAGTGCCTCTGATTTAGTTTTGAGTAAGTCGGGAACAGTAAATTTAGAGACAGCTTTACTCAATGTGCCGCAGGTGATTTTATATCGCGTCAGCGCTATTACTGCTTGGATTGCGCGTCACATCATCCGCCTAAAATTACCCTTTATCTCTCCAGTTAACTTGGTGGATATGAAAGCAGTTGTTCCTGAGTTTGTCCAAAATGACGCAACTCCAGAGGCGATCGCCGCAAAAGCCTTAGATTTATTAACTAATCCTCAAGCAAGACAAACTATGCTCGATGGTTATGCAGATGTAAGGAAAAGCTTGGGCGAAAAAGGCGCAATTAACCGTGTCGCTGATTCTATTATTGATTATTTATAGATAAATTTTCAAAAAACTTGCTTCGCAAGTTTTTTGAAAATTTATCTGGGTTTTAAGAAAGCGCAAAGCGCTGTATGTATCAGTTCTGCGAGAGGTCTAAATCAACTAAAAATACGTTGTATTTTTAGTTGATTACTTCAGCAATCTCAATCACTTGACCATCGGGATCTTTGACTAAAAAATTAAGCGGCTTTTCACTACGAACTTTGTGCTTAATCCCTTTAATTTGAATCTGCAATAAGATTTGCTCTACACAGTCTCGGTTAAAGCAGATATGCCGACCACGATTAGCATCAGTGGCATTTGCGCCCGGAACTATATGTAGTTGTACATTTTTCTTGAGTTGATACCAAGCCCCTTCCATGTCTGCGGAATATTTGGATCTGGCAACCCTCGCTTCAGCAGGGATATAAATGGGGTCAGCAGGTGCGCCCATGCCATATTCATAGCCATAGTAATAATGTAGCGGCACATCGGCGATCGGCAGTTTTAACTCGCCTTCATAAAAATATCGCGCTTGATCGAGGTTAGAAACCATGATTGTATGGACTTTCGGTGCGCTGGTGAGAAACATCCACATGGCAACAGCGTATGCACCGAGCAGCATAACCATGATGCCTTGAGTAGAAAACAGTGACTCCATCGTAAAGCAACTACATATAAGAGACTTAGGCTTTTAGTTTAACGCAAATGTCATAGTTTTAAGTTAGTACAGTAACACTCTGAGACTAGTTCCCTATTTCATAAGTGAAATATAACTCAAATTCCACATGAGATACTGAACGGTTAAAGTGTAATTGGTGTATCTACATTTTTAGGTACAGTTATGAATTTCACATAGTGCGTTACCGATCAGGGCTTTCGTCATAATGGTATAGTATCTATTCTTAGAAACCCTAAACATTTAATTTAAAACAAGTAGAAATCAGGTGTTAGTAAATTTGCAACAACTTAAACTAGATTTTGATTTATGCAAAGAAAACGAGCAAGATTTTTATGTAAGTCACGATAATTACAGTTCTAAACTTACAAGCTTAAATAAAGATGTTTTTCTACCATCTTGCAGCTTTACTTTCATAGATTTGTTTGCTGGAATAGGTGGTTTTAGAATCGCTTTTCAAAATCTAGGTGGTAAATGCATTTTTTCTTCAGAAATTGACAGATACTCAAGAAAAACTTATCAAATAAACTTTGGGGAAACACCTCATGGGGATATTACTCTAATTCCTGCTGCTGACATTCCAGATCATGATGTTTTAACTGCTGGCTTTCCGTGTCAAGCATTTTCCCAAAAGATTTTGAGGATTATCTATTTAATAGAACAAAATTGGAAAGAGGTAGTACTACTAGGCATAAGTTTGGTGAAATATATTTTGAAGAAAGCAATCAAACTCCATATATCAAACTAAATCTTCAAATCAGATTCTTTTAATAATTTCAACAAATCATATTGCATTTTCTAAAACCAAAACCTTTGGTTTTAGAATTTTTAAAAAGTTTACGAAGCAAGCTTTTTAAAAATTTATCTGTACTACACAAAACCTAAACAGACTGTAACTTTTTATTTTCTACTTTAATTAAGGATTAGCATGGCATCGCCAAAGGAATAAAAACGATATTCTTTTTCGATCGCCTCTTGATAGATCGACATCAACAAATTACGACCATCTTTACCTAAAAATGACGATACCATCATTAATAAAGTTGACTTCGGCAAATGGAAGTTAGTAACCATTCCATCTAAAACTTTCCATTCATAGCCTGAGTAAATCATTAAATTGGTTTTTCCTTTAAAAGTTTGAAAATTTGAACTTTCTAGCGATCGCGCAACGGTACTTCCTACAGCGATTACTCGCCCACCTCGCGCTTTAGTTTCTTTGATTTTGGCGATCGTCGCTTCAGGTACTTCACACCACTCGTTATGCATCACATGTTGAGTGATGTCCTCGGTTTCTACAGGGCGAAACGTCCCGATGCCCACATGCAAAGTCACAAAAGCCTTATCAATTCCCTTCTGGGTCAATTCCTCAAATAGCCGATCTGTAAAATGTAAGCCCGCAGTGGGTGCAGCGATCGCCCCTGAAATTTCTGCGTAAATGGTTTGATAGCGTTCAGGCTCCACATGGGAATCTGTGACATAGGGAGGCAGAGGGATTTGCCCTAACTGATCAATAATTTTGTCCAGATCGGCATCCGCAGGAATATGAAACTGCAACTCCCTTGCCCTTGTCGTAGTCTCAATCCCTTCAACCGTCGCCTTAACATTTTCAGCAAATATAATCGCGCTACCAATCGGGAGCCGTTTACCCGGTTTGACCAAAGCCAACCAGCGATCGGGACCAATTGGCTCCATCAACAAAATTTCGACAGGCACACCCGATAGCTTCTGCCCATACATCCTTGCAGGAATAACTTTAGTGTTATTAAAAACCAGCAAATCACCAGATCGTAAAAAATTTGGCAAATCGTAAAAGTGGTGATGCTGGACGTTGCGATCTTGATCAATTACCAATAGCCGCGATGTATCCCTAGGTGTAACTGGATCTTGAGCAATGCGATCGCTTGGCAACTCATAGTCATAGGCACTTAACGCATAGTCAGGCTCAAGTTCGGTTACAGGCAATGAAGTCATAGAAGGATTACATTTGAGGACATCGACAATCACTTAAGATTCTTAGCCAAATCTTGCAGCAATAATCTAAGTGTTTGCTAAAAAGTGACTAATTTACAAAAAAATATAAGAAATTTTATATACCAATCGCGTAAACAGTGGTATACAGATGGCAGAAGCAATAAATGCTTTTCGCATATTGCGATCGCCGATTCTATCTTTAAAATATTGAACGAGGAGTTTATGCAGTACTTAATGTCCGATCTTCACCAACGCTTTATTGGCTCATTGAACTATAACAAGCCCCTCTCTGTCGGCGATATCTTTCGTGCTGACAATACTAAGACCTATACAGTTGTGAGCATTAACGACACTCGTAACAAGAGTAAAGATGTTAAATCTGTCACTGTGATTCCTGTACGGGAAACTGCGAATACCCATTAATTTTATTCATTACCTTAGTGATTGTTAATTGATTGATAAGCTTTCAGTTAGATCACAAGTAAAGTTCAAAATGTTGAATCAAGTTAAATCAAGACATTGCAAGTACAAGATTTAAGGCTAGTAAAGTTATCCATCAAAATCTGAGAGACTAATAGAATCTGTCAATAATAAATTAATATCAACGAGTATTTCTTTGTTCTCTCCAGATACCAGAATTATCGATTAATCTGAGATATCAGAATTTTAGGCTTTGCGATCGCCTAGAGCATCAACATAGATATATAAAAGAGCGTCCCTTCGGGATGCTCTTTTATCAAATTTTCTTGGTTCTATTTTGAGCGCAAAGCGCTGTAAAACCCAGAAAGTAATTTTTGTTTTCACAAGACTGAATTATATATAAAACTAAATTATGGAGAGGGTATTGTTTCTCTGCGCGATCGCAACTTGGTACAATTGGTACAATAGTAAATTATTATTTAAAATAAAGACTTTAGACATTACACAACATTAGAGGACTGTTATGGCAGGTACTACTGGAGAGCGCCCATTTTCCGACATCATCACCAGCATTCGCTATTGGCTAATCCATAGCCTCACCATCCCTGCTCTGTTTTTGGCAGGTTGGTTGTTTGTCAGCACAGGTTTGGCCTATGACGTATTTGGCACACCCCGCCCTAACGAGTACTACTCTCAAGACCGCCAAACCGCTCCTATCGTGACTGATCGCTACAATGTTGATGCAGAAATTTCTGCAACTGGAAAATAACTCTAAATTATTTCATACCAAGCATTGCTAAGCTCAGTTGATTACTGTTCAGCGCATCCTGCTTAATACATTAAAGAGCAACCCCAAAGAGCAACCCACTTTTATTTATTCATTATGGCAAGCAACAATCCTAACCAACCCATTCAATATCCTGTATTTACTTTCCGTTGGCTCGCAGTCCATGGTCTAGGCGTTCCTACCGTATTTTTTATCGGTGCGATCGCCGCGATGCAATTCATTAGCCGCTAGTTCCCATTAATTCCAGACGTAATCTAGAAACAAAATACACAAAAACTATTTACTTATGGCTCCTAAAAATCCAAATAGCCAACCTGTAGAGTTAAATCGTACTTCTCTCTTCTTGGGACTATTACTTATTTTCGTAACTGTTCTGCTATTTTCCAGCTACTTCTTCAACTAAGTACTAAATCTTTGTAGGCGAGTAATTTTTGTTGCAAAACAAGTAAGTTATATCCGCGCAATTTTTTTATTGTTTTCATAAAGCTCATAAAATCATTTTCTTAGGAGGTTTAAATTCATGCTTAAAGATGGACGGATTCCACTTTGGTTAGTTGCCACAATTGCTGGTACTGGCGTACTACTCGTTGTTGGTTTGTTCTTTTATGGTTCCTATGTGGGGCTTGGCTCCGCCAGTTAAGTTTTCATAAAAAAAGAGGGAGCGCAAAGCGCTCCCTCTTTTTTGTTTATTACAGATAAATGTTCAAAAAGCTTGCTTCGCAAGCTTTTTGAACATTTATCTGGGTTTTAAGAAAGCGCTGTAGCTACAAAACTTTGCCAATTAGCGATCGCCCAAGGTAGCTACTGTTTTTAGATTGCGAGGCGATCGCCTCTTGATTGGCTAACCATGTCAAATTTGGATCGAAGAGGGTGGAAAGTTTCGGCTGAGGGAGTCCCAAGATTTTAGCGGGGTTAATGCTTAGGGCTTGCCAAAGTTCATGGGCGGTTAACAAGTTTGTCTGAACGAGATTTTGCCAAAGTACGGGTATCGCAAACTCTAAGCCGATCGCCCCTACAGGCGCAACTTCAAAGGGAACCACTTTTTCTTCATAGGCGCAGGGTGTATGGTCGATCGCGATCGCATCAATGGCTCCTGATTTAATGCCTGCAATCAAGGCTAGGCGATCGGCTTCACTGCCGAGGGGCGGCATCAAGCGCAAGTTAGGATCGTAACTTTCTAAATCGCGATCGCAATGACAGAGATGCAGCCATGTTGTACTTGCGGTCACAGGCAGCCCATCATTTTTGGCTTGGGCAATCAGTTCCACACCCTGAGCCGTAGAGATTTTGAGAAAATGGGTGGGTGCTTTGGTGAGGCGGACTAATTCAATCAGAGCCGCGAGAGCAGAGGTTTCGGCGGCGGCAGGATAGCCCGTCATCCCATACTGTAATGACCATTTCCCCTCACGAATTACGCCACCAACCGCCAGATCGGGATTTTGGGGAAATAGGGCGATCGGTTTGCCCAAGGGTTTGATATATTCCATCGCACGGCGGACTAGGAGCAGATTTGATAACGCTTTGCCATCGGTAAAACCAATTACCGACTCGGCAAGCTCAGCCATATCCGTCAGTTGCTTTCCCTCTAAGCCCTTCGTAATCGCGCCCCAAGGTTGGAGAATCCGATCATGTTTTTGCTGGACATTGCGCCAAAACTCCAAAGCGGCAATGTCATCGATCGCGGGTTGAGTATTGGGCAAAATGCCAACAGTAGCAAATCCACCATTTTTTGCTGCCTGCACCAGTTCACCAATCGTTTCCCTTGACTCATGCCCCGGTTCACCACTCGTACTATGAAGATCGATCGCTCCTGTCCCTAAAACAAGCCCTGAGAGATCGACAATATTTGTATTTTCGGGAATCTGATTCTCATCAAAATTAAGATGCAATTGGCGATCGCGATCGCGCAGCACATTAATATATGTTTCATTGGATGTTTCGTTGGATGATGAGTCGGGATTGAGCAGGTGGACTTGCTTAAAGAGAACGGGAGCGACGATAAAATTTTCTAAAGGCATAGCAAAACGATTTTCTTTTTACTCTACAGCGCTTTGTGCTGACAAAAAAGCCCAATCAACTCCAAAAAGAAAAGTGGCGCAAAGCACCACTTTTCTTTTTGGAGTTTTAGATTAGCGTATTGATCATCTATTTATTAATCGTTTGTACAAGATACAAATAATATTTTTCGTCCGACATAAAGCTATTTGTAAATTTAGACAAGCTAGATATACTTAGAGAAGAATTATTTGCAGACACTTCATTATTTAATTCTCGATTTAAAATTAGTAAAGCTTGCTTTTTTTCACCCTTAACAAGACGACTAGTTTGGGCTAATATTTCTTGATCATCCACCTCTTTTCTTTGCTTTGTAAATAAAACAAAGCTACCCATAGAACTTATTTCTGGGTAATAAATTTTGGTATTGAGATAACCACAAAGGGGAGATATTGCATAATCTTTACTGCCAATAATTAACATTTTATCTAGTTTTTGTTGCTGAATAAATCTGGCAGTTTCTCGACTCGCAGAAAAAGGAATTACCAAATCTCGACCGAATGCAACAATTCCAGCTAAAAGTTGAGCATACAAAATCAACATAAAAAACGTTCTTTGATGATGCTCTGCAAACGTAATTCCTGCTTGAACTGCTTGTTTTAATTTTGCGATCGCCGATATTTTATTCTGATTTTCAAAGCTGTTTCTGGGGTAATAACTCGCAATCCACAAACTCGCAATCAATAGAATATATAAATGTCCATAATGTCTGGGACCACCCAAAAACTTGATATAGGTAAATATCAAAATCTCTATATTACCAAAGAGATATAGGAATAAAGCAACAGGCTTGCGGCTTAAAAATAATGCTACAAAACCTACAAAACCTAATGAGACTAATGCAAATATTGCCATCTCAATTTGGTTCTTATCATTAGGAACAATGATCGAAATATACCCACTCCAAATCCGAGTTAACGCTGTAGTCAAACGCATAAAATCGAATTGAAGTACCCATCCTGACATTCCACCAGCTAATAAACTATCCTGCGGTGGAATTAATAGGAGTAAAGATAAAAATATACCAATTAAAAATATAGTTAAACTAAATAATAAATCTATTTTTTTGATTTTAATTGGTGTTGTTATATATTCAAATATTAAAGTCGCTCCTAACGCGATCGCAAGTAATAAGCAATAGGCGTTTGCATTGGCTAACAATGACAAAACTATAGATAGTAAAATATAATTATTCGTACGTCTTGCGAATAATCCACAAAACACAAAAACTAATAAAACACCGATCGCATAGTTTCTACTAATTAATAGATACTCGTAGAACGGTAGGTATCCAAAACAAAATAATACTTTTTGCAGTTTTGTAAAAGGTGAAAATCTAACAAATATATAAGCAGACGTAACTCCCAATAATAAATGAAAAAATTGCATAATTATTGGATCATGGGTAATCTGATTTAAAATATAAAGACAGATGTACCACAGTGCAGGATGTCCTTCATATTTGACATTTTTAAATAGCTCGGCAATTGAAGAGCTATCTCTAGTCATCAGCCACACGTTAATTTCATCACGCCACATTGCATGATTAATAATTCCAATTAATCCGATTACAAAAAAAATTGCACCGAATATTTCTGCAAAATATTCTGCAAAATAGTGATTATCTCCAATCTTTTTGATTCTTTGATAAATAGATAAATCCTTCATGCATTACCTGTAATTATTGAACAATGTTTAACGATCGCTGATTTTGGTAATAACTGCGCCATAGCCACTTACCCTGTGCATCTACATTTGCCGTGAGTACTCGGACATCAAGGGAATTTAGACCAATTTCTTGAACAATAATTTCAGGATAGCGATCGCCATTGACCTCTTGTACACCATAAAGGGCATAACTACTCACACTGTCATTAATATAGGAGAGCGCTCGCGTATGGGTCAAAATCGGTTCAGAAATCCAATCATTGCCAGACTTGCGGAGCATCACCAACATGCTATATTCCTGACGCTCAAGGGCGGGGCGTGACAAAAAATCTTTCCATGCTTGGGGATCAACCATACCCGATGGGCGGCTGGAATTATCGAGGCGTAAACCTGCAATGATTTCAGGCTGATTATCGCCATCAATATCGGCACATACTAGCGAGGCGATCGCCACTTGGGGAATTGCGGCAGGATTTGCACCGAGCTTGATAAATAAATTGCGAGATTTATCTAGCACTAGCGGCTGGATTTTATTAGGACAGTTAAAAAAGTAAGTGCGATCGCTGGCAGCATTATTCAGGCGATCGCTTGCCACAATCGTTAAATTAGGCTGACGTAAAATCGTGGGATCGAGAGGCTTAGCCCCTTGATCTTTTTCATTGGGACTAGGATCTTGCACCTTAAAACTGGCGATCGCGCCAAAGGCATCGGAGCCACGCACCGCACTTACTTGAAACATTCCTAAAGGCTTGCCAAACTGCATCAATGAAAACTTGGTACCTACGGGGATCGATTTAATCACCCGATCAATACTGCCCAACTGCTCCACCAAATCAGAAGGGATAATCCCTTCAATGGTCTTGCCGTCAGGAGAAGCTTGAATGTATAAGAAAATGTGTGCAGGAGATTTAGTTTCTTTAGGCTTTTTATCATTATTGCCACTAGTGCAAGCACTAAGCCCGATCGCAATTCCTAAAGTTATGCCAATTAAAAGTATGGCGTAGCGAGATTTCTTTCTGAATTGTCTTGTGAATTGTCTAAAGGGCATGGTATGCAGGCAGTCTAGAAATGTCTTCTTGATAAGCGAGTGCTAAACACTCGCCTATCATTCTATTGGGATTCCATCACTTCTGCTAAACGTTCAACAGCGAGAGTTAAGCGTTCTTGAGGATCGGGCTTGACTTCCGCAGCAGCTTCTGCACGCTCTTCCTTTCGCTTCATCGACTCAAAGGCTCGGATCATGATAAAAATCACAAAGGCGATCACCACAAAATTAATCACAGATGCTAGAAATACACCATATTTAACGCCATTGATTTGTAGCTTTGCCAAGTCCTCAACGTTAGCTGCCTTCAGTGCGGGATTTAGAATTACAGGGGTAATGATGTCTTCAATCAAGGAAGTGACAATTTTACCGAAAGCGCCACCAATAATTACGGCGATCGCTAAATCGATCACATTTCCTTTCTTGATAAATTCTTGAAAGTCCTTGAAAAAACCGCCTGTAACACGTTTAGCATTTTGCAAAGCCATGAATACTTCTCCTAAAAATGAGTATTTGTTATTACTTCTGATTTTGTTTACTCGATCGCTGTTCCTTACGTTCTGATATATCCGTTAACCGAATTAGGGCGATCGCTTGATGACGATATAGACGATACATTAGGTATAGACAAAAGGCGAAATAGCCTGAACTTAAGGACGCTTTCATCAGTTCTACGGTAACTTGTAAAGTTTCGCCTTCGGTCGGTACACCACCCATCGCACCATAGGCGATCGCCCAAGTCACCACCAAAGCGATCGCCACTTGGCTAACATCGCGTACCTGACGACTACTTCTCTGACGCACCAAAGCGATCGCCGATGGAATCAGACCAAACACAGGCATCAAGCATAAAAACATCTCAATTCTTTCCTTGGTCGAATCCTGAGATATGGGTTCAGAATTAGCCATTTGGCGATCGCGCTTAGGGTAACGGCTCATACATATCCACCAAATATTTTAATTCTAATTGAATTGTCGTGAGAGTGCGCCCAAAAGGGGCGCACTCTCACGACAATAATCCTGTGACGACCATAAACATTAATAAACATTAATAAACAAAAAGACTCTACAGAAATGCTGTCAGCATAGGTCAAAATCTATGATTGTCAGTAACTATTGACCCAAATATCAACTTTTATAACTGTCGCTTACCCCAAGAGAAAAACTTCAAATCTATGAATGCCGAAACCATTCAAAATATTCTCACAGCAAATTTAAATCTACTTGCTGGTGCAGCTTTTAAGGTCATTGCCGCAATTATCCTTTGGTTTATTGGTCGCAAACTCATCGACCTTTCGATCAGCATCACCTCCCGCGCCCTCAAAAATCAGCGTATCGATCCCACCCTGATCAGTTACCTGATTTCTAGCCTCGCAGTGCTATTAAATATCATTTTAGTAGTCGCCATTCTTGGTTATTTCGGCGTAGAAACCACCTCCTTTGCAGCCTTATTAGCGGCGGCTGGTGTGGCGATCGGGGCGGCATGGAGTGGCTTACTTGCCAATTTTGCCGCAGGCGCATTCTTAATTATTTTACGCCCTTTCCAAGTTGGCGATTTCATTTCCGTTGCAGGTATCACTGGTACTGTCGTGGAAATTGGCTTATTTGTGACTACCATCGATACTCCTGACAATGTGCGAACGATTATCGGTAATAACAAACTATTTTCCGACAACATCCAAAATTACACCGCTAATCCTTACCGCCGCGTTGACATCCAAGTGCAATTAGATCACTCGGTCAACCCTAGTGAAGCCGTAAGGGTTCTCAGAGAGAGAATTACCAATATTCCTAATGTAATTAGCAGTCCCGCACCTGTAATTGAAATTCTCCACTTCACTCCCATGGGTCCTGAATTAGCAGTACGTCCATTCTGCAACAATGCCCATTACTGGCAAGTGTACTTTGATACGACTCGTGTGATCCGCGAAAGCTTTAGTGAGTCAGGATTTCCCGTGCCTCAACAACATTTCCAAATTCGTCAATCTTAGATATAGCGCTTTGCGCTATCTAAACCCAAATAAAAAAAGCTTGCTTCGCAAGCTTTTTTTATTTGGGTTTGTAGGAGGTGTGCGCCGCCTATACTTATTGATAAATTAACCAGCCAAATTTGCCAATTCCAAAACTAAAATATAAAGCGATCGCCATTATAAACAAAACCACTGAGCTAATCATCAAAACATAATCAGATGTCGCTAAATCCGACTCATGTAGATAAGTCCGAGTAGAACTTCCCGAAAATGCCTTGGACTGCAAAACAACCTCTAGTTTTTGCGATTTTGCTAGAGAATTTAAAATTAAGGGTACGGCAACCTTGGCATAAACCTGTGCTTTTTTGAATCCATTCATCTTCTCAAAATCCAAACCACGCAAGCACTGTGACTCAATGATTAGCTGTACTTCCTCTAGTAATAGCGGCACAAAGCGCAAGGTTGATGAAAAGATAAATACTACCTTATAGGGAATCTTAGCGCGTACCATTCCCACTGTCATTTGATTAACATCCGTAGTAAAAATTGCTAAGGGAACCACCAAAGTCATCGTCAAAGTTTTAAAGACAATATTCAAGCCATACAGAACTCCTTCTAAGCTCATCTTCGCGCCACCAATTAACCACCATGCCTGTGGAAAGCTAAAGATAGTCGTTAATTCCGATTTATGGGCAAGGAGTTTTACCTGTTCCACATTAAAAAATCCCATACTTAGGATTAGAAAAATATAAAAGGGAATCATTAATTTAAAAAGAGTACTTAAATAATTGAGCTTAACTCCTGCCAAAATACAGGATAAAATTACAGCCAGCATCAAGACAACACCAGCGATCGGGCTTTCCCAAACAAAGGCAAGAATCGTAATCGAAAGGATGATCACTAACTTAGATCGAAAATCTAAGCGGGTAAATAGAGAATCGTATTGAACAGTTTGGAATTTCATAGCTAAGATGGTGTTTGAGAAGTTAGGTGAGGCGTTTGAGGAGGAGGATACATCCTGTTCCTGCGGCAGGAATCAAGTCTTTTATCATCTCCCATTGGTTATCGGTTGAGTCTGTGGGGTATGATTTCTTTGTAGCGAGCAGAATAGTATTTTGGGTTTTAAGGTTACTTATTGCAGTTTTCAAATAATAAAGGAAAGGCGTTTTCAGTCTTGGGTAAATCACACTATTAGTCATCGCATCGTAACCAGCGCTCAAGGCAAAAACCAAATTATTGCTTTGGAAGATTTGACTGGGATTAGGGATCG
>DCSN01000225.1:0-6986 GCA_002325645.1 Pseudanabaena sp. UBA1465
CACTCATGAAGACAGAATATTCTAGGTCTTCTAAAGCTAACAATAGCAAAGCGTGAAACTTACCCGTCAGGATATTATGATTTGCGGAAGCACCTGCCATCGGGATAATTTCTCCATCAATAAACTCACTCTTAAATTCGGCTTTATCCTCTAAAGCGAGATACTCTGACGCGGTATAACCCTTAGTCGCTGCTAACACCATATGCGATCGCCTCCTAAAAATTGACCACCTAAAAATTGACCATAGTTAACGATTATAATAACCAGACAGGCGATCGCATTACTTAACAAAAATAGTCATTTAAAACTCTTACTGGGTATGCATACCACTCTCACCCCACCCTCTGAGCGCATCTTACTTTCCAGCATCCGTTGGGAAACCTATCGGGCGATCGCCCGTGATTGCGAACAACAACCTCGCACCCGACTCACCTATGACCAAGGACAGCTAGAAATTCGGATGCCCTCTGACCTCCATGAAAGTTACAAAAAATTATTAGGTAGAATTGTTGAAGCCCTCACAGAAGCTGGTGAACTACAGATTCGTACTAGTATCGCGCTGCCCTTCGTCAAAACCAGCGATCTCCAAAGATTCCTCAGCCTTAAATCCACCGTTAAAGAAAATGCCTTAATTCGCCAAGTACGGGAATGGGCGATCGCCAGCAGGTAAGGATGTGCGGCGCACATCCTTACAAATATAAACAAAAACCATAAATAAACGCCCATGACGCTCCTCAAAGACCTGATCGAAATTCCTGAAAGCCTCCAAAAAGGAGACTTTGTACTTAATCTGTCATCGGTGGCAAGTGATGCCGACAAGATTCTACGCGACTATGTGGTTACACCCGAATTACAAAAATGCTTTGACCAAGCCCTCAACTTCATTCGCAGCAGCATTCAAAGCCACGTCAGTAAGGCAACCTATTTGCATGGCAGCTTTGGCAGTGGCAAAAGCCACTTTATGTCAGTTCTTTATCTAATTCTCAAAGCCAATCTCACCGCCCGCAGCATCACCGAACTCGCCCCCGTAATCCTCAAAAACAACGAATGGATCACAGGCAAGAAGTTCTTATTAGTGCCGTACCATGCGATCGGCTCCGACAATATGGAATCCTGCATTCTGGGCGGCTATGTCGATTTTGTGCGCCGCACCCATCCTGAAGCTCCAATTCCAGGGGTATATCTTGCTGAAGGAATGTTTGGCGATGCCGCTAATCTGCGATCGCAAATGGGCGATGTCGCCTTTTTTGCCGCGCTCAATGGCGCAAATGCCAACAATAAACTTTGGGGTGATATTGCCGCCAACGATTGGAACGCTGAGAGTTTTGCAATGGCGATCAATGCAGCACCCGCAACCGAAATGCGATCGCAAATCATCGGTGCATTAATCAAAGCTTTCTTCAATTCCTACGACCAACAAGCCAAAGGGGAAGCCTTTCTATCTCTCGATAAAGGTTTATCGGTCATCAGCAAACACGCTCAAAGTCTTGGCTATGATGCCCTAATTCTCTTCCTTGATGAATTGATTCTCTGGTTAGCCAGCCATGCTAATGACTTCAGTTTTATCCATCGTGAAGGACAGAAACTATCTAAACTTGTGGAAGCCCAAACCCCCGATCGCCCGATTCCCATTGTCAGCTTTGTGGCAAGACAGCGCGATCTCAGTGAACTCATCGGTAATGCCGTCCCTGGCTCGGAACGCTTTAACTTTAGTGAAGCCCTCAAACATTGGGAAGGTCGCTTCGATCGCATTGTGTTAGAAGATCGTAATTTACCCGCGATCGCCCAAAAGCGAGTTCTCAATCCCAAAAATCCTGCGGCAAAAACCGAACTAGATGCCGCCATTGACAAGTCCCTGACCATGCGCGAAGCCGTGATGAATATCCTGCTCACCCGCGAAGGCGATCGCGCCATGTTTCGACAGGTTTATCCCTTTAGTCCTGCTTTAATTCAAGCATTAATTGCAGTTTCCAGTGTCTTGCAACGCGAACGCACCGCCCTCAAAATTATGGTGCAAATGCTGGTAGATCGCCGCGATTATCTTAGTGTCGGCGACATTCTGCCCGTTGGCGACTTGTTTGATGCGATCGCCCACGGTGATGAGTCCTTCAGCCCTGAAACCGCCATCCATTTTGACAATGCCAAAAAACTCTATCACCAAAAGCTGCTGCCAGTAATTGAGAAACAACATGGTTTGCGCCGCGAAGAGTTTGAACTTCTGCCCAATAATGACCCTAAGCGTATCGCATTTTTTAATGACGATCGCCTGCTCAAAACCCTACTCCTGTCTGCCCTCGTCCCTGAAGTGGAAGTATTACGCAGTCTCACGCCCGAACGTCTCGCTGCTCTCAATCACGGCACAATCAAAGCCCCTATCCCTGGGCGCGAAGCACAAATCGTCTTACAAAGATGTCGGCAATGGGCAGGTACGGTCGGCGAAATTCGGCTCACCGAAGGCGATAATCCGACGATCAACCTTCAGCTTTCTGGTGTGGATACCCAGAGCATCATCGCCCAAGGTAAGCGCGAAGACAATCACGGGAATCGGATGCGCCTCGTCCGCGATCTTTTATTCAAGCAACTAGGCATTCAAGGGGAAGAAACACTAGAGCAGAGTTTCAGCCATCTCTGGAAAAACACGCGGCGCTCCTGCGATGTTCTGTTTCGGAACATTAGAGAACTCCCCCCAACTGTCCTAGAAAACAATGGCGATCGCTGGAAAATCATTATCGACTATCCCTTTGATGTCGATACCCATACGCCTCGTTCTGATATTAGTCGTATTCAAGGATTCAGCGCCGAATATCCTGATGGAGCGAAAACCCTCGCATGGGTTCCCGCTTTTCTTAGCGAAGAAGCCCTCACTGATCTCGGTATGCTGGTTACTCTTGACCATATCCTCGCAGGCACAGGCGAACGTTTTGCCCAATTTGCCACGGCCAGCAATCTCTCAGCCCAAGATCGCCAATCGGCAAAGTCACTTTTAGAAAATCAACGCAGTAGCCTGCATCAGAGGGTTTTACATCATTTAGAAGTTGTCTATGGATTAGATTCCACCGATAGTAGTTCCATTGATTCTGGGCGATCGCTAGAATTAAACGAACGATTTCAATCTCTTTATGTAGGATTGCAACTACAGCCCCCTGTCGCCTCAACCCTGCGCGAGGCTCTCACCAATTTATTAGAACAAGCATTAGGGTATGAATTTCCTGCGGCTCCAGCCTTTGAAGCTGAAATTGAAGCCAGTAATAATCTCGAAAAAGTTTATCAGGCGATCATTGATGCAACCCAACAAACCGATGGCAGAATTGCCATTGAAGATCGCAAACTGCGATCGCTATTGCGCCAAATTGCCAATCCATTATTACTAGGTGAAATGGCTGTAGATGCCACCCATTTTGTGATCGGACAGCATTGGAAACAGCACTTAGAGCGCAAAATCTCGGAAGCAGGTGGAGCGATATCGGTCGGACAGTTACGACGTTGGCTGGATGAACCAAAACCGATGGGATTACCTGCGATCGCCCAAAACTTGATAATTCTCACCTTTGCCGCCCAAACCAATCGCATTGCCTACCGCAGTAACCGCAGTAATTTAGTAAGCGAACCCACATTGAAATCTTTGTCCGATGACATTGAGTTTCGCGCCCAAAAACTTCCCGATCCAGTACTATGGCAAACAGCATTAGATCGCGCTCACAGTATTTTCAATATTTCTGTTTCTAAATTACTTAATGCCAAAAATGTCGCCGAACTGAGCGATAAGATCGCCAACATCGCTAGAGAAAATGCCGCTAATGCTAGAAACTACTTCAATCTGCTTAACGAAACTCTAGATCGGTTCCAGATTGACAAAAATTGCGATCGCTTCCAAACCGCTACAGCTACGGTCAATGCGATCGAGCGTATTCAGGCTCATCTCAATACCAACAAATCCGCAAACAACAAATCTGAAGATATCGTCAATATGCTGGCAGATATTGCGATCGCCACTTCCGACACCGCCATGAAAGAGTGTTTCCAACAACTCAAATCAATGACTATTAGTCTGGAGCGCACTAACTGGCAAATCATCAATGTAGTTCAAAAAATAACCGACGACTTCTCAACCGAAGCAAAAGTTTTGGTTGCCGATCTCATTTATGCCCTCAGTGGCGATGAACACGCGATCGCCCTAGCACCTGTACTAAAAGAAGCAGATGCAAAAGCTACTCGCATCATCAACGCAAAGTTTGAAAATAACCCATTACCACCCTCTAATCCATCCCCCCCTACAACCAACAAGACTACTCAAATTACTGCTGATTCCACAAAAACATTAATCTATCCCCCAACATCAACCACAAATCTTAGTTCAATCACTCCAACCATTCCGACTATCCAAGAAATTATTGATCAAAAACAATATGAGAACCTTGATCTAGAACAAGCCGCGCAACTTCTCCAGCAATTGAAATCACAACAAAATCAAAATCAACAAATCCGTATTAATTTAAGTTGGATTATTTCGACAAATTTCGATAAACCATGATCGTACCTACCATCAATCAGATTAAGGCGCAAGTTGTCACTATTCGCCAAAGGAATCCAAACACCAATTTCATTGCTATTCACATTGCAGGTCAATGGACTGGTGAAACAGTCCAAACCGACGACGATATCACCATGCATATTCATGTTTGCAAGTCTCCCCTAGCAATGCGTTTAGTGATGCAATCTGCCCATAAAGCCCATAAAGCCCATATAACTGTCAACTCAGATATCCATGTAATCCTAACAACCCTCAAAGATGCTGATCTAGACGATGATATTCTGATGCGTTTAGCCAAAAGGAAGCTTTTCTCCATCGATCCTTGGGAAGTTGTCAAGTCACTATTTCAAGCAAATTTAATCGATCCCCGTTTGCGTAAAGAACGATGGATTGCCGATTATCTAATTGATTGGCATCCTAGCGAAGGTTATACCCCAGTTAGTAACGGATTTCTCAATGCTGATATAGTCTGGACAATTCTGCTAAAGCGTGGATTGGCAATTGTTGATCGCTCTCCAGACTTGCCCGATCTTTTGAAGTGGTCAATAGACAATAATCATATTGCAAAGCTTAAAAATGCGGATTCTTTTTTCCAAAAAGCAGCGATCGCCTACATAGCCGAACTTGTTGGTCATCTTGCCCAATCCATATTGCGCTGTGCTTGCCAAACTGAGCGTAATGATTTAGTCGCTCTGGGCTTAGTGTTGGGCGTTTTATTCCATCCTAAAGCGACAGGAAAACTAGATAAGGCGATCGGTAAAATCGAAGAGCGCTATTTTCAAGGGGAAATATTAACACCAAACATAGGCATTACTTGGCAAGCTGCGGCTCAAGAAGTAATCAATCTACGTTTACCGATTGACATCCAACTTAAAGAAAATATCTTGAATCGTGCGGATGAAATTTTGCAAGAAATTGGTGCTAGTCATCTAGCGCATCTTAGCGATATTTCGCCTCTAGGATTTAATCAGCGCCTTGAGTTATTCGGACAAACCCTGTCTTCTATCCTCAAAAATTCTCTAACCAGTGATTTAGAAAAACTAATCAAAGAATTAATCAACGATCGCGATGAGATATTAAGACACAACTTAGCCAAAGAAGATCGCTCTCGTAGCCGCGTGAATAATCTCGATATGGCAATCAGGCTCTTATATTGGCTTCACCAACAAACAGCAAAAACAAATCCTCTACCTCAATCCCTCAATCAAGCGATCGCCGCAGAACTCAGCCACAACAGCTTTGCAGATTGGGCAAGACACGCTCTCCTCTCAGACGAATCACTGCAATTAGTTTCTAAGGCCTATGCCGAACTTTTTAATCTTGCGGTAACAGTCCGCGATCGCCAATCCCAAATCTTTGCCGATCTCTTTGCCAGTTGGACAGGTTTAGGCTCTAGCCACAATGAAATCTCTCAAGAAATTCCTCAAGAAATCTCTCAAGAAATTCCTCAAGAAATCTTAGTAGTTGAAAATATTTTAAGAGATATAGTTGCACCGATCTCATCCCATGCTCCAGTCCTTTTAATTGTTCTCGATGGCATGAGTATGTCAGTATGCCACCAAATATTAGAAGGCGAAAGCATTACTAGACAAGGTTGGTCACTACTGCATAGAGAAGATCAAAAATTTCCGATCATGTCCGCGCTGGCAACAGTTCCATCAATCACCGAAATATCGCGGACTAGTTTATTGTGTGGGCGAATCAGAAGCGGCAATGCCAAAGATGAAAGCGCAGAATTTAAATGTCATCCCGATCTTAATCAAATCTGCAAGCAACAGAAAAAACAATCGCCTCTACTATTTCATAAAGCTGAGCTACAGGGATCAGAAGACGTAACTCTTAGCCAAGATGTCCGCCAAGCGATCGCCTCTCGCGATCGCTTGGTCGTGGGCGTAGTTGTCAATGCGATCGATGATCGACTTACCAAAGGTGAGCAGTTATATATTGACTGGACACAGCAAGCGATTAAGGTCATTCCCGCACTTTTAGAAGCGGCAAAAAATAGCGATCGCCTTGTGATTCTCGCCAGCGATCATGGTCACATCATTGAGCATGGAACCAAACTGATATCGACAACAGAGGGCGGTGAAAGATGGCGACCCGATCATGGAGATCTTGCAGAAGCAGAATGTCGCTTAACGGGAAATCGCGTTATAGCATCTGGTCACAAGTCCATCATTGTCCCTTGGTCTGAGCAAATCCGCTATAAGCCCAAAAAAAATGGATATCATGGCGGTGTTAACCCTCAAGAGATAATTACTCCGATCGCCATATTATCTGCGGGTCAAGTTATTCCTAGCGGTTGGGTAGAATCATCTAATCAGTTCCCAAATTGGTGGCATATCGCTAGTCCTACTCCCTTCCCAGTAAATAATTAGGTGTGCGCGGCTTCGCCGCTCACACCTAATTATTCATTTTGTAACGCCTATTACAGCAAAACTCGATCAAACCCGCC
>DCSN01000225.1:7044-11672 GCA_002325645.1 Pseudanabaena sp. UBA1465
TTGAAAGGGTTGCGAAGCAACCCCTTCAAAATTTTTCTTGGTTTGGGTTTGATCGAAAATTGCTGTAAGTTCACTTATCTAAGACCCAACAATTGGGCGATCGCAGGTAAAATTGCATCGGCTCTTTCAAGATCGAGATTAGAGAAACTAGCCACATTGTTTGTGGTGGATTGTACAGACTGATTGCGCTTCACCCGTTCTCCCATTTGGCGGCGTTCGGGGGCAGGGAAAGTGGCAAAGGTGCGCCGCAGTAAAGGTAAAACTAAATCAAAAGTATCCGTCGAGAGTTTAGTTACCCAATTATCGAGAACTTGCCAGAGGCGATCGTCATGGAGTAATACTAAACCACTGCCTTTCAGCAAACCTTCCACCCATGCGGCGGCTTGACTCGGTTCATTAGCAAGGGATAGAAATAGTCCCATGCGTGTTTCCACAGCATTGGCGGTAAACACACCTGCATCGAGAAGTAAGCGACAACAGCAACCCGCTAGCAGTCCATGCAATCCCGATTGATCGGCAAGTTGAGCGAGAACAACCTGCCATGCTTCCGCATATTCGGGATTTTGTAAGAGCATGATCGCCCGATTAACGGCGATCGCTAATTCATACATCGCCGCCGCCGCTTCGTCATTCAGGGAGGCACAAGCAACGGGCAGCCCCACGCAAATACGGGTAATTAAGCCATCAACTACATGGGCAACAATATTGGTATCGATTTGGCGGACATTGCCATAGCGCAACAGGTTAGCGAGGGGCGGCACGGCTTGCATCAGGTGGGAGATATCCGCAGCGATCGCCGCTTCCGATTGGAGGCGCACCATCAAGTAACTAGCGGCTGCACCAAGATTCGCCAGCAGCACTTTATCCACTAGTTTAGTGAGTGTCGGTAAATCCTGCGCTGCATTGGCTTGATCACGGGTGAACGCCGTCGCCGCTTCCATAATCGTTTGCCCCCATACGCCCGATTCGATTAATCTGACCGCAAATTCGGGTTGCCATTGCAATTGCCAAGGTTCTTTAAAGGTTCCTTTGCTACTGCTAGATTGGGGTTTTCCCCAAGGAATATCCAGCAAGGCTAAGCGATAGAGTAAATGCGATCGCTCTAAGTCATTAGCATTACGCAAATCTAGCTCTAGGGTTTTAGTGTCGGGCTTGAGGCGGAGCCGCTTTTGCTGACGGATTAAGTCCTGTTGCAACGGAACCATCGGCGTATCGTCAGGGACTCGACCCATGCGATCGCCGACAATTAGTTCCTGATGAATGAACTGCATCGGCAATGGATCACCAAAACACAGCACCGCTTGAATTGCTTCATTAAGTTCAGATAAACCCGCTAAGGGGCGATCGCGCATTGCCGATAATGCTTCGGCGAGACGCACGGCTTCGATCACACTTGCGGAAGAAGCATCAATATCTTTGGTGCGTAAGAGTCTTGCCACACGGGTAATCCAGCGAATCGCGACTTGACTCGAACTATGCTGGGAATTATGCCAGAGATGGTCATACCATCCTGGAGAAACTAGCCCTGCTCCATAACCACTAGCGATCGCTAATCTTCCATAAGTCCAAGGAATCCAAGTTGCTTCCACTTTGACTTTCGATAATCCTTTAAGAAGATTGGCATCATTTCTGGTAGAAGGTAAATTTACGAGGGCGGGACCGTGCCAAGCCCCACAGACGACCGCAATCCGTTCTTTGCCTTCGGATAGGGAGGTGCGAATAGTTTCCCGCATATATGCTTCACGCAGTTCTTCGATTATGCAATCGCTCATACTTTCTGCAAAATCTTCCTCAGCATCTAATTCTTCTCTTAGAGCCGTCATCGCCTCTAAAATCGCCGCAAAAAGTTCATGACTATCGCGCCGATGTTCCACCATATATTCCCACCAGCGTTCACCATCACTAAAACCCGCCGCTTCCGCCAGCCAGCCAAGGGGATCTTGGCGATAAAGCTTTGAATTAGATTCAGGGTTTAGGTCAGGAGAGGTTTCAAAATTTGGCTGGATATTTTCTTGAGAACTTCTTTCTAGTTCTGTTTCAATGGATTCTGGATTAACCTCAGGTTCTTCTTGTTCTTCTTGTTCTTCTTTTTTGAAGGCTAAACAATGAGCTTGGGGCAGATCCATAAACTTGATCGGAATCTTACGCTCTAAGCCATAGCGAATCGCTTGCCATTCGGGAGAGAAGATCGCAAAGGGGTAATAGACAGAATTTTCGGGCGATCGCGCTTCGTAGAGGAGGATAGCAACAGGGGGCTGCATTCCCTCACGCATCACAAAGGGCAACAGGGCTTGAGCTTCGGGCGGTGCTTCAATCAGAATCGCATCAGGTTGTAATTGTTCTAAGGCTTGGCATAAACTCCGCGCCGAACCAGAACCATGATGGCGAATACCGAAAATATGGACTTTTTCTCTATAACTAGAGGCTTGGCGATCGCTCTTCAAGTTTAATTAGCCTCCCGACAAGCGCGATATAAATCTTTCCAGCTGTCCCGTTCCTTGACCACTGTTTCCAGATATTCTTTCCAAACCAGATGATCTTGTACGGGATCTTTGATCACTGCACCGATCAGGCTAGAAGCCACATCTCCAGCGCGTAAATAGCCATCGCCAAAGTGGGCGGCTAAGGCTAAACCGCTATTCACGACTGAAATCGCTTCGGCGGTGCTGAGGGTGCTACTAGGGGATTTGAGCTTGGTTTTGCCATCGCTAGTAACGCCATTTCGCAGTTCACGGAAAATGGTGACAATGCGCCGTACTTCTTCGAGGGCGGGAGGTTCGGCGGGTAATTCGAGGGCGCGACCGAGGCTTTCCACGCGACGCTGCACAATATCCACCTCTTCATCGGCGCTATCGGGTACTGGTAAAATCACCGTATTAAAACGCCGCTTTAGCGCACTGGATAGCTCATTCACGCCGCGATCGCGATTATTCGCTGTGGCAATCACATTAAAGCCCCTAGTGGATTGTACTTCCGAATTCAGTTCAGGAATCGGTAAAGTCTTTTCCGAAAGAATCGTAATTAAAGTATCTTGGACATCGGAAGGAATGCGGGTTAATTCTTCCACTCTGGCGATTTTGCCATCCGCCATTGCTCGCATCATCGGACTCGCCACTAGCGCCGCCATCGAGGGACCATCCGCCAATAATCTCGCATAGTTCCAGCCATAGCGAATTGCTTCTTCGCTAGTTCCTGCTGTACCTTGAATCAGCAATGTGGAATCTCCAGAAATAGCAGCCGACAAATGTTCCGATACCCAAGATTTGGCTGTCCCTGGAACTCCAAAAAGTAACAGAGCGCGATCGGTGGTGAGCGTCGCGATCGCAATTTCAATGATGCGTTTGTTACCAATATATTTCGGAGAAACTTCAAAGCCATTATCTAGCTTGCCACCGAGCAGATAGGTAGACACCGCCCAAGGCGATAGCTTCCAATTGGGAGGACGTTGTTTCGTATCGATCTTGGCTAATTCTGCTAACTCTTCCGCAAATTGATTTTCGGCATGTTCGCGCAGTAGGGTTGATACTGAGGTAGTTACTGTCGTAGCTACTTCGGTATTGTCTACTTTTGCCTTGGCGGTTTTAGAGGTTTTGGCTGGTTTTTCCGTATTCATAGAAATATACGATCAAGGGAGTAATTTCCCTTTAGTCTTTTGATAGTCTTTTGATCTAACTCATTTTAACAGAATGTTTAGAATGATGAGCAATGCTTCCTGTTCTTTACAGAATTTCATATCTATGGTGATGCGTTGTAATAGCATATTCAGATGTTTTTTATTTACATGAGATGATTCGTAAGTTCTGGATATTTGGAAAATAAACCGTCAATACTGGCGAGTTTTGCATCATATTCTAATGCAGTGGCAATGATTAGGCGATCGAAGGGATCTTTGTGAATGGGAGAGAGGTTTACGGCTCTGACTGTGATCGCAGGGGTTAGTGGAAATAACTCGATTTTGGCAGGAGCTAATGCTCTGCTAAACCACTCTTCGGGTGAACAGGTTAGATCTAATCTGCCTCGACTTTAGGCTAAGGTAATCTCATAGCAAGATAGAGGAGATACTGCATAGAGGAGAAACTGCTAATATATCGGCTAACTCAAAACGCTCAAGCCAAGATGAGGGAAATTGCTCGAAGTTGGAGTTGATTAGCCATAGTCAAATATGGGTATCGAGAACAATTATTTCAGACATTCCCAATCCTCTTCATCGACTATGGGTCTAACAATATCGCCTAAGATTTTCACTTTACCAGCCATGTCAGGGACGGGAAAACGGCGTTTTATTTGGGGTTTAGTTTCTTCGAGGATGGTAACGATAATTCGTGCTGAGGTGATCTCTGGCTGTTCGGAAAGCCATTTAATTTGTCCGTTTTCATAGGTTGCTTCATAACTTTTGAGCATGGTTGTTTATCTCCTTAAAGTGTTTTCAAATTCTTGTTTTTTGCTAGAGATTAGAGAGCGTAGGCGATCGCCTTTTTCCTGTTGTTTCCTCTCTTCAAGTTCTAAGCGATTACATCTAATCAAGAATTTTTAGGTGGATCTTCGCTGTAGCTTTTCCAACCTGTATGTACTTGTTGCGTGGCTAAGGTAGTCAGATCACCTCTAATAAGCGATGCCACTAAATCCGC
>DCSN01000222.1 GCA_002325645.1 Pseudanabaena sp. UBA1465
TAAAATCTCTTCAGTTTTAGTCAGGCGATCGCCTAAAAATGGTTTATGAGGATCGAGAAACTTGTAATCAATATCTTGGATAGAATGCCCTTGAGGTCGCCAAGGATAAACTTGCCAGTAAGTATCAAAGGTACTCTCGATTTGACGCTTCCATGTCTCCTTCCATTGCGGTTTTTGACCATTAGGAAATAGACTTTCTAGATCTTCACGCACTGTATTTGATATTTTATACCAAGCTTCTTTCACTGCATTAGCGGCTTTTTTAGCAAGCTCTTTTCCTTGACTAGCAGGCACGATCGCTAAAAATCGATTGGGCAAACTAGGCAAAATCAAATCTTCGGGTTTAATATCTCCTGTGAATACACCTTTACTCTGAAGCCAGCGATCGCATAATGGTTGACCAATCAGGTTCGGAAAAATCACCGCATCGGGACCAATCTCTTCAGCAATAACTTGAATTGCTTGCCAATTGAGATAAGAAAGTAAATAACTACCTGCCCAAAGATCTTGAGTCCGCCGCGCTGCACTAATAAATGCTTGCACGGGTCCAATCGTAAATAATAAAAATGCAGGATCGGGATCTCCTTTGCTATCAGCAGTAGCGGCGATCGCGCTAGTAAGAGATTGATGCGCCCAGATAGAATGATCAGGAATACGGGTGTCGGCGGGTAACAAGTCCCACAAAGCACCTAACTGATTACCTTCAGCCGCTTGGATTTCGCTTGACCAGTTACGCCACAACCACAGAAATAGTTTTTGGCGATCGGCTTTGATTGCGTCAGGAATTTGATCAATCGATGTTTGCATAGCAGTCCTGAGCCAATCCTCATTAATTTGTGTCGGTAAAAATCGCCCACCACCAAGATTTAGCTTTTTGCCTGTGAGTGGATGGGTCAAGTAAGGTTTATTACGAAAGTTCGCGCCACCAATACTTCTATAACTGGGAAAATTAAGGCGATCGGCTGCCGATGCAATCCAATCTGCTGGTTTAAAGTCTTTGTCATTAAGTTTTCCAATTCCCAATTTTTGCGCCCAAGCCCGTGCTTCTACTTCATGTCCTTTAATGTTCAGCGCCTTATTTGGTGGATCATGCAATAAAGCCTGAATTTTACGTTGCCAGAATGTTGTATTGCTCATGGAATAGTTACCTCAACTAAGTTATTGCCCAGCGTATTCAAAAATTCAGTAATGATACTTTGATTAACTGGTACAGCAGATTGGGTTCTAGCTTGTCTATTTTTCAAAACTAGCGAAGCTCCAGCAGGAAGTAATTTTGTCTTGAAATAAATTAATAAAATGCAGTAATTATCTTCACCAAGTTTGAGAACTTTTATATGAAATGGTGAAGAGCTACGATTTATACCCTGATTAGCCTCTAGCGATGCTGTATTTTGAGGTTTTTGTAGCGAAGTAAAATAAAATTGAATGGGCAATCCAAAAGCTGCACGTTTAACTGTTTGCACACTTGATGCTCCCCTAGTTTTAATCCATTCTTTGACCTGTGGATAGTCTTCATTTGTTTTCATGCCATATCGACTTCTAAATTGTTGATATCTAGAACCAATAGCATCTAGTGCGTAGTCCCAATATTCATTATCTTCTTGATTATCTGTCTGCCATAGGTATAGATGAGCAGTGTTTTTGTGCAAAATATCAAAGTTTTGGCTGCTTGTTAAATTTTGATTTGCACCTCGCATGATGGATATGTATAAGTTCCTGATAGCCTCAATACCACTATTGATTTGTTGAGACATTTGATTGATATCTTTAGCCACAAGCCTAAATTTTAATTCAGGTAAATTTATCTCACTTCCCATCGAAGGCTTATTTTTAGCTAATAAATTTCCTCCACCTCTATTACTCCTAGAACCTATGCCACCTAAATGAATAAGTAACCACATCGCAGCAGTAGCAATTTTCAGGCAAACCAAACCATCTTCTGCCATTGGTCTTGATTGCAAAACCAGTTTTATTGAGCTTTCAGGGGGGAAACATCCTCTGGGAGATTTTCCGCCGCCGCCATAGGTTGAAAAAAGTAAATACGATAATCCTAAAGTTTCTTGATCTCGTTTAAGGATTTTGGTACTCAAAACTTCCTTGGACTGAACTCTAATAATTACTGCACCACCATTGTCATTACTACCAAAGACTTTTTTCTCCCATGTTTGGACTTCAGCAATGGGCAATATACCCCCTGCGATCGCTCTAAACCAATACCTTAAAGCACCACGAAAAGCAGGAGGGCGTAGCTCAGCAGTAGTTTGATCGGCTCCAGAGAGAAATAGAGGCGTAACAGTTTCGAGATCAAAAGTGATAGATGGCATCAGTTTTACTCACTAAATTAATTAAATAGGAAACATAAACTTGAAACTTTTAAGCAGCAATGCGATCGCCGATCGCATCTAACTGTAATTCACATTCACGAAAAATGTAATTTATTGCAGAAGCAAGATTGTCGATGTCGTACAATGTGTAAGGGGCAAAATTTCTGGTCAAAACATTACCTTCAAGCTTGCCGATTTGCCAAAAACTGCCATTAGAAGTAATCCCAAAAACAGTTAAATCTAGTTCAGCATTTAGACGTTGAGCAGCAATCATTTCCGCGATACATTGCCCCCAAGCCGCTTCAAAATCATCTTGTTTTGCTTCCACCAGCATAAAATAAGGGCGATCAAAAACGACTTTACCGAGAGGCGATCGCTTTGCCAGAATGTATTCAGGAAACCCAGACAGTTTCTCATCGTAGTTTAATGACTGATGACTCCATAATAAGAACTTACTGCGATAATGTTTCCAAACTTCTTTGAGCAATGGATAGATTAAGTTCTCACAGATCGCAAATTCAGAATTATCAACGACACCTTCACGCATCATTAACTGCAAATCTTCGCGGAAGTAATCAGAAACCATAAATGGTAACGGTTTCACAAAATCAGATTCTGTATAGGTAATCTGAAATTCTTTAACTACTGCGCCAATTGTTTTGTAACTACCAAAAGCCATTGCGATATTATCCTGATTGTATTTATTCTAGTTTACCGCTTCAAATTAACGTTTCAAAAGGAGCGATCGCAATCTTTTTAACAACTCATCAGGCACAGCGCGAGGTTGTCCCATTAGCCAAGCCCCACAGGTCATTTCTAGATAGGGCTGCGATTGATTAACTTCTTCACAAGTTTCTAAAGTGCTGTGAATTACAGCAATGGTTGAGAGATTACCGCGATCGCGACAGAACTCATGCCATTTAGTCACCTCATCAGGATTAGAGCTAATGATTAAATAATGGGAACAAGCCTCAAGGATTGGTTGCTTTTCGGGTTGCACCATGCCGCCAATATCGACAATGACTAAAGATTTTTGACGGCGCAGTTCCAAAATTGCTTGAGCATGGTAAGGGAAAAAACCTTGAGTCAATTCTCCCTTGTGAGCCACCTTCATCAACTCTGCTTGCTCTTCATTCCCTAATTCTAATGTCCAATTGCCCTCCCCATCCCAGTTAGCTCTCTGTAAATAGACATGGGAATTTTCCTGTAACAAAGTTTGAAACAAAGCATGGGATAACACACTTTTGCCACTATTCGGCGGTCCCACAATCATCAAGGCAGGACATAGCTGTACTTCACTAGAGGTCGATTCGATAATGATTTGCCCGATCGCTGCCTGATTGCTATGGGTCGCCACCACCACGCCGCCAGAAATGCGCGGATCGTAACAAGCCACCCATTTAGTCGGATGCAACTCATGGACGAAGTAAGCATAGAGCCAGATCGGGGCGCGTCCTGAAATGACCACACCACCGCTAGTATCGACTGTGGCAGGAAGTTCTAAGCCAACCATATCCGATGGATTAATCACGCGATCGGATGTAAGAATCTCAATATCTAACTGTTGATATCGCAATCCATCAACAGAAATTTTAGTCGTGAGAGATAATTGAATTTTGGGAATAGTCATGAGCGATCGCCGCCGCAAGTTGCTTGTCATAAGTTTAGACTGTAAAAGCATAATTAGGCAAAATAATTTGTAATAGTCAAGAAACATTAAGAAAACGAATTCAGCAACTAAAATAATTGCAATTACTTGATCTCATCAATTTTTTCTCTGGCAGACTGAATAGCAATGATGTTATCGATGGGGGCAACTATTGACGCAACTACTCCACAAAATGTCGCTAACCCATCTACTTTCTCATCATTTTTTTCGTTGATAGTGCCGATCAAAATAATCCCAAACAGAACGCTAAATAAGATCCAGAATGCTTTCCATCTAGCAGTATAGATATAACCGCCAATGGGGAAAAGAAAAGAGAGTATGGCGGCAGTTGCGATGTTTTTTTGTGATAGCTTATAAGTACTAGCAAGTTCTTGATCCTGCGATTGGCGTGCTATCTCTTCAAGCCGCTTTTGTAAGTCATTTTTATCTTCAGGCATAGGATGAATTGTTTAAAGTAATTCATTCAAACTATATGACATCATTGAAGATGGGTATTCAACTAACCTAGAGATATTTTACAGCCATTGCTGATCAAACGAACCGCAAGAATAAATTTGAAAGCGTTGTGAGGCAACGCTTTCAAATTTATTCTTGGTTCGGGTTTGAGCGCGAAGCGCTTTAAAAATATCTCTGCATACAGCTATAACCGTAAAAACTTATGCCATCTGATATCACTGCTATTTTTCAAAGCACACCGACTATACAAGTCCTGCATTGGCTGGTACAGGGTAATCTCGCTAGTAGCATGAGTCGAGCAATGCGGTTTTGGGTGATTTTAGGGATAATTTATCGCGATCGCCTGTTGCCCGATCTATTTCGATATCCAGACCTGCGCGATCGCCTGTACTCTCCACAACATCCCACCTCAGAAAAGCTGAAAGCCGAATCCTTTATCAATGGTTGCGGCGATCGCCATTGTATTTGTGCCAAGCCTCTCAAGCATTGGTTACAGCCTCATGATGCCATGCGATCGCAATTGCAATTACTCACAGGCTTTAATCAACAGCAAACTGAAAGCGAATTATCCCAATCCCCCTTTGCCACTGTACATCGTTCCCTGCGGGGAGACTTAGAGAAATTAGCGAAATTTGGTTGGCTAAAAGCTTTGCCTAGAGGCGAATTTCAAGTTCTGCCCATTGATCTTTTACCGCAGTTACCATCTGATATTTATTTGGGCTTTAATAACGAGCAGAAATCAGCCCAATTACCATTGATTAACTCTTGGCTAAACCAAAATCTATCGCGTCAGCAATGCCTAGATCTGCTAGTGGCTCTTGATACTCTGTCCATAGTCCAGCCCAATTTGGAGATATTATTAGATTCGCTTTCAGAACTATTGATAGCCGAACAGGATAGCGATCGCCTATTGTCCAAGCATCAAAAATTGCCCCATACCTTCGTCAATTTTGACTATATTCTTCCCCCCGAAGTCCAAGATCGCGTTGATGATTACCACAAACAACTAGAAGATCTCTGGCATACTGCGGATAGTGGGGTAATTCAATTTGACTATCAAATAGTTAAGGATGATTCTAAACTACATCCCACGGAATTCTCCAGATTTTCTAGCCACATCAAAAGCATTACTGTCTATCCTGTCTGTATTCACTATCTCCGCCGCGCTAAATATCTCAGCGCCTATGGTATCGATCCTGACGGCAATATGAGTTGGCATAATTATCGCCTAGATCGGATTACTTCGGAAAGTTTAAAAGTTCTGGCTTGGGGCGATCGCCATGTTCCCAAATATCTGAAGCAGTTACGCAATAGCGGTAAGTTACCCACCTCGCAAGCAGTAGAAATAGAACTACGCAAAGCATGGGGATTCAAGTTTTACGAAGAACCACAACTTCTCTTAATTCGTTTTTCCGAGGATTTTGCCCGATGGTATGTGGACAATACCGTTCGACATCCCACGTTTAAAGCAGTTCCCTATCCTAAAATTGAGTCTTTACTCCAGAAAGCTGTTTCCAGTGACCATGAACGGAATGCGGTTTTGACGATTTTAGAACAGCGTCATCCTAGCGATCGCTATTATCAAGCTTGGATTCGTCCCAATGACATTAATATCATCCAAAGATTGCGGGACTGGCGGCCCAATGGCGAGGTATTAGCTCCAATTGCGCTCAGACAGAGAATGGTGAATGAAGCAACTCAAGAATTAATGCATTATTTACCTACTCCCTTTCCAGTGAACAATTAGACCTTGCGGCGCTTCGCGCCGCAACGCTAAATCTTGATTTTGGATGATTTCCTTCACTCCTCATCCAAAAACTCACGCATCATCTGATTAACCAACTGCGGTTGCTCCTGTTGTACCCAATGACTGCAATTAGGAATATAGCGAATCCGCAAATCCTGCACATACTCCTCCGTACCATAGGTTAATTCCTTACCCAAAGCCCGATCCTCTTCACCCCAAATCATCAATGTCGGCATCTTCAGCATATCCCAGACCTTCTTCTGAGATAGATAAGTTGATAGATTGCGATAGTAATTAATTGCGCCAGTCAAAGCACCACGCTTAGCGAAAGCATTCTTATACTGCTCAATATCCGCATCCGTAAAAGCACTCTGATCGATCGCCATTCCTCGAAATGCCTCTTCAATGAGCCGATAGTCATCTAACTGAATCAATAACTCAGGCAAAAATGGAATTTGAAAAAACGCAATATACCAACTTTTAAGCATCTGCTGCGGGGTCTTTAGCCCTGCTGCAAATTTAGCGGGATGCGGTAGATTCATCACAATCAAACGACTCACTAACTCAGGATAGGCATAGGCAAATGACCATGCGATCGCCCCTCCCCAATCATGACCCACAAGGATGCAGCGATCATAGCCCAAACCTTCGATCACGCCTTTGACATCTTCCACAAACTCAGTCATGACATAGACAGATTGAGATTGGGGCTTATCACTATCGTTGTAACCACGCAGATCAATTGCCACAACTTTGTGATCTTTCGCAAATTCTGGGATTTGATGCCGCCATGAGTACCAGAATTCTGGAAATCCATGCAGGAACAGTATCAGATCACCTTCGCCTTGAGTGACATAGTGCAGTTTTATACCATTCGTATCAATCCTATCGTGATGCAAAGCCTGTACGGTCATAATGTTTTGAGTGTAAAAATTAGCGAAAGTTGTCTCTAGAAAGCATACAGAGGTATCGATTACATCTATCCACGAATCACAATGATTTCTCGACCTGCGGCGCTAATAACATTCTCCGTCATAGTGCGATCGCTTAGGGTTGGCAAACCAGAACGGCGATCGAAGATCACCAACCAGTATCTAAACATTAATGAGCGCCACCAGAAGTATCTGAGACTCTAACCTTCTTAAAAAATAAAACTGCCACACCACTAAACAACAATGCGAAGCCGACAAAGTAGAAACAATCATTAAAAGCCATCACATAGGACTCACGACTCACTGTATTGGCGATCGCTTGAAAAGCCTGAGACTGGGCTGTATTAAAATCTGCACCCTTACTCACAAACAACTGCGTCAAAGTATCTATTCGCTGCTGCGTTTCAGGATTATACAAAGAGATCGCATCACCCAAACGATTGGAATGGAACTTTTCGCGCTGGGTTAACAAAGTCGCCAAAGCCGCAATCCCAAAGGAGCCGCCTAAATTACGCATCATGTTAAATAAACCGCTAGCCGAACCCGCTTGAGACTTTGGTAAACCAGCAGTAGCGACAGCCGACAGAGGAACCATAATTAGCGGTTGTCCCATTGCCCTGACTAATTGCGACCAGCGCAACTGATCGATACCACTAAGATTGGTGAGATCGGAGTTCATAAAACAGCTAATGGAGAATACAATTACGCCCACACCAATGACCAAACGGCTATCCACTATCTGAATTAACTTGGGGACAAACGGAATCAAAAACAACTGCGGCAGCCCTGCCCACATTAGTACTTCACCAATTTGCAAAGCATTATATTTCTGAATTTGGACTAGATATAGAGGCAAAAGAAAAATGGAACCATATAGCCCCACTCCTAAGGAAATATTAACGATACTTGCCAGACCAAAATTGCGATCGCGTAGTAATCGTAAATTGATAAATGGCTGTTTGCGTGTTAATTCAATCCAGAAAAATAGGGATAGAAATATGGCGGCGATCGCGCCAAGAGTGACAATCAACGAAGAGCTAAACCAATCTTTGCGCGAACCTTCTTCCAGAACCACTTGCAAAGAAGCTAAACCGATCGCCATCGCCATAATTCCCCACCAGTCGCCTTGCTTGAGCAATTCTGGTTTTGGTGCTTGCTGTTTGATGCCATACCAAACACCTGCAAGTAATAATAAACCAGGGAAGAGATTCAAATAGAAGATATAGTGCCAGCTATAATTATTGGTCAACCATCCGCCCAAGGTCGGACCAATTGAAGGTGCAAATGTGGCAGTAATTCCAAATAAAGCCATGCCTATAGGCTGTTTAGAGGGTGGCAAGGTCACTAACATACAGGACCGCCCGCCAAAAAGAGCAACAATGGATTGCGCGAATCCTTCCCTCGAATCGTGATCCATTCCTCGGAACCGCCGAGTTTTACTTTTTCTAGTACCGCAATGCTGTGGGGCAGGGGCTTACCATTGGCATCGAGAATGGGCGGCGTGGACGCAAACACTTGTGAGGCAAAAATGGCAATCAGGGCGATCGCCACAAACCCAGCAAGTTCGGGAAGCATCACGCGCAAACTAAAGCCAAGCCGAAACACCGCCACTAACAGAGCGCCTTCTATCATTGCAAATAGAATTTGGATCGATGGCGGAACGGAAGTACTAATTGGCAGTAATACGACTGGCAAAATTGACAGAAACATCAAGATGAATATCAAAATTCGTAGCGTTATGATGGCGATCTTAGTAAAGAGCATCATAATTTTATTTTTCGTGAATAATATTTCAATTAATTAAGTCCATAGTTTTTTTGATGTACGAACTATCAGCTAAGTTATTGGCGATCGCTCTAACTGATTTGCTCTACTGTAGCTCTCTTTTAGTGGGCAATAGGGCGAATATGGATGTAGGTTCGTAAAGCTTTAAGACGTTGTGATACAAGTCATCCAACTCATACATTGCCCATACATTATTTCAGGTATTCTGTTGTCATGTTGATTGCAAGTGGCAATGATTATTTAGATAGAACTTGTAGTAACTTTCAATAAATACAGGCGATCACACATAAATGAATATGAGTAATAAATTAGGACTTTGGATTGATCACAAGAAAGCTGTAATTGTATCTATTACAGAAACGGGAGAAAAGATTAAAGAGATCCTATCAGAGGTGGAAACACAGCCTCGGCGTTCTGGTGGTTCGCCAATGAAGAGTGATTATGAAGCGATTCAAGTACCAGCTGACGATCGCCATCAGAAAACGCTCACCCAAGATCTGAACATTTATTATGACTGGTTCTAAATTAGTTTGTGT
>DCSN01000139.1:0-210 GCA_002325645.1 Pseudanabaena sp. UBA1465
ACATAGGTTTTATAGAGCGGTTTTACAGTCAATTTATATCCTCACAATAATAATATTGGGGCGGATGCTTTGCAGGGTAGCATGGGTAATCCTCCTCACTGGCGTTATAGGATGGGGCAATTTCTATCAGGAATTAACCCCTATTCTTCAGAGGCGGCTCTGTCTCTGATGTGTGTAGCAATTCGATAAAACAGATAGAAAAGAGTCAGC
>DCSN01000139.1:264-12927 GCA_002325645.1 Pseudanabaena sp. UBA1465
GCTGACTCTTTTCTATCTGTTTTGAAATTTTAAAAATCAAAGTAGATGAAGGGTAGCTTTTTCTCAGGGCTGAGGATGCTGACTAGAAATAGGCTAACGGGAACGAGAAATAATTTCACTTGCCAATTTAATTGCCACTTAGCGCGATCGCATTGATAGGCGACTAGCGAAAACATCGTTAAACCAACCATAATTAGAGCAATTTGTCCTGCCGTAATGCCAAGGGACTCCACATAGATTTTTACACCAAACTGAGGATCGCTCTCGTAGCCCCATAATCTTTGTAAAAACATATTTGTGTCAACCAAATTTGGCAATCGGAAAGGAATCCAACCTAAAAATACTACAAGTTGAGTGATCATAACTGCCAAAATCTTCATGGGCAGAGGTTTCCAGACTTTATTTAATCCCTCAAATACGCCGCAAACTTCCATCCAGAGGCGATGCCCCACCAAGGCTGCACCATGCCAGATGCCCCAGATAATAAAGCCCCAGTTTGCGCCGTGCCAGATGCCCACCACGACCATGATAATCATCAAATTTAGGCAAGTGCGCCAAAGTCCACCACGAGAACCACCGAGGGGAATGTAGAGATAATTTCGCATCCATGCGCCGAGGGTCATGTGCCAACGTCGCCAAAAATCGGAAATACTGGACGAGAAATAGGGGAAATCAAAATTTTGCGGCAGCTTGAAACCTAGTAATAACGAGCTACCCCTTGCCATATCGATGTAACCGCTAAAGTCACAGTAAATCTGAATACCATAGCCAATCAGCGCCAGCCAAAGATCAATACTGCCCGCCCGTTCAGTATTCCGAAAGCAGAGATCGACGTACCTTGCCATATTGTCGGCGATGATCCCTTTTTTGAACGCACCACAGGCAAATAGCCAGACACCTTCAGCGATGTCGGAGATCACAGGGCGCGATCGCGTTAAAAGTTGAGGCGCAAATTCTTGATAACGGGTAATCGGCCCTGACAGTAACTTGGCAAAAAATAATTTGTAGGCTGCAAAACTCAGAAAGTCCCTTGCAGGAGTATTGCCGCGATAGGTATCAATCAGATAAGCAATTAACTCAAATACAAAGAAGCTTAAAGTGATGGGCGGAATAATATTTACTTTTGCCCAAATGGCTAGTGAACTCCCCACAGGTAGCCCCGTGATATTACCGATCGCCGTTGCCACAAAGGGAATGTATTTAAACCCAAACAGCAGCAGCACATTAAAAAACACCCCCACAAACAGCAGCCACTGCTTTAGGAATTGATCTCCTTTGCGAATTTCCTTTCCCAACCAAAAATTAATTACCAACATCACCAACAATAGCCAAACATATTGTTTTTGGATAAATGAGTAAAACACTAAGCTTGCGGTCACAATGACTAACAAGCGTGCTTGCACATTAGGTAAAAGCCAATAAATAACCGTTGTGATGATTAAGAATTCGGCATAATCAAGGGATAGAAAATCCATTTTTGCGTCAGTCACAAACTGGACAAAATGGAGGTAAAGAAAATCCATTGTTTAGGAGACTACTTCAGGTTCGGGTAGGTTAAGCAGCACCGATGGATCATTAAGCAGGTCATCATTAAGTTGTTTAATGGGAACCCAGCTTGGTAATGTCGAGCTAGCCTCTTCTACCTGTAATTGGACACAGGGAATTGTATCTGAAAGTATGGAACTTGCCATCATCCCTGTGTGAATCTCAACATGAGCGCTGGCGATCGCCTCAAAAATCAAGTTTTGTCCAGGAAACACAACCCGCTCAAAGTACCATTGGGGGACATCGGTAATCCGTGCGATTTGGATTTTGCTTGTAGCGTTAACATAGGAGCAAACGATTTTCTTATCGTGTAAATCAGAGGGTAAGGGATCAAATAAAGACATAGTATTTTTGCATTTTATTTATATAGATTGCCGAGCTAAAAAAGACAAGATTTTTTTTGGTTTAAGTAATCATAATTTGATCATGATTACAAAAATATTGCCTTCAAGCCGACATCGCCTGCTGATATGTTTGGAGGTCACAAGCATGAGGATCTCAAAATTTAAGCTGAACATAAAGCTATCACTCAAAACCACCTAGCGATTGTAAACACTACTACCAACTTTCAAGTATCTAATCTTTAATTTGATCCCCAGCATGGCTCTGCTTAGTATCAATCATGAAAATTTGACTATAAATGCGAATAGGCAAGTAACGAGTATAAAAAATCACTAAACAAATCCCAACTAACGTTAAAGTGCATATAATTAAGATATGTAAAGACTTGTTGATTAAAACGTAATCATCATATGTTTGGCGATCGCCCTGAAAGCCCCAAAAAAAATAAAAACAATCTAAATAATAAAACTTTTAATTAAAACCAAATTAAAACTCAGAGATGAAATCCTATGTCTACCAATGATCCCCTAAGCAATCCCAGCACCTCATCTGGTGACATATCTGTTGTATCTACAGGATGCGATCGCATTTTATATGTGCGTCTACCCTGTAACCCAATTTTTCCGATTGGCGTAGTTTATCTCGCGGATCATATCCATAAAATTGCGCCCCATGTACAACAAGATATTTTTGATTTAGGTACAGTGCCACCCCTAGATTTTTATGCGGCGCTAGATCGGGCGATCGACAAGTTTGAACCCAATCTATTAGTATTCTCATGGCGCGACATTCAGATCTATGCGCCTGTGGGCGGACGCGGTGGCAACCCTCTCCAAAATGCCTTTGAGTTTTACTACGCCAAAAATCCTTTCCAAAAATTGCGGGGTGCAGTGAATGGGTTGCGCCTATTTACTTCCTACTACACCGAGCTTTGGCGCAATTCGCAGCTAATCCGTCGGGGCTTAAGTCGCGCTCGACGCTATCATCCTGAAGCTAGAGCCGTCATTGGTGGCGGTGCGGTCAGTGTTTTCTATGAGCAGCTAGGAAACGTTTTACCCAAGGGAACCATTATTTCGGTGGGGGAAGGGGAATCACTGCTAGAGCGCCTCGTCCAAGGTCGAGAAATTGAAAGCGATCGCTGCTATGTCATCGGTGAAACCAAACCCCGTCCTCGTCTGATCCATGAGGAACCTGCGCCGATTGAAAAAAGCGCCTGTGATTACGAATATATCGAATCAATTTGGTCAGATTTTAATTACTATTTCCGCGATCGCGACTTCTATATCGGCGTGCAAACCAAACGCGGCTGTCCCCACAACTGCTGTTATTGCATCTATACCGTCATTGAAGGGAAACAAGTTCGCATCAATCCCACCGATGAAGTAATTAAAGAAATGCGCCAACTCTACGATCGCGGTATTCGCAATTTCTGGTTTACCGATGCTCAATTTATCCCCGCCAAGAAATTCATTGACGATGCGATCGAGCTATTAGAAAAAGTCAAAGCCTCAGGCATGACCGATATTCATTGGGCCGCCTATATCCGCGCTGACAATCTCACCCCTTACCTCTGCCAACTGATGGTCGAAACAGGCATGAGCTATTTCGAGATCGGGATTACCAGTGGCTCCCAAGAACTAGTCCGCAAAATGCGAATGGGCTATAACCTCAAGTCAGTTTTACAAAATTGTCGCGATCTCAGAGCCGCAGGCTTTAATGAATTAGTATCCGTCAATTATTCCTTTAATGTCATCGATGAAACCCTAGAAACCGTTCGTCAAACGATCGCCTATCATCGTGAACTCGAAGCAATTTTTGGCGCAGATAAAGTAGAGCCTGCCATCTTCTTTATTGGCTTACAGCCCCATACCCATTTAGAAGACTATGCCTTCAAAAACAACATTCTCAAAAAGGGCTACAACCCGATGAGCATGATGCCTTGGACAGCCAAGAAGCTACTGTGGAATCCTGAGCCACTAGGTTCTTTCTTTGGGGAAGTATGTCTAGAAGCATGGAATCGCGATGATGGTGAAGACTTCGGGCGTACAGTCATGAATATTCTCGAAGAGCGTCTCGGACGCGCTCCCTTAGAAGAAGCTCTCGCTGCACCAATGAAAGAATTGATTAATGCCTAAAAAAAAGAGAGAGGCATCGCTTAGCGATGCCTCTCTCTTTTTTTAGATTAAAACAAATCAAAACCTAAGAAGCGAGTGGCGGCGCGAAGCGCCGCCACTCGCTTCAACGTTACTTAATTAAACTTGGCGCAGGTTGTGCTTGCATGACCACAGCTAAACGCTTGTTATCGCGCTTCTCTGCTAATACTGGCACGGCATCTCGTAATACTCCCGCTAACTTAGTAGTGGTCGTATCGTAGATTTGGGTGACGATTTTGGGATAGAAACCAATGCCGATGATCGGAATCAAAAGACAAGCGATGATAAACACCTCGCGAGGCTCTGCATCCACAAGATCTTGACTTGAGGTGAGTTTGGTGTTTTCTTTGCCGTAGAAAATTTCACGCAACATTGAGAGCAGATAGACAGGCGTTAAAATCACACCCACAGCCATTAACAAAATTGCAATAACCTTGAATGTGCCGCTATAGGCTTCGCTAGTGGCAAAGCCGACAAAAATCATCACCTCAGCCACAAATCCACTCATCCCTGGTAAAGCGAGGGAGGCGAGGGAACAGGTGGTAAACATCGCAAAGATTTTCGGCATCTGTTGACCGACTCCACCCATTTCATCGAGGATCAGCGTGTGGGTGCGATCGTAGGTTGCGCCCACAAGGAAGAATAAGCTTGCGCCGATGAGTCCGTGCGAGATCATTTGCAACATCGCGCCACTTGTGCCGAGATCGGTAAATGAAGCTAAACCGATCAGCACAAAGCCCATGTGGGAAATCGAGGAATAGGCAATTTTCCGTTTGAGGCTACGTTGGGCAAAGGAAGTAAGAGCCGCGTAGATAATATTCACGATCCCCAAAATTACGAGGATCGGGGCAAAGTAAGCATGGGCTTCAGGTAACATACCTGCATTCATCCGCATGAGGGCATAACCACCCATTTTTAGGAGGATACCTGCAAGGAGCATATGCACTGGTGCGGTGGCTTCACCATGCGCGTCGGGGAGCCATGTATGCAGGGGGAAGATGGGCAGCTTGACTCCGTAGGAAATCAAGAATGCGCCGTAGGCTAATAGCTGGAAGGTAAGCGGATAGTCTTTGTTGGCGAGGGTCTGCATATCAAAGGAGACAGTATCGCCATAGAATGCCATGGCTAAACCAGCGACAAGGATAAACAGAGAACCGATCGCTGTATAGAGAATAAACTTGGTAGCGGCATAGAGACGCTTATAGCCTCCCCAGATTGATAGTAAGAGGTAGACGGGGATTAGCTCTAATTCCCATGTGAGGAAGAACAGCAGCATATCTTGTACGGCAAAGACGGCAATCTGTGCGCCATACATCGATAGCAGTAAAAAATAAAATAAGCGTGGCTTTAGCGTGACGGGCCAAGCTGCCAAGGTTGCTAATGTGGTGATAAATCCAGTCAGCAAGACCAAGGGCATCGAGAGTCCATCAACGCCAACCGACCAATTTAGTCCCAGTTGTGGAACCCACGAATAACTTTCTACAAGCTGTAGATTGGGGTTGCTGTAGTCATATTTCGTGCAGAAGGCATAGGCGATCGCTGCGAAGTCAATTAGCCCTACTACGAGGGCAAACCAGCGAATGGTTTTGCCGTCACCTTTGTCTGGCACAAAGGCGACCATGAGGGACATCACTATGGGAAAGGCGATGATAAACGTGAGCCAAGGGAAGTTTTCGAGACTTAACATATGCAAAAGTAACCGTTGTAATTACCCACCCATTTTCTAGACAGTCATTGTACCTACGCTCTCTTGTTGAGTTTGCAGTTATTTATAGTTACTTAAACCTAGCCGATCTCTAGCAATCCCATAATTTAGACTGGGATCATTACAGGAGACTGTATTTAGCTGATTTGAGTGGGTCTGAATCTTCTTGAAGATTTGTAAAGAAAAGTTAACAAATAGAGACAATTGTTTACATATTATCGATTTGTAGAACGCGAGGCTAGGGGCTTGCAATTTTCTGCTAATCTCGAAAGTGAATAAATTATTTTTTTAATAGAGAGATTTTAGGCATGAAAGCACTGATACGCTTTTCTGTTTTATTAGTGGCGATCGCGTCGATTTGGACAATTGGCTTTTTAGGCTCTTTTGGCAGTAACGCTGCATTTGCCGAAGAATTACCTGCTACTAACTTTTACACGCAAGATACTAGCAAGATTGATTTAAATAACTCTAATATCAACGCTTTTCGTCAAGTACGCGGCGCTTATCCGACATTAGGTCGCATTATTATTGATAACGCTCCTTACAAATCCTTTGATGATGTTCTCAACATTCCAGGATTGACTGAGGCGCAAAAAGAACTACTCAAAGCAAATGCTGACAAGTTTTCCCTTAAAAAACCCGATGAATCTTTGGGGCGTGAACGGATCAACAACGCTAACTACAGACTGTAAATGCCAAAGAAGTGATGATGAGCCTTGCATCGTGAGGCTCATTAATCACTTCTTCAAAAATAATTTGACGCAATAGACTATAAGTAAAGGGGCGCAATGCGCCCCTTTACTCTATGGGTGTTATGAAGGGCGATCGAGCGTGGATTTTAAAAATTTTGATGCAATTGTGATTGGTGGAGGGGCAGCAGGTTTATATACGGCTCTGTCTTTGTCTGACTCCTTAGGCGATCAACATACTTCTCAAGAACGTGATTGGAAAATCGCGCTGATCACCAAGGATAACTTGACCATCTCAGCAAGTGATTGGGCGCAAGGGGGGATTGCGGCGGTAATCGATCGCAATGACTCTGTGAATCTGCATATCGAAGACACTTTACGCGCAGGAGTAGGACTTTGTGAACGGGAAGCCGTCGAAGTGCTAGTTAGCAAAGCTAAACCACAAATCCATAAACTTTTAGAATTTGGAGTTGATTTCGATCGCTTAGATGACAAATCCCTCGCCCTGACTCTAGAGGCGGCTCATTCACGGCGGCGCGTTCTCCATGCGGCTGATGCCACAGGACGGGAACTAGTTAGCACGTTGGCGCGAAGGGTGGTCGATCGCCCCAATATTCAGGTTTTAGAAGGGGTTTTAGTTCTGGATTTATTGCTAGAAAAAACTCCAGCAGGCGATCGCTGTGTGGGTGTGTCCTGTATCGACTTTAAGCAAGATCCTGACAAGGTTATAGGATTGCTTGCGCCCGTAACTGTACTTGCTACAGGCGGCGGCGCTCAGGTCTTTTCACAAAATACTAATCCTCCCGCTAGTACTGGTGACGGTGTGGCGATCGCCTGGCGAGCAGGGGCAGAAGTTCGCGATCTGGAATTTGTGCAGTTTCATCCGACCGCTTTGGCGATCGAGGGCGCACCAAGATTTTTAATCAGTGAGGCAGTGCGGGGTGAGGGCGCTCATTTAATTGACCATAACGGCGATCGCTTTGCCTTTGAATATCATCCAGAGGGAGAGCTTGCCCCGCGAGATGTGGTGAGCCGTGCTATTTTTCAGCATTTACAAAAAACTGGCGAACCAACGGTATTTTTAGACCTGTCACCGATTGATCGCGATCGCATTGCCTATCGTTTTCCCAACATCATCAAAATTTGTCAGAAATGGCAGATTGACCTGTTTTCCCAACCGATCCCCGTCACTCCCGCCGCCCATTACTGCATGGGTGGGATCATTACCGACACATGGGGTGCGAGTTCCATTACGGGTTTATATGCGGTCGGCGAAAGCTCTAGCACAGGGGTACATGGAGCCAATCGTTTAGCTAGTAATTCCCTTCTAGAATGTTTTGTATTTGGAGTACGCTTGGCGGAAAAAGTGGCTCAGGATTTGATTAACCCAAATAACTATCAAATTAATTTCCCCAACCTCACCACCACAATTGATCAAATAGATCAATTTGATCAATTGAAATTTATAGATAGCAATACCAGTCAAAAAGCGCAAACTCGGATTGCGACTATCCGCCAAGAACTCAGGGAACTAACATGGCGATCAGCGGGAATTTGTCGTAATGCGGAGACGATGGAAACAGCGATCGCCCAAATCCAAAAACTACAGCAAGAAATTTCTACTCTGCGGAGCAAGACTCGCCTTTGGGTAGAAACCTACAACCTTATCGATTTTGCCTATTTACTCGTCAAATCTGCCCTATTTCGCACCGAAAGCCGAGGCGCACATTTCCGTCTCGACTATCCCAATACCGAATCGGCTTGGCAACTGCATACAGTGATTAGCAATCAAGATATTGCTGCGCGATCGCGATTTTAATTGTTTATCTTTATAGACTTATGTTGCTAAAATGTTACACAGCGCAATATAAAGACAAATTCCCATCAACTTTAATAAAAAGGAATAAACAAATGGCACTTTTCGGATTATTCGGCAAAAAAGATAAAAGCGATGACGATTCTAAAAAATCAGACTCCTCTTACTTCCTCGATCAGGACTCCGCTAAAACCTTGGGCGATATTGATTACATGAGAACCCCTAAGGCTGTCAGAAAAACTTTCCCAACCGTTAATGGGGTGAAGGGTGCAGAAATTGTAGAAATCGTTTCTGCTACTGAAAAGACTGAAGGTTCTGAAATTGAAGTTTCTAGCAGCAAGCCTTCTGAAGAAACGCCCAAATCTACATTTGAACCTAAAAAGCTCAATACTCGCGTAGATTCTAGTATGGATATCTTCCTAAACATGGCAAAAAATATCAACAAGCGCTAGAAATAGAACAAGCCTAGAAATAGAAAAGCCCTTGCTGAGCAAGGGCTTTTCTATTTGAAGTTTTAAACTTCCACTTTTAAGCCCAATTTCTCATCCACCCGCTTCTGAAATGTAGCTAAACCACCTTGATTTTTAAACTCTTGAATTTCTAAAAATAATTTTAAAAGCATTGAGCGATCATGCATATATAGCCTCACGATCAATTCGCGCTTTTAGATATTTATTCATTCCGTACCAATATCGAATCACATCGACTTTTCTACCAAATCTTTGTTCTAATTCAATTTTGAGATTAACTCGCTTCAAGATGTTTGGCTACATATCTACGACAATATCAATATCACTGTTCTCATTTGCTTCATTTCTTATGATCGATCCGAAGACACCAATTTTGTTGACTTCATAACGAGCAGTCAAGTCATCTTTTAGGGAGCTTAACTCGCTCAATATACTCTCTTTATCTAATGAATTTACAATCATTACAAGTACCTTTTTGGGAAAGAGATAGTGATTATGTGTTTTACTATAGCCAGCGATCGCCTATCCATCAAAAATTAAAGCAAGGCGATCGCTTCAAGCAAATAATTCAGGTATATAATCACAAGAAGAGTTATATCAATTCCTAGCCCAAACCAATACGGTGATTATCATGACATCAACAGTACTTTATGAATCTGATTTTTATAATTGGACAGTTGAACAGGTCAAGAGTTTGCGATTAGGTAAGTTGGATAGTTTAGATTTAGAGAATTTAGCGGAAGAGATTGAATCTTTGGGTAATCAGAAAAAGTCTGAGTTGGAAAATCGTTTGGCGGTTTTGCTAGGGCATTTACTCAAGTGGGATTTGCAGCCGAATTTGCGTGGTAAGAGTTGGCGAGCAACAATTAGGGAACAACGCCGCGAAATCAAAAAATTAATTAGAAAAAATCCTAGCTTGAAGTCTTATTTAGACGAAGCAATGACAGATGGTTATGAGTCGGCTTTGGATCTAGTAGTACGAGAAACTCCATTTGACTACAAGGATTTATCCAAAGAATGTCCTTATGTGATTTCTCAAGTTTTTGATGACAGTTTTCCTATTGGTGTAGAAGTTTGATAAATAAGCATCGCACCCTCTAAAAAACAAATCAAACAGCGATCGCCTAAGTTTCATCTGATTCTGGATCTTCACCAATTGTTTGCTGGTATGCATGGCGAATATGGAGAATGCGAATTGTTGAAATATTTTGTCCTTCCAAAACAGTGAAAATTACTCGATACGCATTATGTCCTCGACCGTAGAGTAATTGACGGAGTTCTTGGCTAAAATGCTCATTCTCTCTTGCCAATGGACAACGCTTAGGCATTTGAGATAAAGATGCGATCGCTTCTAACAAACCTGTATACCATTGGCTTGCTTTTACGGAGGAATAGATTTGAGATAGCCGTAAAAATGCACTATCTGCTTCAGCTTCGGCAATACTTGAAATTTCGATGCGGTAGTTCATGAATTGACTGGCAGATTGTATTTGTGGCGTTGTTCTTCAGTAAAATCTTGAAAAGACCTAAATCGTCCTGCCTCAAAATCATTTAGTCCCGATTGAATGCCTTTAATAGCTTCTTCTGAGTCTTTTTCTTCCCAATCCAAGATATTCGCTAATAATTCAGACACAATAAAATTAATATCTTGTCCTTGTTTGGCGGCTCTACTATAGAGTAATGCCTCTAATTTAGAATTAAGGGTAACAACTATCGACATAGAATTCCTCTTCTAGCGCAAAGTTTTAAAGTAATTATAGCCTTAAAAAATTAATCTCTGCGATCGCCTATCCATCCCCCAAAAACAGCGATCGCCTCTCAAAAAATCAACCAACCAGCGATCGCTGTAATCCAAAGATCTATTTTTGAGGTTCTGCTTCTAGCCAACCTTTGACAGTTTCAAGGGGAATGCTGACAAAGGGATTATTTGTGAGAACTTTCACTGTCTCAATACCACCAGATTTAATGGCGTTAAGTAATCGCTCTTTTAAAGTTGGGTCTTCTTTAACTTTGCGTTTAAGTTCCATCTTGGCAAGCGTTTGTTTTTCTTCTAAAGATCCTTCAGGGTAATCTTGAGCTAGTTGTGTCAAAAGAGCTTGGATTTCCATTGCGGCACTTGCGAGGCTTTGTTGCTGGGCGTTAATGATTTGATTTCCTGCGACATTACCAGCGACACCATAGATATTGCCATGAAAATTTTGGCTAAATGAATTAGTTGGTTGCACTGTAGCTTCTTGCTGTTTGCGTTGTTTGTTTTGTTCGATGAAAGTCGCAAATTTTTGTGGATCGGCTATTACTTCATCATTGATTGGGTTTTTGACTGCTTCTTGCTGAACTTTGTCCATGTAGGTGTGAAAAGCTTGCTCGTCATCACGGTGAGCCAACATATACTCCCTTAGTTCGGTACGAGTCATTTGTTTGTAATCAGGCTGGATCATCTCTATATCTCCACTATTTCGCCGTTACTACCAATCAATACTTCCAGCGATCGCTTATACATTTCCCAGAATCACTATCTCAATAATTTGTCATATTCAGCATGAGTACCTATCCAAATCCAGAGATATCCTTCTTCGATTTGGGTAGCGATTGCTCGATAATTAGAGCCAACTCTTACAGACCAGACTTTACCAACCTTCTTAAATTGTAAGGATGGATGCGAAGGGTTGTCTTTCAGCAATAGAAAATTTTTATCGGCAAGGTCTCGAATATCTACAGGCAGATATTCGTAACACTTCCAAAAGCTAGATGCTGTTTTATGCTTCACAGATCAATTGTTTCTCCTGCTTGATATTCGGAAAGTGCAGTATTGATCAAGAAGTCAAGTTTGCCAGTGTTGGAGTCTGATTCAAGTTTTTTGTCCCAAATGGCTTGATCAAACTCAAGAAACCATTCGCGCAATTGTGCAAATGAGTCATAGTCAAGATCAGCGATCTGCTTTTCGAGTAGCTCTATCTTTGTCATGATTTTTCGTGGTTACTTGCTACATATTAACAAAATGATCGCCTATCCATCCCCCAAAAACAGCGATCGCCTCTCAAAAAATCAACCAACCAGCGATCGCCTACCCATCCCCACAAACAACGATCGCCCCTCTAAACAAAAAACAACCAGCGATCGCCTATCCATTCCCAAAAACAGCGATCGCCCCTCAAAAAAATTAACCAACCATTGATCGCCTATCCATCCCCCATAAACAGCGATCGCCTCTCAAAAAATCAATCAACCAGTGATCATCTATACATCTCCACAAACAGCGATCGCCTATCACCCATACAAACCATCTACTCGCCATAATGCGTCTTAACACGGTGAATATAAATTAACTGTTGTTGATCATCAATGGTGTACAGGATTCTGTCTTTATAATTTAGCCGTAAAGAAAAGAAACCAGTTAGATCGCCTACCAGTTTTTTACCTTCATAAGGATTATGTGTAATTTGCTCTTGAATAATTTTTTTGAGTTTTTGCTTTAACTTTGGACTTAGTTTGGCTACGTCTTTTTTCGCTTCTTTGGTAAAGCGGATTTCATAAATCATTAATCCACGTCTCCCAACACATCATCAAAGGAGTAAGTTTCATTATTTGTAATTTGCTCAAGGGAGCGCTGTAAACTTTCTCTTAACCCTGAAATTGAGAGCAATTCTATAGTTTCTTGTAAACTTTCATATTCTCTTTGTGAAATCAATACGGCTGAGGTGTTTCCGCTTTCTATTTCATAAATTTTGTTTTCTTCGGTAACTAGTTTGACAAGGTTAATCCAGTCTTTTTGAATTGTAGGAATTGCAAGTTTTTCCATGTGTTTGATTTCCTGCTTATTAATACAGGTTACCTAAAAGTATCTGTTCCTCATTTACTTAATATACATCAAAAAATAATAAATCAACATTTCCAGACTGTAATCTTTCGCCTCTTAATGCGATCACTACATCAAAGCGATCGC
>DCSN01000096.1 GCA_002325645.1 Pseudanabaena sp. UBA1465
AAACGAATAGAGTGTGGGGTGAAAAATGCAATGGTTATCTTTGCTCCCCGTACTCGTCCTCCAGAAAGTTTGAAAGAATTTGTTAAACAAAACTACCTATCGTTTATTAATGAAGTAAGTAATTCCTGAGTCGGGTAAAAGCTCAAGAATCCTCTCAGCCAAAGCATTACCCAATTCCCTCGGCTCCAGCTTATGCAATCCACCCCCATACACGCGCCCCTCACCCATCAGCACCTCATCAGAAATGCGATCGAGCGCCTGCCACACCTGTTTAAGCAATTCTGGCTTACCTGAAAGCACTTTGGCAAGAGTAGGTTTAGGATACAACATAATTCAATCTTCAGGTAAAAACACCCGTTCAAAAGCTTGCTTTCGATAACGTCGATAAACATCAAAATCACTATCCAAAGTAGCAATAGCCGGAATATTCAGCCGTTCAGAAATAGCAATTAGAGACAAATCAGCAAAATCTCCCGGCAAATCTGCATACCGTTCATTCAGTTCAGCAATGCGCGAAAAATCTTCAGGAAGCAATTGGATACATTCATAAAGTTCCGTAGCCAGATCGCGAAGAAACTCATTTTGTGTACGCCAATCTTGACCAAGTAGCCACATAACCTCAGTGGCACAACTAACAGTAGTTACTAGATTACTTGTACATCTTTCAAAGAAGACTCGCACCTGTTGATGATAGCGATCTTTGACACTGTAGTAAGCTACTAGAATTCCACTATCTACAATAATTACGGGATGATAAGTCATTGCGGATCGAATAGAGGATATTTTTTCTGTAAATAATTAGCAATTGCTTTTTTCCGATTGGCCCGTTCTGATAAATCAGGCGGCGCATCTTCTAACAGATGTTCGGGATGTCCCCCACGCCTTTCGACAATAGTTTTGCGCGGTTGTAAACTCAACCAACGTTCTTTAACCAAGCGTTTAATCAATTCATCGCGGGTAGTTTTTTCCCTTCCCAAAATTTCTACTAAATACGCTTCCGTTTCTTGATCTAATTCTATACTCAGCATGACAACCTCCGAGCAATGTGTATTTACAGATTTTTTTAATCTATGTCCGTTGTTTTCATTATAAAATAGCTTAAAGAAACCGGGTTTTTGGGTTTCATTCCAGTTTATGCAACCCACCCCCATACACGCGACCCTCACCTATTAGTGTCTCATTAGAAATGCGATCGCGTCCAGCTATTAAAAAATGATTCTAAATATACTTTACACCGCTTGAGACACCACCGCCCTAGCTCCACTCTGATAATCAAGGCTAGTGATAATGTCTTCTGCTGCGATACCTGCTGCAATAAGTGCAGAGGTTAACCCTTCCTCGAAATTATCTTCTTCAATGATGACATGGCGATCGACCAAGCGTGCGTGAAACAGAATGGTGTCGATCCAGCGTTGCTTATCCCAGCCTGTAGCGATAATCAGGAAATGACCTGAATCCGTATCGCAGACAGGATAAAGCTTAATCGCTTGTAAGCGAGGTTGGTTTCGTGTTGCCTCTTTCACCGTTTTTTGTAGGATATCTACATAGCTGATTTCGTGTTCCATTGAACAATAACCTCCCGCTCTGGTTCGTAAACTAATAAGTTAATTCTATTCCTCTGGACGGCTAACTGAAAAATTGGTTTTTGGAAGTGTCGAATATAGATGGGTTGACTGATGGCTAAAAACAACTGTCGTTCGGGTTCTTGCTCCTCCAAAGCCCATTGGTAAAGCTGAAGCTGTCCCATCGTTTTTTCCAGTTCATTAATTACTGAAGGAGAGTCGAAGTTTTTGATTTCCACAGCTATTTTACGTCCTTCTTTTTCGGCTGCAAAAAACTTTTCTGCTCCCAAATCAGCTTTCAAGAGCGTTTGTTCTAACACTAAGATTAACGGGTCATCCGTAATCATCCACCCGTCTTTTTCGAGAGTGTGGCGCAGGGATAAATGTAAATTGTCACGTCTAGACATTAGTTATAAAAGCTTGATATAGCGGTTCTCAAAAAAGTGAGGTATGCCCTAATGCCCTATGCCCTATGCCCTATTCCCAGTCGTACCTCATCTTTCTGAGAAAGGCTATATCAAGACGACTAATTATCAAGAATTAGCAAAAGCGATCCTCTTCGAGGGCTGCGCTAACGAGTTTGCATTTAATGAAGTTACATCAGAAAATCTTTGGAATTGGTTTAGTCACTGCTGTTATTGTACCTCATCTTTCTGAGAAAGGCTATAGCAGCGCTTCTACAGACATAATGCTGTCCTAAAATCTCAACTCTCAAATCTCAGATCGCTAACTTCGCCGAATATTAAAACAACACCAATCTTGGCGCTTCCACAAAGTAGCGACAATCCAACCGTGCTGTTCGAGAGTATCAGCAATTGGCTTAGCTTGTTCGAGCAAAATGCCGCTGAGCACGGCCCAAGTCGTGGGTTTGCTAATTGAAGTGAACTGCGGGATTAAATCAATGATTACTTCTGCTAAAATGTTGCAGATCAAACCGTCGATCGGCTCATCGACCATTTCTTTCAGCCGATCGACACTGCCGAGTTCTGAAACCAACTGCTGAGGATTAACACGGTTGAGTTGTCTGTTGCTAATGGTCGATCGCACTGCCAAAGGATCTGTATCCAGAGCATAAACTTTTGTGGCGCCCAATAAAACAGCGCCGATCGACAAAATACCCGATCCGCAGCCAATATCGGCAATTACACACTCTTTGTCATCAAAACCGAGGCGCATTTCCAACGATTCCAGACAAAGTTGAGTAGTAGCGTGAGCACCGGTACCGAAAGCTATACCGGGATCTAAACGCAAAATGAGGCGATCGGAATTACTTGGTACTGGTAGCCAAGCCGGATAAACTAAAAAGCGATCGCCAATTTCTTGAGGCTGCCAATGCTGCTTCCAAGTGCTGCCCCAATCCTCTTCCTCAATCAAATCCCACTGCATAGCTGGTAAAGGTAAACCCGCGCACAGGGCGTCTTGGCGCAGCCACAGCGACAGGGCGGCCAAATCCAACAATTGAGCCTTTTCTTCCGGGAGGTAAGCCGACATCAAACAAGAATTGCTTTTCATCTGACAGACACTTCCCTGACAGCCGAACATTTCCAGACGCCAGAAGATGATATCTTCCAACGCCGGATCGCAAAGAACTCGAATTTCCCACCAGCTATGTGCCATAACGATTTTAGATTTGAGATTTTAGAGTGTAGATTGGGGGAGAGAGACTGAAGATTGGCAATCAGGATTGACTAATAGAAAAATTCCCAGTTGTCTTGCTAATTACTCATTAACAATTGCCCATTACCAATTATCAGTCCTGGCATTTAAGATCTAAAATCCCAAATACTTCAAAGATTCACTGTGTAAGCATCCCGAATGCCTGGAACTTTGATGATTTCAGCCAAAATCCCCTCTGGTAGAGGATCGTCGAGACTCAGAACCATCACCGCATCACCGCGCACGATTTTACGGCCTACCTGCATACTGGCAATATTGAC
>DCSN01000102.1:0-5985 GCA_002325645.1 Pseudanabaena sp. UBA1465
GTCTCTGTACTGCTGTGGTCATTTTTGTAATTTTGGTTTAAAGCTTATTTCTATGTAAGTTTGTGCTTACATGTACAAATATATCAAATTGTTAAGTTTTGTCAATAATTCTTTTGGTATAGTCGAGATTACCGATCCAATAAAAAAGGGAGTTACTTTGCAACTCCCTTTTTTATTTATTCGTAAACCCAAGCAGTTAAGTTTGGTTGCCACTCGACTAATTCTTCTGGCTTAAACCATAATGCAATCTCAGTCTGAGCAGTTTCGATCGCATCAGAACCATGAATAATATTGCGTCCGATATTTACACCGAAATCGCCACGAATTGTGCCAGGCTCGGCCGTGAGGGGATTGGTTGCGCCGATAATCTTGCGAGCAGAAGCAACTGCACCGTCGCCTTCCCATACCATTGCGACAACGGGACCCGAAGTAATGAAGTCAACTAGCCCTGCAAAGAAGGGTCTTTCCCTATGAACTCCATAATGGCTTTCAGCTAGTTCGCGGGTTGGTTGCACCAATTTCAATCCCACGAGCTTAAAACCTTTGGCTTCATAACGACGAATAATTTCTCCGACTAGGTGACGTTGTACGCCATCGGGCTTGACTGCTAAAAAAGTACGTTCCATGATCTCTGTAAAAGTATTCCTAAGAGTGTTAAGCAATTGTAAAGAAGTTTACAGAGAACATTATTTCATTTTAAGGAACGCAAGTGGCATCAAATTAAAAAACAAAAGAGAGGGTTGGTGCATCGTGCCAACCCTCTCTTTTGTTTACCAGCCATGCTCAGCGAGAAATTCTGGTGTTATTTCAGGATGTCCCAGATTACTAGATGTGAGATGTCCTGATCTCAGAAATTTTTCCACATATTTACCTAAAATATCGCCTTCGAGATGTACCGAGCTACCAAGGTCGAGATATTTCAAGGTGGTGTTGTCATAGGTATGGGGAATTACGGCTACCCGAAAATTTGTGCCTGAGTCGTTACAGTAGGACACTGTGAGACTGATCCCATTAATGGCAATGCTCCCTTTGAAGACTATGTAACGAGCAACTTCGGGAACTGCCTCAAAGCTTAACTCCCACGAATTGCCGACTAGGGCGCGATCGCTTAATTTGCCCATGCCATCGATATGCCCTGACACAAAATGCCCACCAAGGCGATCGCCTACGGCTAGAGCCATTTCTAAATTGACATACTTTGATTTGCGATCGCCAAAATTTGTGCGCCCCAAGGTTTCAGGCGAAACATCCGCCACAAAATTGGTGTCCGAAACATAGGTGGCGGTGAGACATACCCCATTCACGGAAATACTATCGCCGATCGCAATTTTGGCGACCAGATCAGGGCAATGAATCACAAGGCGATCGCGATCGCGTTGCTCAATCATGCCAATGGTTTGAACTAAGCCTGTAAACATAGGTACTTTATTTAAGAGGGTACAATGCGCCCTCATAAATTAAATGAGAGAGGTTAACTGATCAATTGTACGGGCTGCTAGTTTCGCTGGATTCGTCGTAGGTTGGCGATCGCGATTTAGCCAAAACGCAGTGATCCCCGCCGCCATTGCCCCTTGATAATCTTCACCAAAACTATCACCAATATGCCACGCCAAATTAGGTGATCCATCGATTTGGTGTTTGCTGAGCGCTGCTTCAAAAATTTGGGTGTCAGGCTTTGCTGCGCCAACTTCCGTAGATATGGTGATCGATTTAAAGTAATCCGTAAGATCTAGATCAATCATTACTTTATAGATCCGACTGTCAAAATTTGATAACACCCCAAGGGTAATCTCTTGCTTTTGCCATGTATCTAAGGCAAGTCTTACTTCTTCGTAAACAAACCAAGGCTCCGCCGAGGCAAAGTAAGCATAAAGCGCTTTAAAAAAATCTTCAAAATCGGCAAACTTGATTAAGTCTCCTGTTTGGCTAAAGGTTCGCTCAGCCAGCGATCGCCACCATGCATACTCTGCGATCGGGATATCTGCCTGGGGCAAATCAGGAAAAGCAATCTTTGGCGCAGATTGAAAGCTCTGATAAAAAGCGCGGTTGATTAAGTCAGCATCAAGCTTAACGCCGAAATCCGCCGCAACTTTGGCATACTGCTCACCAACACCACCTCTAACACCAAATAGAGTGCCAACGGCATCGAAATAAATAACTTGTGGCGATCGCATTAAATTTCAGAGAAATTACTGGGGTAAACTATGGAACGTACTGATACAATGGCAGCCAAAGATTTTAAAAACCGCCTCTGTTATTATGGCAGGTATCCAGTTTCCAGTGATTAGATGGTTAGGTTAAAGAGGACTTGTATGCGTATACCTAAATTTGGCAGATTAATTCTATTTACATTGATTGCCTGTTCTCCTTTTCCTAGTTGGGCGCAGACCACCACAATTGAAAAAACCACACCATCATCTGAACCATCATCAGTATCTCCGCCGCCGCCAAGCTCTAACCTGAAACCATTTCAGGTTGATAATGTTGGTGTGCCTGCCCTCAATGTAGGTGAATCTCCAGATATATTTCGCTACACTTTGGGCGCAGGAGACAATATCAAGATTGAAGTTTTTAACGTACCAGAACTATCAGGCAATCAAACCATTGCTCCAGATGGGACGATCAATCTGTCATTCATTGGCGCTCTTAAATTAGAGGGATTGAGTCTTGACGAAGCCAATGCTCTGCTCCGCACCAAGCTCAGTCCCTTCCTAGTCAGGAATATCGTCAATGTCTCTTTGATTGCTCCCCGCCCACTTAATATCGCAGTGGTTGGAGAGGTAAATCGTCCTGGTCCAAGATTTTTAAATTATGTAGGTACTGGTTCCTTTGGCGGTGGCGGCAGTAATATTACTAATGCAGCTACCCTCACGCGGGCGCTTGAGTCTGCCTCAGGGATCACTTCAAGAGCCGATATCAGTAATATTCAAATTTCCCGTCGCGATGGCGTTACGGGTCGCCGTGTCATCAAAGTCAATCTTCAGAACCTCCTTGAAAAAGGTGACATTAGCCAAGACGTGCGGATTCTTGACGGAGATTCGATCCTTGTACCACCACTTCCCCTAGCAAGCACATCCCAGAGTAGACTCGTTGGTAATTCTACTTTTTCTCCTGACACCTATACGATTCAAGTAGCGATCGTGGGAGAAGTCAATCGGGTGGGTACTCAAACCCTTGTTTATTCCCGCAACGGGACGATCTCAACGGGTTTAACAGGTGCAACCACTGCGGCTGGGACAGCCTCAACGGGGGGGCCAGTGACCCTTAGTCGCGCCTTGCAATCCGCTAATGGTGTTACAGAAATAGCCGACATTCGCAATGTGCAAATTTCTCGCTTAAATGACAAGGGGCAGCGCACAATCGTCAAAGCAAATCTACTGGATCTCATTACCAAAGCAGATCTTAGCCAAGATATTACCCTTACCGATGGTGATCTAATTACCGTACCGCGTTTAGAAAAGACTAATCCAACTGAATATTTACAAGTTGCCAAAGCGACCTTCTCGCCCACGGTTATTACTGTGCAGGTAGTTGGGGAAGCCGTTCGTCCAGGTCCTTTACAGCTTCGTCCTAATAGTTCTTTTACTGAGGCTATTTCCTTTGCGGGTGGTTTGACTAATGATGCAGATTGGCGCTCAGTTGAGCTTTATCGGGTTAATCCCGATGGTTCAATTTTGCGAAGAAATCTTGTGGCTGACTTAAATTTACCTTTAAGTGAAGAGTCTAATCCTGGACTACGCGATCGCGATGTGATTGTGGTCCGCCCATCCTTTGGGTCAAGTATTCTCAACTCAGCCACCAAATTTCTTGGTAATATCGTTACACCTTTCTCATTAGTTAACAATCTTTTTAGATCTTTTTAGAAGGTTTCCTATTAAACATGAAAATTCTAGTTACTGGCGGTGCGGGCTTCATTGGATCACATTTGATTGATCATTTGATGACGGCAAATCACACAGTTATTTGTGTTGACAATCTCTACACAGGTAGAAAATCTAATAATGCTCAATGGGCAGAACACCCAAACTTTAAATTTATTGAGCATGACATTATCTCCCCAATTGCAGTTGATCAGATCGATCAGATTTATCATCTGGCTTGCCCAGCTTCTCCTGTCCATTACCAAGCCGATCCCATTAAAACTGCCCAGACAAATTTTTTGGGAACTTTTAATGTTTTAGAACTAGCAAAACAATGGAACGCGAGGGTTTTACTGGCCTCAACCTCTGAAGTTTATGGAGATCCCCTAATTCATCCCCAAACTGAAGACTATTGGGGCAACGTCAACTGTACAGGAATCCGTAGCTGCTATGACGAAGGAAAGAGGATTTCGGAAACCCTAACCTTTGATTACCATCGACAATTTGGGACTGAGGTGCGAGTTGCTCGGATTTTTAATACCCATGGCACGAGAATGCTGGAAAATGATGGGCGTGTGGTCAGCAACTTTGTAGTCCAAGCCTTGAAAGGAATTCCATTAACAATTTATGGAGATGGTTCACAAACTCGTAGTTTCTGCTATGTATCAGATCTTGTAGACGGCTTGATGAGACTAATGAATGGCAACTATATTGGTCCCGTAAATCTAGGCAACCCCGCAGAATATACAATTCTCCAGCTAGCTCAAACCATTCAAAAACTGATTGATCCAACTGCGGATATTGTCTTCAAACCTTTGCCTCAAGATGATCCTCAACGTCGCCAACCCGATATCTCCAGAGCGAAGTTTCATTTAGACTGGGAGCCAACCGTTCCCTTAGAAGAAGGGCTATCAAAAACGATCGCCTATTTTCGTGATTATCTATCATAGCCAGACCTTTGGGAGCTAATTCCCTCACCAAATATCTGGCTATGATTGCCTCAAATTGAATGCATGAAATTAGAATTAGGTAGTAGAAATATATGCGTGTTTGTGTCATTGGAACTGGTTATGTGGGTCTAGTAACAGGTGCTTGTCTTGCCTATATTGGTCATGATGTCATTTGTGTTGATAATAACGAAGAGAAAGTTAAGTTGATGAAGTCGGGGCAGTCTCCGATTCATGAACCGGGATTACCTGAAGTGATCGCTGAGTCAATTCGTCAGGGTAAAATCGAATTTACGACGGATATTGCGGCGGGTGTCAGTCATGGCGAAATTTTATTCATTGCCGTGGGTACGCCTTCACTGCCTGATGGTCGTAGTGATATGCGCTATGTCGAGGCGGTTGCTCGTAGCATTGGCGAAAGTCTAACGGAAGGATATCGCGTTATCGTCAATAAATCGACTGTACCGATTGGCTCTGGTGACTGGGTGCGGATGATCGTCCTTGATGGTATGGCTGGCAAGAGCAACACTGATAAGATTCAGTTTGATGTGGTCAGCAATCCCGAATTTTTGCGCGAAGGCGTAGCGGTTTACGATACCTTTAATCCCGATCGCATTGTCGTTGGTAGTGGCAGCGATCGCGCTCTGCAACTGATGCAGGATCTTTATAAACCGATTATCGATCGCTCCTTTGCCCAAGACAAAACCTTGCCGCCAGTCCCAGTCGTAGTCACAGATTTAAACTCGGCGGAAATGATTAAATATGCTGCCAATGCTTTCCTCGCTACCAAAATCAGCTTTGTCAATGAGGTTGCCAATATTTGCGATCGCGTTGGTGCAGATGTAAAGGAAGTGGCTAAGGGAATCGGACTAGATTCACGGATTGGCTCCAAGTTCTTGCAAGCGGGAATTGGCTGGGGTGGATCTTGCTTTGGCAAAGACGTCTCGGCTCTGATTTACACTGCCGAAGACTATGGATATTCCACGGAAATTTTAAAAGCCTGTGTGCGCGTCAATGAACTTCAGCGTACTCTTGTTGTCGAGAAATTGCAGCAAGCTTTGAAAATCCTGAAGGGTAAAACCATTGGTTTATTGGGGATGACCTTTAAGCCAGACACAGACGATATGCGCGATGCCCCTGCCTTGACCTTGATCGATCAACTCAGTCGATTGGGCGCG
>DCSN01000102.1:6154-8873 GCA_002325645.1 Pseudanabaena sp. UBA1465
GAATTTTTGGCGATCGATTATGCCAAGATGTTAACCTTTATGGTTAATCCCGTCATTATTGATGCACGCAATTTCCTTGATGGCAAAGCTCTTGAAGCTTTGGGATATAAGTACATTGGTATTGGTCGTTAAAGAACCAGAATTTTGTGTAGCGCGGCTTTGCCGCGCTACACAAAATTTGTTCTTGACAAAATTACAAAATTCTTAAGCCATCAAAGAGAGGTAGTGCTTTGCACCACCTCTTCTTTTATGGCTGCTATACTGACTAAACCATGCGTTAAATTTAAGATTGCAAAGCTATGTCCAAGAAAGATAAAGATGGTAAGCGCAAGCATTCTTCTAAAGAAGATGAAAAACAGGAGCAAGTTATTTCTTTGGTCAACGGTTCACACACAATCAATGCTCAGACAGTTGGACAGAAAGATGCTCTTGTTGAGTTACCCAAGCTATCGAAAAAGACCTATGAGAAAGAGCTTAAGCATTTACAAATAGAGCTTGTTAAATTGCAAGAATGGGTCAAACAGGAAGGATTAAGGGTTGTAATTCTCTTTGAGGGAAGGGATGCGGCTGGTAAAGGTGGGGCGATTAAAAGTATTACGCAATCCCTCAATCCACGGATTTGTCGAGTAGTGGCGTTGGGTAAACCTTCCGATCAAGAAAGGACTCAATGGTACTTTCAGCGCTATACTGCCGAGTTGCCTGCGGCGGGAGAAATAGTCCTATTCGATCGCAGTTGGTATAACCGCGCTGGGGTCGAGCATGTCATGGGTTATTGCTCCCATGAAGAATATGTGGAATTTTTGCGCTCCTGTCCTGAATTTGAAAATATGCTGCAACGTTCAGGGATTATTTTAATTAAGTATTGGTTTTCGGTAAGTGACAATGAGCAGGAACAACGATTTAGCGATCGCATAAAAGATCCGCGCAAACGTTGGAAGTTTAGCCCGATGGACTTAGAGGCGCGATCGCGGTGGGTGGAATATTCCAAAGCCAAGGATGATATGTTCAATGCCACGGATACAGAGCTATCGCCTTGGTATGTGATTGATGGCGATGATAAGCGCCGCGCAAGGCTCAACTGCATCAATCATTTATTAGCCAAAATCGCCTACGAAGATGTACTGCCCAAGCCCTTTGACTTGCCACCGTTACAGAACAAAATGCTTTATGTTCGTCCGCCGATTTTTTTACAAAACTTCATTCCTGATGTCACAGCACATCTAAAATAACTGATATCATTGCCCTGCCTTTAGCGGGGCAACAATATTCTTGAAAGTACTCCATGTAACAATCTCTAGCTGTTAAGATGCAAATAGCAGTTACGACAGCAGCAATCCATGACATTAACTTACGAAAAGACCTTGGCAGCTCAGGTCAGAGCAGATTTTGAAATTTTGAATCAAGAGGTCAATGGCAAGCCCCTCATTTACTTTGACAATGCGGCAAGTTCCCAGAAGCCCAAATCAGTGATTGCGGCTTGGAAATATTACTACGAACATGACAATGCTAATGTGCATCGGGGCGCTCATACCCTCAGCGCTAGAGCTACTGATGCCTATGAAGGGGCGCGGGATAAGGTTGCTAAATTTGTCAATGCTAAGTCATCACAGGAAATTATTTATACTCGCAATGCTAGTGAGGCGATTAATCTGGTGGCCTATAGTTGGGGTTGGGCAAATCTGAAAGAGGGCGATGAGGTAATTCTCTCGGTAATGGAGCATCACAGTAATATCGTGCCTTGGCAATTAATCGCTCAGCGTACAGGTGCGGTTTTAAGATTTTTAGAGCCAACCGATGAGGGAATATTGAGCGTTGAGCAGTTTAAGTCTTTGCTCAATAATAAGACTAAGCTTGTATCGATCGTTCATGTTTCTAATACTCTCGGCTGTGTGAACCCAGTAGAAGAGATGATTTCCTTAGCCCATGCTCAGGGCGCTAAGGTATTGCTGGATGCTTGCCAGAGTGTGCCGCATATGCCGATTGATGTACAGGCGCTTGATTGTGATTGGCTAGTCGCCTCAGGGCATAAAATGTGTGCGCCTACGGGAATTGGATTTCTCTATGGTAAACGAGACTTATTGTTAGAAATGCCTCCCTTTATGGGTGGTGGTGAAATGATTGCGGATGTATTTTTAGATCATTCTACCTACGCAGATTTACCCCATAAGTTTGAGGCGGGAACTCCTGCCATTGGTGAGGCGATCGCCCTCGGTGCGGCTGTGGATTATTTAACAGCGATCGGCATGGATAAAATCCATAATTATGAACAGGAATTAATCAATTATTTGATGGATTATCTGGTTGAAATTCCCGACATTCAGATTTATGGGCCGCGCCGCGATCGCGCAGGTTTAGCCGCTTTTACGATTAGTCACGGAATTCATGCTAATGACTTGTCAGCAATGCTTGATCAAGAAGGAATTGCGATTCGTTCAGGACATCATTGTACGCAGCCATTACATCGCTTTTTAGGGATTAGTGGTACTGCGAGAGTAAGTGTCTATTTCTATAATACTAAAACGGAAATAGATACTTTTGTGGCGGCGCTTAAAGAGGCGATCGCCTTTTTCAAAAGTGTAATCTAAGTAGCTCAGCTAAACTAAAAACCAGAGGTTGTTCCGCCCGCTACGCGGGCGGAACAACCTTCTAGGCCTAGCTATTTAAAGCGTAATTTAATAATTCTCAAACTATTTTTTAACCTATTGATAAGATGCTTCGC
>DCSN01000102.1:8916-15697 GCA_002325645.1 Pseudanabaena sp. UBA1465
GCGAAGCATCTTATCAATAGAATCTGTGAAACTCCTATGGAAAAAGCCTACTGGTTAGCATGGTCACAAGTGCGCGGCCTTGGACCTGTTTTGATTAAGCGAATCTATCAATCTTTTGGTTCGATGTCTGAGGCATGGAACGCTTTGCCAAGGGATCTACAAGAAATCGATGGCATTGGTGGTCAACTGCTGGAAACCATTCGTCAAGCTCAGCGCGAAGTGGAACCATTGTCGCTTTTGGCAGTCCATGAACATGACAATCTCAATTTTTGGATACCCAGCGATCGCGAATATCCACAATTACTTTGGGAGATTCCTGATCCACCGCCGATTCTCTATTATCGCGGTCATCTCACTAATTGGAATGAGCGTAATACTGTGGCGATCGTGGGGACACGTCGAGCCACGCCCTATGGTCGGAGATGGACAAAAAAGCTAGTCACTGCTTTAGCTAAGCATGGCTTTACAATCATTTCGGGGATGGCGGAAGGAATTGATGGAGAAGCCCATAAAGCTTGTTTAGAAGTTGAGGGACAAACTATTGCTGTAGTTGGTACGGGAGTCGATCAAATTTATCCCCACAGGCACAAGGATCTGTATGGGCAAATTCTCCATTCGGGATTGGTAATTAGTGAATATCCTCAAGGTACTCCCCCCAATAAAACCAATTTTCCTTCTCGTAATCGGATTATTGCGGGGCTGAGTCGCGTTACTTTAGTAATCGAAGCACCAGAGCGATCGGGAGCGTTAATTACGGCTTATCAAGCCAATGAGTATGGTCGTGATGTTTATGCGTTGCCTAATTCTCTCGATGTGAGTGAAGCGAAGGGATGTTTAAAATTATTGGGTAAGGGTGCTCATGCAATTTTAGGTGTGGATGAATTATTGGAAGCTTTGGGAATGTTGCCGAATTTAGATACGCCGACACCTGCGATCGCTATTTCTGAGTTGCCATTATTACAACAAAATGTTCTGCAAGCGATCGGGTTTGGTGAGCCTGTGGGCTTAGATTGGATTGTCGAGCAGGTCAAGGCTCCATCGGGTGAGGTGTTAGGGGCTTTAACTCATTTAGAACTTGTCGGTGCGATCGCGCCCTACCCCGGAATGCGCTATCAACGTTTAGTATGAGTTAATTCCTAAAGTTTGGCTGTATTTGCCTTCATAATAAACCTCTCAAGGGTAATGATTTCTACGCGATCGCCATAGGGAATATATTGCTGTAAGTCTTTTGAAATATAGAACTCTCGCAATGTCCAACCTTCACCACCAAGAACTAAATAAGCCTTTTGATAATTGGGATTTTGTGCCATAGCATCCATTAAGCAAATTACTTCAAAGGGAACTTTCTGCTCGGCTGTACCGCCGACCTGCTGCCATTTCAGAGAAATCAAAACATTGCGATCGCCACGATTAGCGACGACATCGATAATGTGTTTCCCTCCCCCAGGACGGCTACCAATATATTGTTGGGACTGATAGAGATAGCCACCATAGATAAGCGAGTGCAAAACCATTTGTTCTAAAACCGCACCAGTTTCCGTATTCCGAAGACTCATGATAGTTCTAGCCCCTTTTTAAATCCCCTATAGGCAAGCATTTCTTTGGCAGGGACGCGATCGCCATTGCAGCTAATCCGACGGGGAGCATTGAGAATATGAATCTTAAAACCTAAATCTTGATAGAGTTCAAGAATTCGAGATGTAGCTTGATTAGAAGCGATCGCGGGGCAATTTTTCTGAGCTAACCAATGGGCGAGACGTTCCTGCTCTGACCATTCAAAACCGTTTTTAGCATATTGGCGAAACTCAACATCGTAGGGTGGATCGGCATAAATTAGATCCTCGGATGTAATGTCAATCTTGGCAAAATCCACATTTACAAACTTCCATTCAGTAAATGCTAATTTATAATCTGAGAAGTCTTTGGTGTAATTAATAGTTCTGTGTCTTCCAAAGGGAACATTAAAACCGCCATTCCGATTAAAGCGGCATAAACCATTGTAGCCAGTGCGATTGAGATAATAAAAAAGTTGGGCAGCTTTGGGAGTATTTGACTTTCCCGCTTGAATTAAACGGTTAAATTCGACTCGCTGAGCATAGTAAAATTCGCGCTCATTTTGAACTTCAATTTCTAATTTCAATCCCTTTTGTAGACATTTATAGAAGTTCACTACATGGGGATTGATATCATTAAGTAAGGCTTGTTGAGGGTGTAAACCTAGGGCGATCGCTAAACCACCACAAAATGGCTCTACCAGACGATAATCGCGATGTTTTTGCCAAGTTTTTTGTAAGTATGGCACAAGCCAACGCTTACCACCAGCCCATTTTAAGGGAGGCGTGAGACGCTCGATCTTGGACACAGGTTCAGCAATATTTGCCACTTGTTTTGCCAAGGGTTTTATGAGCAGAGAGGAGCATAGCATCGACGGCATGGCAGCAAATAAAAATTTTAAGCTTATCCAATCTAGCGCTATTTACTATGCTTTAAAACGAAATAAAAACTAAATATCTTGATTAAAAGTATTGCCAAACGACATTTTATCGCTGTCGTCAGTCACTATCAAGAGAAGTAGCGCCGCTACTCCTCTTTTCTAGATATGCCTCAATTTTAAGCAGCAACTAGCAAACCTGCGCTAGATTGCTTTGGCAATACCTTAACCACATCAATTTTGGCACAGTAAGCAATATCTTCTGCACCATTTAGATTTAGCAAACGCTTGCCATGACTAGCTTGATAAAATAGCTCCTCGACCTCACCTTTCCAAGCCTTATAGAGAGTTGCCGCCGCCACCGCTTCATCATTGCCAAAGTCCGCCTCATTTTCAAGATTGGCAACGATCGCCCCTGCACAGGTCGTATCTTCGAGGGAATAGCTACCCTCCCAACCCGAACCAACAATCCACACAGTTTCAGGCTTAGTTTCACGGAGATAGCTCAATACTGAACCAAGATTGATCATCGCGCAAGCCAATACACTCTTCGCATTTTGGATTTTTTGCAGCGATCGCGTGCCATTGGTCGTACTCATAAAAATCCGCTTGCCCTTCACCACCTCTGGCGTAAAGTCAAAGGGCGAATTCCCTAGGTCACAGCCCTCAACAGTTTTACCACCGCGCTCCCCAACCCTAATGCGTAACTCTGGCGGATGGGCTGCACTTACACTCATCAACTCATCAAGATCGGAAAATACTTGCACTCCTTCGGCTCCTGCGGCAAGTGCAGTAGCGATGGTCGTAGTGGCTCGCAAAATATCGACAGCGATCGCGCAGTCAGGGCTGCCTGTATCGGGAACTAACTCAGGAGTGTGATAAACAAATATTTTCATGTGCAGATCTAATGATTAAGCTATCTTCTATAAATTAAACTCTATGATCGATTGTTTTGCAAGGTTTACAAACAAGACAAGGGGCTTAAGCCCCTTGTTATGCATTTATATGCATTTAATTTATGCAATTAAGCATTTACTCAGATCAGAATTAGCAGCACGAAGCACTACTAATTCTGATCTGGGAAGGACGTACAGCCTGTTGAGACTTCTAGTAGTACAAAGAAATTTTTGAAAGTGCGGCAGAGCCGCACTTTCAAAAATTTCTTTGGGTTTTAATTCAGCGCGAAGCGCTGTATACAATAGAAATGTTGGCTTGAATGTCATTTTGAAATTGAGAGTACAACCCCATGATTGCTATCACTGAGCGCCGCTACAGTCTCGAAGAATATCGCGCGATCGCCGAAACCTCAACAGAGAAATGTGAATACCATGATGGAGAAATTATTACTATGACTGGTGGAACGCTTAAACATAGCCGTATTTGTCGAAACATGGTTACTCTGTTAGACACTAAGCTAGTAAATACCCAATTTGAGCCAATAAATAGCGACCTAAGGCTTTGGATTCCTGAATATCGACGTGGGGTATATCCTGATGCAATGGTTTTTGATGGGGCTATTCAACTTAATGGCGATCGCCAAGATGAAGTTCTCAATCCTCTATTAATTGTGGAGGTGCTTTCTCCCTCAACGGAAGATCACGATCGCACTAATAAATTTCGGATGTATCGTTCTATGCCTAGCTTTTGCGAATATCTCTTAGTCAATCAAAATGAACCTCTAGTTGAACGCTATAGCAAGCAATCGCAGGGTTGGTTATTTAGTGATTTTGATAGCCTAGAGAGTTCAATTTTGTTAGATTCGGTAAATATTGAATTGGCAATGTCTGAAATTTATCGCGGCATCACATTTTAACGGCTTCAATTAGTGCAGAGAAATTTTTACAGCAATTTGTTTTCAAACCCGCCACAAATTAAAATATAAAACCCGTTGCGGGGCTTCGCCCTGCGACCCTTCTTGTGGCGGGTTTGATCGAGTTTTGCTGTAAGAGCGCGGCTCCGCCGCGTTCTTAAAAATTTCTTTGGGTTATAATTCAGCGCAGAGCGCTGTATAGGAAAAATTGATATGGATTTTAGTGCGGCATTACCGATTTTTGCAATTACTTTACGGGAGGGAGTCGAAGCGGCTCTTGTGGTGGGAATTGTGATGGCATATCTCAAAAAAGTCGATCGCAGTTCGCTCAATCCTTGGGTGTTTGGTGGCATTGGCATAGGCGTATTCGCAAGTTTTGTGGTGGGAATTTTCCTCAATTGGTTTGTGAAACAGGTGGAAAATACCGAACCAATGCAGGCGGCTTTTTATGGGCAATTGTGGCAGGGAGTTTTAGGACTCACCGCGATCGCCATGTTGAGTTGGATGTTGGTTTGGATGACCGAAAATGCCAAGGCGCTCAAGGGCGAAATCGAAGGACAAATTGGTAAAGCGATCGCTAATGAAAAAACCGCAGGCTGGGCAGTTTTTACGCTAATTTTGATTGCGGTACTGCGAGAAGGTTTTGAGGTCGTAATTTTTATTTCCGCCAAACTGCAAGGCGGACTTGTGCCAATCGTCGGCGCGATCGCTGGTTTAGTGGGAGCCGTAGCGATCGGGATTGCTCTTTTTCAATTTGGAATTCGCATCAATCTCAAGGTATTTTTTCAAGCAATGGGAGTCTTCCTATTGCTGATCGTGGCAGGATTAGTTGTCAGTGCGATCGGGCATTTAGATAAAGCCGTAGCTGCCTATGCTCAACTCGCGCAAACTTCTATCTGTTTACCCGCATCTTCGGCTACAGAAATTAGTTCCTGTTTACTAGGTGGTTTAGTTTGGGATGTCCATGATATTTTCCCTGACAACAAATTCCCTGCAATTCTGCTCAAAGCAATGTTTGGTTTTCGCGATCGCCTATTTTTAGGACAAGCGATCGGCTATTTTACATTCCTTGTCTCTGCGGGTTGGCTCTATTTCCGCAGCCTCACCGACAAGCTCAGCAAAGTCACTAATAATTAGGAGTGGGCGGCGAAAGCCGCGCACTCCTAATTATTAAATTTCAAAGCCTGTAGAAGATTCCGCGATCGCCATTTTGTGCATTACTTTCGCAAGTTCGGCAGCCACTTCAGGACGGGAGAACTCAGGCGGTGGACATTCACCACGACGGAGCATCTCACGAACTTTTGTCCCTGATAGATGTACCCGCTCTTCGGGTAAACTGGCACTAGTTTTCGTGGTTGCCATGCCCTGAGTGCGCTTGCAATAAAAAGCGTGTTCAAACATCAAAGGAATGATCCCTAGCTCGCCAATTTCAAATTCATCGAAAATGTATTGCGCGTCATAGGTTCCGTAATAGTCGCCCACACCTGCATGATCGCGACCAACGATGAAGTGAGTACAACCATAGTTTTTGCGAATCAACGCATGGAAAATCGCTTCACGAGGACCCGCGTAGCGCATCGCCGCAGGGTTAATCGCTAGGGTCACGCGATCTAAGGGGAAATAATGCTCCAGCATAATTTCATAGCAACGCATCCGCACATCCGCAGGCACGTCATCGCTCTTAGTTGCACCGACTAGGGGATGCAGAAATAAACCATCAACGATTTCCAGCGCACATTTTTGAATATATTCATGGGCGCGGTGAATGGGGTTGCGGGTTTGGAAACCGACAATGGTACGCCAGCCCTTTTCGATGAACAATTCGCGAGAATCCGCAGGATCAATCTGATAGGTGGGGAAAAGTGGGTGGGGACGACGCTCTAATAACCAGACATCACCCGCCAGATATACGTCGCCTTGGGCGTAGACCACCTTGACCCCAGGGTGACTGTCTTCATTGGTGCGATAGATGTGGAGCGCTTCTTTGAGTTTGTCGTATTTATATTTTTCGCTTAATTCTAATACGCCAATAAAAATGCCATCGGGATCGTTAAGACGTACCAAGTCACCAACGGTTAAGCTATCGGCAACTTCGATAGTAACAGGCAAAGTAATTGGGATCGACCAAGGTAAGCCATTGGCGAGACGCATATTTAAAACTACAGAATCATAGTCAGCTTTACCTAAAAAACCTGTGAGAGGGCTAAATCCACCGATCGCAATTAGTTCAAGATCAGAGAGCGATCGCTCAGTCAGTTGCACAACTGGCAAGTGGTCAGCCTTGCTATAAAAAACTTCTTTTTGCGCTTCTGTTGCCATGCGATTGATCAGTTGACCACCATGCGGTGCAATATTTTTGAGTTGTCGAGCCATGAATTTTGAGTTTAAAAAGTTTGAATTAAGGAGATTTCTGAAATTGTTAAGTTAATGTTAACTTTTTTTGACAACAAAATTGAAATTTCAGTAATGATGATTTTAGACAAAAACCAAAATATACGCCCTTCCCAGTATCAAAATAGACATTAAAAACCAAGAATTAG
>DCSN01000102.1:15727-31569 GCA_002325645.1 Pseudanabaena sp. UBA1465
CGCTTCGCGCCGCAACGTCTAATTCTTGACTGGGAAGGGCGTAGGCGGCGGCGCAATGCGCCGCCGCCTATATTTTGGTTTTTGTCTAGTCTTCTATCTGTTTATAAACCTTATATCTAGATATAAGCGATCCCCATACTAGAAAAATCCAAAAGAGATATACATATCACCGAGAATATTTGAAATCTCATGTAGAGTTGTGAGGTGAGAAGTTAAACACTAATTAGCGACAGGAACAACTCGTAATTTTATGGTAACCACTCCTCTAAAAATGTCTGACACAGAATCAACTAATACATCGATCAGTTGCTACGGCCATGCTCGCTCAACCGTTGTGGGTAGCCCTCTTAGTGCCGAAGAATTGCGAAAGATTGACGCTTACTGGCGGGCTTGTAACTATCTTGCGATCGGGATGATCTATCTACGCGAAAATCCCCTTTTGCGTGAACCTTTGAAGCCAGAGCATATCAAAAATCGCTTGCTCGGACATTGGGGATCAAGTCCTGGTATGAGCTTTGTCTATACGCATTTAAATCGTCTGATTAAGAAATATGATTTGAATACGATCTTTTTGGCAGGACCTGGGCATGGCGCACCAGGGATTTTAGGACCTGTATATCTGGAAGGAACCTATTCTGAGGTTTATCATGATATCAGTGAAGATGAAGAGGGAATGAAGCTCTTCTTTAAGCAATTTTCCTTTCCTGGTGGGATTGGTAGCCATTGCACACCTGAAACTCCAGGGTCAGTCCATGAGGGCGGAGAACTTGGCTACAGCGTTTCCCATGCCTATGGAACTGTATTTGATAACCCTGATTTAATCTCGGTGGTGATGGTCGGTGATGGCGAATCAGAAACTGGTCCCCTTGCCACTGCATGGCATTCTAACAAGTTCATCAATCCGATTCGTGATGGTGCTGTACTCCCAATTTTGCATTTGAATGGCTACAAAATTAATAATCCCACCGTGCTATCGCGGATCAGCCATGACGAGCTAGAAAGTTTATTTGTGGGCTATGGATATAAGCCTTATTTTGTAGAAGGTTCTGATCCTGCGTCGATGCATCAGGCGATCGCCGCCACCCTTGAGCATTGTATTAACGAGATTAGAGCGATTCAGCAAGAATCTCGGACTACTGGTATTGCCACAAGGGCAAAATTCCCGATGATCGTATTGCGAACTCCTAAGGGCTGGACGGGACCTGAGTCAGTTGATGGGCATAAAGTCGAAGGCTTCTGGAGAGCGCACCAAGTGCCATTGTCAGGAATGCATAATAATCCTGAGCATTTGAAAATGCTTTGCGATTGGATGCTGAGCTACAAACCCGATGAATTGTTTGATGCGTCAGGTCAATTGATCCCTGAATTGAAGGAACTTGCACCAAAGGGCGATCGCCGTATGAGTGCCAACCCGATCGCTAACGGTGGTTTGGTGCGTCGTGGTTTGAGAATGCCCGATTTTCGCGACTATGCCGTAAAAGTTGAAAAAGCTGGGACAAGTGAAGCCGAAAACACTAAGCCTTTAGGTGTATTTCTTCGCGATGTGATGCGTCAAAACATGGATAATTTCCGTGTGTTTGGTCCCGATGAAAACACATCGAATAAATTGCAAGCAATTTATGAAGTCAGCAAGAAGTTCTGGATTGCGGAATACCTTCCTGAAGATGCCGATGGTGGTGAACTGTCTACCGATGGGCGGGTGATGGAAATCCTCAGCGAGCATACCTTAGAAGGTTGGCTAGAGGGCTATTTGCTAACAGGCCGACATGGATTCTTTTCCACCTATGAATCCTTTGTCCATGTAATTGACTCGATGATCAACCAGCATTGTAAATGGTTGGAAATCAGTCAAGGAATTGCATGGCGATCGCCAATTGCTTCCCTTAATCTTTTGATCACTTCGACAGTATGGAGACAAGATCACAACGGTTTTACCCATCAGGATCCTGGATTTTTGGATGTGGTGGTCAACAAGAGTGCCGCAGTAACTCGCATCTATTTACCGCCCGATGTGAACAGTTTGCTATCAGTTTCCGATCACTGTTTGCGTAGTACTGATTATGTAAACGTAATTGTCTGCGACAAGCAATCCCATTTACAATTCCTCAGCATGGAAGATGCGGTGAAGCACTGCACCAAAGGATTAGGGATCTGGGATTGGGCAAGTAATGATCAAGGTGTAGAACCTGATGTGGTGATGGTGGGCTGTGGTGATATCCTCACGCAGGAAGCTTTAGCCGCCACAATTTTACTATGGGAGTATTTCCCAGAGTTGAAGATTCGCTTTATTAATGTGGTGGATTTGTTCAAGTTACAGCCTGATACTGAACATCCTCATGGTTTAAGCGATCGCGATTTCGATTCGCTGTTCACCACTGATAAGCCGATTATTTTCAATTTCCATGGCTATCCTTGGTTGATTCACCGTCTTGCCTATCGTCGCAATAATCACAAAAATCTCCATGTGCGCGGCTATAAAGAGAAGGGTAATATTAATACACCTTTGGAACTGGCGATTAATAACCAAGTTGACCGCTTTAGCCTTGCGATCGATGTGATTGATCGTGTGCCGAAGCTGAAAAACATTGGCGCTCATGCGAAGGAAGCTTTGATCAATCATCAGATTGATTGCCGTCGATATGCCTACGAGCATGGTATCGATAAACCTGAAATCGTGAACTGGCGCTATCCTCACTAAATAAATGCTTTGGGGCGGCGTGATGCGCCGCCCCAAAGTTAAAGAGAAAATTATGAGCTTAAAACTATATCTGCTTCGTCATGGTGAAACTGCCTATAGTCGCACTGGCGGCTATTGCGGAGAGCTTGATCCTGAATTAACTGATAATGGTCACAAAATGGCGATCGCCTTTGCCGATGCTCATCAGGCGATCGCATGGGATGCCGTGTTTGTTAGCCCAATGAAGCGCACGATCGCCACAGCTACGCCCCTATGCAAAGCAGTTAACATAGAAATGCAATTTCGAGATGGCTTGAAAGAATTGCGTTATGGCAAATGGGAAGGACTCACCAACGAGTTTGTCAAAGAGAATTATAGTGATGATTATCTACGTTGGTTGACAGAACCTGCATGGAATCCCCCCACGGGCGGTGAAACGGCGGTGCAGCTTTCTAGTCGTGCGTCCTTAGTAGTTGCCGAAATTCAAGAAAAATATCCATCGGGCAATGTGCTAATAGTTTCCCATAAGGCCACGATTCGGGTAATTCTCTGTGGTTTATTGGGAATTGATATGGGCCGATATCGCGATCGCATTGACGTTCCTGCGGCTTCCTTAAGCATTGTCCAGTTTGGCGCATTGGGACCAATGCTCAAGGTGTTGGGTGATCGCAGTTTTATGGATGCAGATCTGAGGGCTTTTTCAGGCACTTAAGCTTCCATGACTTCAGATAAAAACCTTGCAAAGCAAGGTTTTTATCTGAAGTCTTCCAATAACGCCGCGATCGCCTGTTCAGATTTTGCTGTCCAGCCAATAATCCCTCCCTGAGCGCGAAGCATTTCTATAGTTGCAGATTTGAAGTCTGGAAAATAGCTGGCAGTAGCATCTTCAATTAATAAACATTCATAGCCGCGATCGTTAGCTTCACGCATAGTTGTTTGCACACAAACCTCTGTGGTGACACCTGCAAATAGAAGATGCGTAATATTCTCTTTTTGCAAAATCTCTTCGAGATTAGTCCGACAAAAGGCTCCCTTTGTCGATTTGGTAATCACTATTTCCTTCTCAAGAGGAGTAAGTTCAGGAATAATATTATTCCCTGCTTCACCCACAATCAAAATCCTACCCATTGAACCCTGATCGCCGATTTTGAGATTCCCTTTACCGCGATTGAGCTTAGAGGGTGGACAGTCCGACAGGTCGGCGGCATGGGCTTCGATGGTGTGAATGACTGGTAAATTTAGCGATCGAAAGGTTTCTAATAGTTTTTTTACGGTTGGCACAATACTTTGCAACTGCATCACATCATTGCCTAGAGCATCACCAAAGCCGCCATATTCTAAAAAATCCCGTTGCATATCGATAATTACGAGGGCAATATTACCCTTTGTGGGTAATTCGTAATCGTAGGGCTGAGCGGCGATCGCAGACATAAGTTTCTCCTAATCAATAATCACGGGTTTTTCCCACACAATCAGAACTACACATCCTTCCTCACTTGAAACTTGATGGCTAGTATGGGGAGCATTGATGATTACATCGCCTTTACTATATTTGCCATTAGCATCGAATTGAGAACCTGATAGCACAAAAATATGTTCATAGCCTGAATGGGAATGGTGAGGAACTTTCGCCCCTGATTCATAGCGAAGCAAGGCGGCACTAGCTCCTAGATCATCTTTATATAAAGGATAAATTTGTACCCCTTGGCGAAATGGTTCCCATTGCAAATCTTCATAATGCTCACGAATGAGCAATTTAGGAAAAAGTCGAACCTGTTGATTGATAATCATTATTTTTTATAGTGATTTTTAAGGGCGCAAAGCGCCCTTAAAAAAGTTGTTAATGTCCTGCCATTTTCTGCCCGATCGCCACCAGATCGGCATTAGCACTGGTGCTTTCATAGACGAATTTACCGTCGCTCATCACTAAAATGCGATCGCTGAGGGTCAAAATTTCATCGAGATCTTCACTCACCAATAAAACCGCAACCCCACGATTTCGCGCTTCCACAATTTGATTATGAATATACTCAACGGCAGCAAAATCTAAACCAAATACAGGATTTGCCACAATCAGGAGCTTGATTTGTGCAGCCGAGAGTTCTCTTGCCAGAACCGTACGCTGCACATTACCACCTGAAAGATTACCCACAGGGGTTTCAGGAGAAGGAGTCTTAATAGAGAAAACCTTAATCAAGTTTTTGGCAGTTTCGCGAATTGCCTTGAATAGCAATAAAATTCCGCCTTTTGCTTGAGGTGGTCGATCAAAGGTTCGCAAAGCCAGATTTTCCGCGACGCTCATGTGGGGAACACAGGCATTTCGCAGAGGTTCTTCGGGCAGCGAAAACACTTGATGCTTATACATTTCTTTTCGCGTGGCATGGTAGCGATCGCCATTGACAAAAATTTCGCCAGATGTGGGTATTCTCTGACCAGAGAGAACTTCTACAAATTCGCGCTGACCATTGCCCGATACACCCGCAATTCCAACGATCTCGCCACTCTTAATTTGTAAATTAACATCCGTGACCGCTTCTAAACCATTGTCGCGATCGGCATGGATATTCCGCGCATCTAAAACGAGATTATTGGTAAATACTTCAGTTTTGAGAACTTGACGGGCTTCCTTCGCTTCACCAAGCATCATGGCTGCCATATCGGAAACAGATAAATCTTTGGTGGAGCCAGTACCCGCAAATTTACCCTTACGCAGAACCGTGACATGATCTGCAAAAGCGGTGATCTCACGGAATTTGTGGCTAATCATCAAAACGCTCAAGCGTCCTGCAGTCACTTCTTCACGCAGTAGTCCGAGAACTTCATCAGCTTCTTGAGGAGTCAAAACGGAAGTTGGTTCATCGAGAATCAGAATTCGACTTTTGAGATAAAGTTGTTTGAGAATTTCTAATTTCTGCTTTTGTCCAGCCGCCAGTTGCGAGATGGGAGTATTCAAATCAATTTTAAAAGGAGCCGAAGCCATAAATGCATCGAGCTTGGCATATTCTTCTTTCCAATTAATGATGTTGGGCGTGTCAGGTCTGACGAGTAAGAGATTTTCGGCAACGGTCATGGCAGGTACAACCGTGAAATGTTGATAAACCATGCCAATTCCATAGCCATAGGCATCACGGGGGCTATGGATATCGCGCGATCGCTTATTAATCAAAATGTCGCCATGGGTCGCTGCATGAAAGCCCATGATGCATTTGACTAAAGTACTTTTGCCTGCTCCATTTTCTCCAAGCAGCGCATGAAAAGTACCCGCTTCTAACTTGAGCGAAACATTATCCACAGCCGTAAAAGAGCCGAACTTCTTGGAAATATTGACTAACTCTAATTCTGGTGGTAGGTGCGATCGCAGGGTATCAGCCGAAACACTAGATGGAATAGTCACTGGTGGTATTGACTCTTTCATAGATTCTTCTACAACCAGATTATCAGCTAGATCGCTTTCGAGATCGTCAGGCAGAGGTTTTTCCATAGCGACGTACACTGGGTGTATTTTTGCATATTTGCATAATTCAACTAGAAACTTTGCTTAATTGCTGTAGTCAATGTTTCAGAATCAGCGACGGCTCCAAATACGCCGCCCTGCATTTCAATCATTTTTAGCGCCGCAAGGTGATTGCCATAGTCGGTTGCGCCTGTGCAGTCCGATAGCATGAGGCATTCATAGCCGCGATCGTTGGCATCACGCATGGTCGTATGCACGCAAACATCGGTGGTAATTCCCGACAAAATAATATTTTGAATACCTTTACGCCTCAAAATGAGATCGAGGTCAGTGGCATAAAATGAGCCTTTCCCTGGTTTATCAATGATTGGCTCATCGGGTAAGGGATAAAGTTCGGGAATGATATCCCATCCTATTTCACCACGCACTAAAATTTTGCCGCAGGGCCCTGCATCACCAATACCCGCCCCAATTCTTTGTGATCGCCAGCGCTTATTTTCTGGCAAATCCGAGAGATCGGGGCGATGTCCTTCGCGGGTATGAATGATATGAAAGCCTTTTTCGCGAAAGAGGGTCAAAACTTTTTTGATTGGTTCGATCGGCGATCGCGTTAGTGATAGGTCATAACCCATTTTGTCCACATAACCACCAACACCGCAAAAGTCAGTTTGCATATCAATGATGATCAGTACGGTATTGTCTGGTCTGAGATCGCCATTATAAGGATAGGGGTAGGGCGTAGCTTCAATGTACATAAGCGCTGAATTACATAACAAAGAGTTATTCATAATTTTGAGCGATCGCCTAATTCAAGACTGTTACTCAGCAACTTAACCGAAATAAAGGTCGGCGGCGTGAAGCGTCGCCGACCTTTATTTCGGTGATAAAAAATCTCTTTACAAAGATGTCGAAAAATGCATCTTTAGGTATATCTGATCTGAATTGTTTGTCGTGATACAGTTTTTCTGCTAAACTTAAAGTAATGTTACGTTATGTTGACACAAAGACAAGTATCTACTGTCAGGAAACTTCAATACGTTAGTCGGTGTCATTGTCTACTGTCAGAACTTGATTTGTCAAAGAGGTACTTATGAGTGACTTACCTATCGAAAAGCAATTTACCCACATGATGTTTTGTCAACAAATTCAAAACATCGATCTAGATGCAGCTAAGCAACTCCTCACTGAGTTACATATGCTCTATTTAGGACAACAAGCGGTGATGGTAAAAATTGCTAAACAAGAATTTTTAGGGGGCATCTAATCTGAATTTTATCTATAACAACAAAAAGGAGCGCCCTGCGCTCCTTTTTGTTTATGCCCCCAGAATTGTGGTTATTGCTGCCATTAAGTTTGGCAGAATTTTCTGGGGTTGATATTTCTCAAGCTGCATCTGGTTGCGAATACCACTGAGAACACCGATCGCAGGAATATGATGACCTTGGGCAGCCAAAATATCTGCTTCCGTATCGCCAATCATCCATTGTTGTTGCACCTGCGGCAATGTGGCTTGAGCTTGTTGCATTAATTTTGGTTTGTCTTGAGTATCAACGGTTTTTACATAGTCATCATCAAGACAAAAAATGCGATCGCTCTGGAAAAAACGCCTCAAATTATATTGATCGAGAACTGGCTCCAATTCACGACGACGGCGCATCGTCATCACCGCGAGATCATATCCTGCTTTTTGCGCTTTTTCTAAGGCTGGGATCGCATTTTCCAGTAGGCGATCGTATTGAAAATATTCATGGGTATGCACAGTGCTGCGCCGCAAATGAGCAAAGGCGATCGCCTGCTTGTCATTATCGAAGCCAGATAGTTTCGCGATTTCTTTCTCAGGAACCTGCGATCGCTTTAACTCCCAAAATTCAGATTTTGATAAAGTCCGCACAATCTGTTCAGGCTGCTCAATGTTTTTTATACAGTATAAATAAACTTGATAATAGCGCTCTGATACATCCATGATTGGACCATCAAAATCAGTAAATATGCGTTTTCCCATAAAAAATTATTCTTTAGCCTATGCTTGGGCTTCAGATGTCCAAGTTCCGTAGTGATTGAGAATGTTTTGAATCAAAGCTTGAGATTGACTCTGGATAGTCTGGGGATGGCTAAGCCATAAACCGCCAATTTGACTACCTAAATAGCTAAACTCAGTGCTTTCTTGCCAAAACAACTCCACATTAACATCTTCAATCTGTTCAAGATGTGAAGCTAATTCCCGATACATCGCCAAAGCAATATCAGGACTGTAGACGATTTTGTTACGACTGATAGATATCTCCCCACTAGGCACTTTCTAATCCCTGTTTATTAAGAACACTGTTAACACTATTAATAGGAGTGGTATCAATGAGGCAACAGTTTACTTCATCAATGCAAACCTTTCCCCATTGCAAAGCCCAACGAACTAGGGCGACGCGATTATCGGTTTTGGTCTTCGTTAAAATGTTGCTAATGTGATTATCGACGGTGCGCTTGCTGATCGCCAGTTTTCCAGCGATATCTTGATTGGTTAAGCCCGCAGCCACTAGTTCAATCACTTGAAGTTCTCGCTCAGACAGGGCAATTGATGTATTTGTCAAGGTGGTTGGGGTTATTTCGGCAGGTTTGGTCATGATCGCGAGGGTAGATTGCACCAATGTTTCAGAATATAATCACTATTGGCTGTTAACTACTAAGTATAATTTCTTATTCGAGATTGTGTCAATTATTTAACATTTGCTCAAGATCGCCTAAGCAAGCTTTAAATCTGGAGCTATCCTAATAAATCTCCAAAACATGAGGCGCACGCGCAGCGTGCGCCTCATGTTTTGGAGATTTTTATTCACGCTAGTAATGACTCGATCCATTTTGGGGGATGGGGAATGGGATTGCCGAGACGATCAAGGACAATCCAAGCCACAATATGCACAAGCAATTGATAGGCAAAGTTACTAAAAATAATTGCGGCGATCGCAAAGGTTTGAATTGTCGCAAAGTCAGGCTGTTCTAGGGAGCCAAACAGTTGCATGATCCAATTTAAAAAGCCTGTAATCTGCACAATCGAGTAATTCCAGAGATTTTCACCTAACAAAAGTGATACAAAGGCAATCTGAAAAGCTGTCCCCAAGGAGCTAATTACCGTGGCAATGCTCAGGGAACCCGACCAAGGAAAATCACGCTTCCAGAGATATCCCAAGGTCACGCCCACTAAGCCATGGGGAATAACGTATTGAATGCTGCGGGTCGGCCCCATCAAAATTGCCAGCAGTAAGGCGGTGACAACCATTGCCATCCATGCGGCGCGACCATTCCAGCGTAAATAGGCTAGAGCCGTGGGCAGAGGAAACAGCATCCGCAGTAAGGGGCCAAGGGGGAAGTAGTAGTTAATCAAAAACAACATGGCGGTAGTACTGGCAAGAAATGCGGTTTCCACCATGGCGCGAGTGTTGGTATGGGTCGCTTTGGTCATTAGTTTTCGGTATGCAATTCTTTGGGCGTAGTATCGGGAAAGCGACGGCGTAATCCGTATAGCCAAATCAAACCGAAAATACCTGCGGCGATCGCCACGAGACTAATCATCTGAGCAGTCCGCAACCCACCCACCATTAAACTATCAGTGCGTAAACCCTCGATCCAAAATCTGCCGAGACTATAGGCGATCGCATAGATCATCGTGATTGTGCCAGTTCTGAGTTTGGGGAAACGCAAAAAAGTAAATATTAAAATCGCGAACACACCAACATTCCAAAGTGATTCATAGAGAAATGTGGGATGAAAATATGACTCATTCATAAATTCGGGGGGGCGGCGATTGATCGGAATGAACAGCTTCCAAGGTAAATCGGTGGGAGCGCCGAAGGCCTCGGAATTAAAGAAATTGCCCCAACGTCCGATCGCCTGTCCAAGGATTACCGCAGGCATGACAATATCGGACATTAACCATGCCGAAAGTTGTTGCCGTTTACAAAAAATCGTGGTCGCGATCGCGCCACCAATGATTGCGCCATGAATGGCAATGCCACCTTCCCAAATCGCAAATACTTTGTACCAAGGCTGAGCTTGAAAGCGGGGCAACTCAAACAGGACATAGTAAAAACGGGCGCAAGGAATGGCTCCGACCACTAGCCAAATTGAGAGATCTCCTACCAGTTCAGGATCAACATTGCGTTTTTTGGCAAGGGTTTGCGCCAAGACTGTCCCCAAAACAATTGCCGACGCAATCAGCAATCCATACCAACGTACAGAAATTGATCCCAGTTCAAAGGCGATCGGACCTGGCGATGTAAATTCAAAAGCAAGTGGCAAAAAATTAATCACTTTTTCCTTTTTCCCTTTTTTCTTTTCCCTAAGAAGAAGGACGCAAAGCGCCTCTCTTTTTATACCAAATTAAAAAACCCTTACTGGGTTAGTTTTTAAGTAGCTGGGCATAATTAGAAAACAGCCCCAAAGGCTGTGGCGCACGCTGCGCGTGCGCCACAGCCTTTAGGGTTTTATATTTAATTGCGCCCAGCTACTTATAACGAATTCCAGCTTGTTTAAGGCGACTGAGTGCTTCGCCAAGGCGATCGCAGTCAGCGATTAAACTAATTCTCACATAGCCTTCACCACCCTTGCCAAAGGCGCTACCAGGAGTGAATACCACGCCCGTGCTTTCTAATACCTTGAGGGCAAAGTCGGCGGCAGTTATTCCCACAGGCACAGGAATCCAGAGATACATGGTGGCATAGGTTTTCGGAATATCCCAACCCAATTCGCCTAGCCCTGCAATCAGAAAATCACGCCGTTCTTTGTAGCGATCGCATACTTCTTCTAGATACTTATCAGGCAATTGCAGAGCAGTCTCCGCCGCCACTTGAATCGCGGAAAAAATTCCGTAATCGAGATTAGTTTTAAGCGTGCGTAAACCTTGGATCACATGGCGATTACCAACCACAAAACCGACGCGCCAGCCTGCCATATTGTAGGTTTTCGAGAGGGTGTGAAATTCGACCCCCACATCTTTACCGCCTTCGATTTCTAATAAACTGGTGGGCTGATAACCATCAAAGGCAAGCTCGGCGTAACAAAGATCATGAACCAAGAGGATCTCGTACTTCTTGGCAAAAGCAACAACTTCTTCAAAAAATTCACGCGGGGCGATCGCGCCAGTGGGGTTAGCAGGATAGTTGAAATACATCAACTTGGCTCGTTGAGCGATGTCTTCAGGAATTGCTGAAAGATCAATCAACCAGTCTCGATCGGCGCTGAGAATCATTTCGTAGATCTCGCCGCCTGCCAGTAAAGGTCCACGAAAATGGGCTGGGTAAGCGGGACTTGGCACAAGCACAACATCCCCAGGGTCAATATAGGCGATCGCTAAATGTCCTAAGCCTTCTTTGGAGCCGATTAAAGGTAAAGCTTCGCTCTCAGGATCAAGCTGGACATTATAACGGCGCTTGTACCAGTCGGTGATTGCTCTGCGGAAACTAGCAGTGCCTTCAAAGGGGGGATAGCCGTGATTTTTAGGGTTTTGTAAAGCAGCGATCGCCGAATCAATGACAGGTTGAGGTGTGGGACCATCAGGATTACCCATACCGAGATCGATCAAATCCAGACCTTGCTCTTTCGCTCGTAACTTCAACTCATCTAAGCGGGCAAAAACATATTGAGGGAGTTTTTCTAATCGCTGAGCGGGGTTGAGCCAAGTCTTCATTTGTGTTTTGAGAGCGTATAAAGTTAATGAGTTAATTTATTGTCGTTTAGTGACAATAAATTAATTGGGTTTGCTGTAGGAACTTGATCTTAATAGAAATTGTCTCGCGATCATTAATTAAGTCTAATTACTTAATTATAACAATTTTCTTGTTTGCACTAGTCGCAGCCTTTGCGATTCCTTTTATTTGGGTCTGCAAAAAAAATTTGACGATCGCACTAATTTAAAGTTATTATAGTGAGTTCGGAATTCTAAAACTGTAAAGCCATGCCGCTACCGATTGTTGCCGTTGTCGGTCGCCCCAATGTGGGCAAATCTACTCTCGTAAACCGCCTCTCAGGTGAACAATACGCGATCGTCTACGACGAACCAGGCGTAACCCGCGATCGCGTCTATCGCGAATGTTTTTGGGGCGCTCACGAATTTCAAGTTGTCGATACGGGTGGACTTGTCTTTGATGACGAGACTGAGTTCTTGCCGATGATTCGGGAACAGGCGGAGATTGCCATTCGTGAATCGGCGGCCGTGATTTTTGTGGTCGATGGTATGGCTGGGATTACTGACGCTGATGAGCAATTAGGTGGCTGGTTGCGCCGACAAAATATTCCTGTACTATTGGCGGTTAATAAATGTGAGGGTTCTAAATTTGGACTTTCCCTCGCCGCCGAGTTTTGGAATTTGGGCTTAGGTGAGCCGATCCCGATGTCAGGGATTCATGGTAATGGTACTGGCGAGTTGTTAGACGAATTAATCAAGTATTTGCCAGCCCCTGAAGAAGTTACCAAGGAAAGCGATGAAATCAAGGTGGCGATTATTGGTCGTCCGAATGTTGGCAAATCCAGTTTGCTAAATTCTTTCATTGGCGAAAACCGCAGTATTGTCAGTCCGATTTCTGGCACAACCCGCGATGCGATTGATATGTCGGTGGAGCGCGATGGTAAAAAGTATCGCCTGATCGATACCGCAGGGGTGCGCCGCAAAAAGAATATTGATTATGGTATTGAATTTTTTAGTATTAACCGTGCTTTTAAAGCGATCGGGCGTTCTGATGTAGTTTTATTAGTGATCGATGCCCTTGATGGTGTTACCGATCAAGATCAAAAACTAGCTGGTCGAATTAACGATGAGGGCAAGGCTTGCGTAATTGTCGTCAATAAATGGGATGCGATCGAAAAAGATTCTTATACCATTTATGACTACACTGCCGACGTGAAAAGCCGCCTCATGTTTGTGGAATATGCGCCAATTATCTTTGTGAGTGCGCTCACGGGGCAACGTGTGACCCAAATCCTCGATCGCGTTGATATTGCCGCAGAGCAGCACAAGCGCCGCGTCCCCACTGCGATCTTGAATGAAGCACTTACTGAAGCGGTCACATGGCACGCACCACCCACTAGTCGCGGTGGCAAACAGGGCAAGGTCTATTACTGTACTCAAATTTCCGATGGGCCGCCCACGATTATTCTGTTCGTGAATGATACGCATCGCTTTAACGATAATTACAAGCGGTATATCGAAAATCAATTCCGTAAGACCCTTGGCTTTGAAGGTACTCCCGTCAGATTTATCTTCCGTGGTAAAAAAGACCGTGAAGTTGAAAAATCAAAAAATTCGGCTTTAAGATAAAAAAACAAAGATAGACGGCGCTTTGCACCGTCTATCTTTATGGATATTAAGTGCTATGACGGTTGCAATAATGATTGTTGCTAGATTCTAATAGGACTTAGTAGGATAGAGAACTCAAGCAAGAGCGATCGCTTGCTACAAAAACTATGGCAGCCTCAGAAGAAATCAAATTTGAAACCCATGCCCTTGGCGCTGCTACGTTTGACCTAAGCGGGCTTCCCAAGGAATATTACACCCTTGTAGATGGGAGTAAAAGCATTATTTGGGTGCAACCAATCTTCCAAGCGTTGGGACTCAAATCATTGTTAGCGGCTTCTTTGCCCGTTGAAACTTTTACCTATGCCGTAATTCATGGCAATGACTACACTGCAATCGTGATCAAGCAACAGGGCAACTATCTCGCCCTACTCATCGATCCCAAAAGTGAGATCCTTGATGATAGCTTTTTAAGCTGGGCGCAATCCTTTGATGCTACTTCCTTAAGAAATAATCCTAGGTTTCAAGTGATTTAAACTTTCTTTAAACTTTCTTTGAAAAACAGAGAAGATGCCTTGCGTCTTCTCTGTTTTTTTGTGGTAAATCGCGATCGCTCAAAAATTTATGCAAGACTTTAATTTAATAAATATTTGATTTAACCATCCTTTCCTATGAAACGCATTACTCTGCTCGGCTCCACTGGCTCAATTGGTACACAAACATTAGATATTGTAGAGGAATATCCAGAAAAATTTCAGGTAGTGGGGATGACCGCAGGGGGAAATATCAATCTATTTGCTCACCAAATTCGCCAGTTTCAGCCCGAAATCGTGGCGATCGCCAATCAAGCTAAACTGGCTGAACTAAAAGAAGCGATCGCCGATCTTGCGGTCAAGCCCATCCTGTTAGCAGGAGCAGATGCTGTCGAAACCGTAGCAGCTTACGGTGATTCTGAGGTGGCAGTCACAGGGATTGTCGGCTGTGCTGGCTTATTACCAACGATCGCCGCGATTAAAGCGGGTAAAAATATTGCCTTGGCAAATAAGGAAACCTTGATCGCAGGCGGTGAAGTGGTCGTGCCATTGGTGAAAAAACATGGCGTGAAATTATTTCCTGCGGATTCTGAACATTCAGCAATTTTCCAATGCTTACAGGGTGTGCCAGAGGGAGGACTGCGGCGGATTATTCTGACAGCTTCTGGGGGAGCTTTTCGCGATCGCCCCACCGCAGAACTCGCCTCCGTCACCGTTGCCGATGCTCTCAAACATCCTAACTGGGCTATGGGTAAAAAAATCACGATTGATTCGGCAACCTTGATGAATAAAGGCTTAGAAGTGATCGAAGCTCATTATCTCTTTGGCGTAGATTACGACAAAATCGAAATTGTGATTCATCCCCAAAGTATTATTCATTCGCTAATTGAATTAGAAGATACTTCTGTATTAGCGCAATTGGGGATTCCTGATATGCGTTTACCGCTTCTCTATTCCCTTTCCTATCCCGATCGCATTCCAACTCAATGGGAACGCCTCGATCTCGTCAAGTGCGGCACACTTACTTTCCGCGAACCCGATCATCAGAAATATCCCTGCATGGATCTTGCCTATGCCGCAGGTCGTGCGGGGGGAACTATGCCTGCGGTACTGAATGCGGCTAATGAGCAAGTGGTGGAACTATTCCTACAGGATCGGATTCGTTATGTGCAGATTGCTGATCTGATTAGGTATGTATGCGATCGGCATAATTGTGTTTCTAAGCCAGAACTGGAAGATATTTTGGAAGCAGATAAATGGGCAAGAAATATGGTGATGGAGCAAGTGTTGCTGAAGGTTTAGAAGACCATATCCTGTGTTGCCCACATAGCGAGTAGCACAGGATATGCCTTTGAGTTTGTCTAGGGTTTTCTTTCCAAAAAAATGGCTGTATAATGTATAGGCAAGTGTTAAGTATTATTAACATTCTTGCTTTCTAATTTACTAAAGTAAAGTTCCATCGCTCTTACTTCTGTAATCATTGAATCCCATAAATTCATCCTTACTTGGAGGTACTTAAATATATGTCTACCGAAACTATTACCCGTCCTGCAACCATACGCAAAATTGCGCCAAGATATCGAGTTTTATTGCATAACGATGATCACAACTCAATGGAATATGTAGTCGAAAGCTTAATGCAAGTCGTTAATGGGTTAACCCAACCGCAAGCCGTAGACATCATGATGGCGGCTCACGCAAGTGGATGTGCGCTAGTAATTACCTGTGTCCAAGAACATGCTGAGTTTTATTGTGAAGGATTACAAAGTAAAGGTTTAACTAGCACAATTGAGCCAGAAGAATAAATGAACATCTAAATAAAAAGCAACGCAAAGCGTTGCTTTTTATTTGTTGAGTAATTAGGCACAATTAAATATAAAACCCAAAAACCGTTGGCGC
>DCSN01000102.1:31607-36058 GCA_002325645.1 Pseudanabaena sp. UBA1465
GCGCCAACGGTTTTTGGGTTTTAATACTTAGAGAAAAGGTAGGATTATTCTCAGTAATAGTCCTAGCTTTTTGTTGTGAAACTCGATCGCTTAATTTCTCGCTTAAATTCCTATCAAGCTCCGATCCGCATCATCCTATTTTTGCTGACATTAATAGCGATCTGGCTGCCGATCGCTGCACCAATCTATCTAATCTTTGGGGAGTCCGTAGGGATTGCCCTCACCATTCTGCTCTATTGCGAATTTTTAGGATTGATTTGGTGGTGGGGCAGGAAAATTGCTAAATATGCTCATCCCTTTCGCTATTACGGTCTATCGTTGACTAGCAAAAACGGGCGCGAGTTTTTATTTGGTTTAGGTTTAGGTAGCGCCGCCCTATGCATATTTATGGCTTTGCAAGTCAGCTTTGGTTGGCTTGCCCTGCAAACTGGAAATTGGCAAGATCCCCTGCCAGCAAAACTATTACCAGCGATCGGCATATATTTTGTCGATTGGCAAGGCGCGATCGCGATCGGGCTATTAACATCGGTTGGCGTAGGCTTTGCAGAAGAAATTCTGTTTCGCGGCTGGATCTTGTCCGAGCTAGAGCGTAACTATTCACCAAAAACAGCCCTAATTGCGGCAAGTTTATTTTTTGCGATTTTGCACTTCATTAAGCCCCTAGATGTAATTCTTGTCACATGGAGCCAATTTGTTGGTTTAGTGATTCTCGGTGTTGCCTTAGTCCTAGCGCGGCGGCGGTGTGAGGGCAGACTGGGCATCGCGATCGGATTACATGCTGGATTAGTTTGGTGCTACTACATCGTGAATACGACCCGTTTACTGAAACCCACAGGGCATGTGCCTGAGTGGATAACGGGGCTAAATGGTAATCCCCTCGCGGGTTTAATGGGAATTATTTTTTTAAGTGCGATCGCGATCGGGTTTCGAGGTATTTCAAAACCGAAGAGCGTACCGCCCGCGTAGCGGGCGGTACGCTCTTTGGGGTTTTAAGTTTACTTATGCCTAGCTACTTACTTTTTAATTTTTTTGAAATACCTCTTGCCAGTGGCGCAATAAGTGTATATGATTGAATCCGCTTAGAAAACATCTAAGCAAAGGGTCGATGCCCGAGTGGTTAATGGGGGCGGACTGTAAATCCGCTGCGTAAGCTACGTTGGTTCAAATCCATCTCGGCCCATTTGAATAAAAAAGGACTTGCTTAGCAAGTCCTTTTTTATTGCTTAATCTTCTGTTGTTGTGAGGATTAAGCAAAAATTTGAGTTAACGCTGAATCAATATCAGGATATTGAAATGTAAATTTATTCACCTCGGCTTTATGTGGTACAACACGCTGACCATCTAACAAGACCGTTGCACCCTCGCCAAATATCAAGATTAAAGCTGCCGCAGGAACTGGCAGAAATGCAGGGCGTTTAATCGCTTTTGCAAAGGCAACTGTAAAAGCTTCATTAGTTACAGGTTGGGGAGCCGTAGCGTTGAATGCACCTGTAACTTGAGGATTTTTGAGGGCATAGATAATTAGCTCCACCAGATCATCGCGGTGAATCCAAGAAAACCATTGCTGACCATTGCCAATTTTGCCGCCGCCGCCAACTTGGAAAATTGGTAACATCTTGCCGATCGCCCCACCTAAACCCAAGACAATGCCAGTTCTGAGTTTAACTAAACGCACACCCAAACCAGTTACCACGTCGGCAGCCGCTTCCCAGTCTTTGCAGACATTTGCCAAGAAGTCATCACCTGCACCGCTATATTCATCAAAGGTTTTATCGAGGCTAGTGCCGTAATAACCGATCGCTGAGCCACTAATTAAAACTTGCGGCTTTACTTTTGCCTTAGCGATCGCCTCAACTAAGACTTTAGTAGTTAAAATACGGCTGTTGCGGATCTCTTGTTTACGTTGCTCAGTCCAGCGCACCCCAGCGAGGGGTTCCCCCGCAAGGTTAATCACGGCATCACTGCCAGAGAGAGTATCTGCCCAATCTTCTAACTGCAAAGGGTTGTAGCTAATCACTTCTAAGTTCGGAAAAGCTGATTGTGGAAATAGCCTGCTCGCTTTCTGAGAATTGCGTGATAGTACGACAATGCGATCGCCCGCAGCATGTAAACGCTCAACTAATTTCGTGCCAACAAATCCCGTAGCACCCGTCACTACAATTTTCATAATATGTTTTTGTTTAAATAATGTTAAGTAGATATTAAGTAGTTAAGCATATAGCGCTTTTCAAGCAAGCAAAGAGGATTATTTCCCCGCCTTCGGCGGGGAAATAATCCAAGTAAAACCAGATCGCCCGTATAGTCATGGATAACTCAGAAAAACCCAAGTTGTTAATAGTTGATGATGAAGTGGATAACTTAGATCTGCTCCATCGTATTTTCTATCGTAGTTATCAAATTTTGCGAGCTAACAATGGATTTGAGGCGTTAGAAATTTTGAAACGAGATCCAGAGATCGGCGTTATCGTTTCCGATCAGAGAATGCCGATGATGACTGGGACTGAGTTTTTAAGTCAGGTTGCCGAACTCTATCCTGACACCTTGCGAATTATTTTAACGGCTCATACCGATATCCGTGATCTGGTCGAAGCGATTAATCAATCTAAAGTTTTTAAATATGTCACTAAACCTTATCGGGTTGAAGATTTAGTGAAAATAGTGCAGCAGGCTACAGAAACCCATAAATTACTCAAATCAAGAACTTCTCAACTTCGGAATAAACTGGAAAATGCGGAGGCGAAATATCAAAGTATTTTCGAGAATGCGATCGAGGGGATTTTCCAGACCACGATTGATGGACGCTATTTAATTGCGAATCCGATGTTAGCAAAAATTTATGGTTATCCTTCTGCCGAATCTCTAATCAGTAATGTGGCGAATATTGCTCACCAGATTTATGTCAATTCTTCTCGCCGTCAGGAATTTATTAGTATTTTACTTTCCCAAGATACAGTTTCTAACTTTGAGTCGCAGGTTTATCGGCGGGATGGAACTAAAATCTGGATCTCCGAGAATGTGCGAGCAGTGCGCGATCGCGATGGAACTCTAATTGGTTTTGAAGGTACTGTCCAAGATATCACTCAACGCAAACGCGCAGAAGCAGAGTCACAATTACTACAGCGCTTGACCTTGGAAATCAGTGTCGCCAAAGATTTTCAGTCTGCTTTAGAAGTTACTCTTAGCGAGATTTGTCAATTTACAGGATGGGACTATGGTGAGATCTGGATTCCCTTAGCTGATGTCGAAGTTTTAGTCTGTAGTCCTGCATGGTACAGCAGTCTTGATGGATTAATAGAGTTTCGTGAATGTAGTGAAAAGATGTCCTTTCCGTTAGGGCTTGGCTTCCCTGGAAGAGTGTGGGTAAACCAACGCCCAGAATGGATTTGGGACATATCCCTTGAGCAAGAAGCGTACTTTCTCCGCAAATATCCTGCGATGGAATGTGGATTACGCTCAGGCTTAGCTATTCCCGTCAGTGCCGATGCCAATGTGGTGGCGATTATGGTTTTCTTTATGAGAGCGCCCAATGATCAAGATCAGCATCTAGTCGGTTTAATTGGCGCGATCGCCATGCAGTTAGGTTCATTAATGTTGCGAAAACGTGATGAAGAAGCCCTACGGCTGATGAATGAAGAACTGTCACTAGCCCGCGATCGCGCCTTAGCTGCAAGTCGCACTAAAAGCACCTTTGTGGCAAATATGAGCCATGAATTACGCACACCGCTTAATGCCATCATCGGCTATAGCGAGATGTTACAAGAAGATGCTGAGTTACTGGGTTTAGAAGAGTTTGGGCAAGATCTCCAAAAAATCTATCAATCTGGTAAGCATTTACTAGATTTAATTAACGACATTCTGGACATGACCAAGATTGAGGCAGGTAAATTAGAAATTCGTTATGATGATTTTGATGTTCCTTTACTGATAGAAAATACTACGGAATCAATTCAGCCCTTATTACGCAAAAATAATAATCGCTTAATTATTGATTGCGCTCCTGATCTTGGTAGTGTTTGCACAGATATGATGCGCCTACGTCAAGTACTTTTAAACATTCTTAGTAATGCTTGTAAGTTTACTAAGTCAGGCGAAATTGGCGTGACTGTCAATCGCCAATATGATGAACAAGAAGAATATTTTTACTTTGCGATTAGTGATACAGGGATTGGAATTAGCCACGAAAATAGGCGAAAGCTATTTCAACCTTTTAGTCAAGCAGATAGTTCTACTACCCGTCAGTACGGCGGCACTGGCTTAGGCTTAGCAATTAGTCATCGCCTGTGTCAGATGATGGGCGGTGGTATTACGTTACAAAGTGAGTTAGGGGAAGGATCAACTTTTACGATTTATCTACCTGTTAGCAGTAAAACTGCTAAGAAAAATGCTGATTCTAAGTTACCTATATCATCTAACAAACATTCGCCAAATAGCTCTAATTTAAGCTCTAATTT
>DCSN01000102.1:36143-54773 GCA_002325645.1 Pseudanabaena sp. UBA1465
TCTAATTTAAATAAGATCGATAATAATACGAATCCATCAATTTTAGTAATAGACGATGATCTAACATTACACCAATATGCAAAAGCCTATTTGAGTCATCTTGGAGTTTCTATTTTTTCAGCACTTAGTAGTGACGATGGTCTAAATTTAGCTCATAAGATCTTGCCGAATGCAATTATTTTGGATGTTCAAATGCCATCAATGGATGGTTTGGAAGTTCTTAAGGCTTTAAAATCGAACTCCTTAACTTCAGAAATTCCAATCTTGTTGTTGACAATTAATGATGAACACCATGAGGGTTATGAGATTGGAGCTAATGATTATTTGTTTAAGCCCATCGATCGCGATCGCTTAATTTCCGTAGTTGCGAAGTATCGTCATCGAGACAATTCGCAATTATCTATACTGATAATCGAAGATGATGTCAATGTTAGATCAATGCTCAGACGGATGTTAGAAAAGGAGAATTGTCTTGTAACTGAGGCACAGGACGGAGAGGAGGCTTTAGAAATAATGTCTGAGCAAGTTCCCCAATTGATTCTGCTTGATTTGATGATGCCGAATATCGATGGCTTTGAGTTTATTCACTTACTGAGGTTACGCCAAGATATGTTCTCTATTCCCATCTTGATCATTACGGCTAAAGACTTGAATGATCAAGACTATGTGAGACTGAGTGGATCGGTGCAGAAAATCTTGCAAAAGACCAACTTTAGTTATGTCCAGCTTATGGAGGAAATTGTGCAAAAACTATATAAATCAGGGGCTTTACCAATTTCTGGTCACAAAACCTAATAAGTGAATTGCTACACTAAGTTATATAGGCTTAATTAAATATAAAATCCTAAAATCTGCGGCGCACGCTGCGCGTACGCCGCAGATTTTGGATCTGGTTTTTAATTATGCCAAGGTACTTATATGCAATAGACTATTGCTTATTTTCCTTACGCTCCAGAATCTAGATTGCCATTTCCATGTCAAATACTAATGTTACGATTCATCCCCGCGCCATCGTCCATCCTAACGCCAAAATTGGTGAAGGAACATCCATCGGAGCCGATGCCATTGTTGACGAGTTTGTAGAAATTGGCGATCGCTGCGAGATCAGGGCGAGGGCAATCATTACGGGGCATACTCAGATTGGCAATGATAACCAAATTGGTTATGGGGCGATCGTTGGCTCAGAGCCACAGGATACTTCCTATAAAGGGGCAGTTAGTTTTGTAAAAATTGGCGATCGCAATGTACTGCGCGAATATGTGACCGTCAATCGTGGCACAAAGGAAGGCTCGGCAACGACGATCGGCAATGATAATTTGCTGTTTACAGGCGCACATATTGCCCATAACTGCACGATCAGCGATCGCGTGATTTTGGTAAACAATGTCTTGCTGGCGGGTCATGTAGAAGTACATAACAATGCCTTTATGGGTGGTGACTCGGTGGTGCATCAGTTTACGCGCATCGGCTCCTATGCCATGATTCGTGGTCAAACTCGCCTCGGCATGGATGTGCCTCCTTACTGCATGGCAGTCGATACCAATATGGTATTTGGCTTAAATCGTCTGGGCTTACGGCGTAATGGTTTTAGTCACGATCGCCGCCGCGCCATCCTTGCCGCCTATGATGTGCTGTACAAATCCGATCGCAATCGCACGCAAGCGATCGAATTTCTAGAGTCAGATCCTGAATTTGCTAATAATCCTGATATTCAATTATTTTGTAATTTCATTAAACTCAGTCGTCGCGGTATCTGCAAACTATACGAAAGTGGCGCAAGTCGTATTGAAGAAGGTTAAAACCCGTCAAAGTCATCGCCTTTGGCGATGACTTTGACGGGCTACAAAAGTCGGTTCTCTACTAAATTGCGAGTCCCTTATGGGAATGATTACCAAACGTTCATCTAAAAAAGTTCGAGCTAACGAAATCTTAATTAGGCTAAAACGGTTATATCCCGATGCAACCTGCTCTCTAGATTATGAAACCCCTGTGCAGCTTTTAGTCGCGGTGATTCTATCAGCGCAATGCACCGATGAAAGGGTAAATATGGTGACACCGAAATTATTTGCGCGGTTTCCCGATGCGATCGCCTTAGCTAATGCTGATCTGGATGAACTCATGGAATTAGTTCACTCCACAGGCTTTTATCGCAATAAATCTAAAAATATTAGAAGTGCCTGTGAAATGATCGTACGAGACTTTGATGGCAAAGTCCCAAATACGATGGAAAGTCTACTCAAATTAGCAGGGGTAGCTCGTAAAACCGCCAATGTCGTCCTCGCCCATGCCTATGGCATTAATGCAGGTGTGACCGTTGATACCCATGTCAAGCGACTAACTAAAAGGCTGGGGCTAACCAAATTTGAGGAGCCAATTAAAGTTGAGCGTGATTTGATGTCACTGCTGCCCCAACGCGATTGGGAAAATTGGTCAATCAGGATTATTTATCATGGTCGCGCTGTCTGTAATGCGCGTAAGCCCGCTTGCGATCGCTGCGAACTCGCTGATTTATGCCCATCGGCGGCTGTAGGATGACACAGGCTTTGTCGCCTACTACGCAGGCGACACGAACTTAGAGAATGGCGGCGCTTCGCGCCGCCATTCTCCTATTGGGTAGCGACGATAGCTATAGAAGTTGTGAAGTTTTCTAAAGATACTTGTCCTTTATGCAGTTACATCAGCGCTTATTCCCTAAAATGAAGACAAAATTCTCCCTGCAATCTTTACTTAATAAAGACTTATGACAGATTTTGTACAACCCTTCAAGAATGATCCCCAACTAGGGAACTTGTCTACTCCAGTCAGCGATTCCGCAGTTGTGAAGGCTTTCATCGGCAATCTTCCTGCTTACCGCCCAGGCTTGTCTGCTAGCCGTCGTGGTCTAGAAATTGGTATGGCTCATGGTTACTTTATCTATGGACCTTTCGCATTGCTTGGCCCTCTGAGAAATACCGAATTGGGTAGTCTCGCAGGATTATTGGCAACGGTTGCCTCTGTTGTCTTGTTGACCCTTGGCTTGTCCCTGTATGGTCAAACTGTAACCAAGTTGCAGTCTAGCTCTGCGGTAGAAGCCCCTGCGGAATTGGGTACTACTTCTGGTTGGAGCGAATTTTCGAGCAGCTTCTTGCTTGGTGGTGCTGGTGGTGCTGCATTTGCATACTTCCTCAACTACCTTGAGCCATTCCAAAAGTTCGGCGCTTTACTTTGGTCTTAGTTTTGTGTTTGCGGTCGTTAACTGCGATCACAAATATCATTCAAGCCATTTAAGCCAAATCAAATTCCAAAATTATTTATATTAAGGAAAGCCATAACCATGACTGGATACTACGCACATTACTACGTTTCTTTCATTTTAGTGCCTCTGATTGGTGTAATCCTCCCGATCGCCACCATGGGCTTGTTGTTTAATTACATCGAGAACTAAGCATCGTTGCTTTGATTTCTCTCACCCGTCCTTTGTAATTTATTTTTCTCATTTTTAAAAAGTAAAAGCGATCGCTATATTTTTATAGACAGCGATCGCTTTTACTTTATTAATCTAATATAAAGCCGTCCTAGAAGGACGGGGTTTTAAAACCATTTTTCCGATAAAAACACTATCTTTATCCCTTGGTCATGCAGCTATGTCCTATTTACGCTTGGTATTTGCCACGATCTTCGCGATCGCCTGTTTAGTGATTTCTCCTGTAAATTCTCAAGATGCTCAAGCTGAAACCCTCTCCTTTAGTCATGCTCAATTAAAAGGACGCGATTTTTCAGAAAGAGTACTAACTGGGTCAGGTTTTGCCAATGCCAATATGGAGGGGGCAAATTTTGAAAATGCCGATCTCAGGGGGACAGTATTTAGCGCTTCGGTTTTACGCAAAGCGAATTTAAAAGGAGCAGACTTTTCGGGAGGATTGCTAGATCAAGCGGATTTTGCGAAGGCTGATCTCAGTAATGCGGTGTTAGTCGAGACAATTTTGTTACGCAGTACCTTTGATTTCGTAAATATTGATGGGGCTGATTTTACGGATGCAATTATGGATGGGGTACAGCGCAAGTGGCTATGCACTAAAGCTAAAGGGATAAATTCAAAAACGGGCGTGGATACTAGAGAATCCCTAGAATGTCCCTAAAAAAATAAGGGATGATTTGTATCCCTCATTTTTTAGCGATTTTTTTAGCGATTATGAAATTTTATAGACCGTTGCGTCCCCAGACCACAAAAGCGATCGACAATGTAAACATACCTAATACACTGATCCAACCCAAAGACAAGATATCCATAATTTTGTAACGATTTAAATAAATTTTTCTAAGTACTATAATACGCTTTCCTGTCCCAAAGACAAATCACTCAGGTTAATGTTTATCGCAACTTTTTAGCCGAAATTGCATTCTTATTTAATACGCTGATTTGAAGGTTATGATCTTTCTTTTGGAGGCGATCGCATTATGTCTTTGTCAATCAAAGCCCAAAAAGTATTAGTCGCATCAGCTTGCTCTTGCTTAATTGTTGGATTTGTAATTGCTTCACCGCTATCCTCATTTCCCCCCCAAGCTCAAGCTCAGTCTCGCCGAGTTCGATATGTTCCACCTAGTAATCTTGACGCACCAAAAACTTCAGGCGCAGGTGCTTCGCGCAGTGCCAAGGATTTAATTGCTATACTTCCTGATTTGGAAATAAGTAAGTCTCCTGTACCTCAGACTATTTCCGAGCGCCCCACGATCTATTTTCTCACGCCTAAACATCGTGGCTCAGTTAGCTTCCGCCTCAGCGACGATAGAGCGACAACCCCCAATAAAGTCATTTATGAGAAGAAATTTGAAATTAATAATGATGCAGGAATCATTGCGTTCAAACTCCCTGATGATGCGCCACCTCTAGAAGTTGGCAAAATCTATACATGGCAGTTCGCAGTTCAGTCCTTCTATTCGTCTAGGATCGTCAATGGCTCGATCCGCCGTGTTCTGCCCACTAAAAAATTGACATCCCAACTCTTGCAGATCTCAAATCCCATCGATCGCGCGACATTGTTTGCTCAAGAAAGTATTTGGTTTGACGCTGTGACAGCTTTAGCAGAAGCACAGCGCACTGTACCCAAGAATGCTGAAATTTCTGGTGAATGGTTGGCGTTCTTGAAGTCTGCAAAACTCGATCTTGTTCTCCCCTATTCTTTTGTCTCTCAAAAGTAATGTATAGCGTTAGCAAAAAAAACAAAGAGAGTTGCGGCGCTTCAGCGCCGCAACTCTCTTTTGGTTGAGGGATGACTGCATGGTCATAAAATTGCCGCTAAAAACTATCCTCTGGAAATGGCGTGGGATTGCGATCGCTGCGCCGACTATTTCAATGTTGGCGATCGGATTGCGACTAGTTGGGGCGTTAGAACTGATGGAATTAGCCACCCTTGACCAGTTTTTTCGGTGGCGATCGCCTGAGCCTGAAGATAATCGAATTGTAATTATTGGCATTGATGAAGCGGATGTGCGTCAATATGCTTGGCCGATTGATGATGCTTTGTTAACCAAATTATTAGACAAAGTACGCAAACAACAGCCTCGTGTGATCGGTCTAGATCTTGCGCGTGATCAGCCCGTTGGTGCTGGATATTCACAGTTAGAGAAATTATTTAAAAGTACACCGAACTTGATTGGTATTACCAAAAGCGCCGATCAAGTTAATTCCAATTTCGCGATCGCTAGTTCCAATATTAGTCCTCCTCCTATATTGGCGGCGAACGATCAAGTTGGTGCGGTCAATCTACCGTTTGATGCCGATGGCAGGATTCGGCGCGGATTACTGGCTTTACGTTTACCAAATGACGAGTTTACACCTAGTTTCGGTTTGCAGATCGCTCTATTCTATTTGGATGGCGAAAAAGTAATTCCGTTTGAAGATCAAGCGCTCCGTCCCCCCAGATTGCGCGAAAATGATGGCGGCTATAGCCGTGCCGATGTGGGCGGACATCAATTTATGATTAACTATCGCCGATCTCGTCAGGGCTTTCAGACAGTGCGAATGGCGGATCTATTGGAAGATAAAATTGCGCCAGATTTGCTACGCGATCGCGTGGTGATGATTGGTACAACTGCGATCAGTTTAAGAGATTGGTTTTTCACTCCCCTCGATAGTGGGATCGGCAGCCCACGCATTTCCACTTCAGGAATTGAAGTTCATACTCAAATTGTCAGCCATATTCTCAGTATTGCCTTGGATGGACGTTCAGGCATTCAATCTTGGGGAAAACCTTGGGAATATCTATGGATTATTGGTTGGTCTCTAATTGGTTCATTGTTGATTTGGCAATGGCGGAATGTCAGTTCTAAGGATCGTGAATTTCAGGTGCTAATACTGCGATCGCTTAGTATCCTAGTAATAGGTGGTAGTCTGTTTGCAATTTGTTTTTACGCCTTAGTCTATGGTTGGTGGTTGCCCTTTGTACCTGCGATGATTGGATTTTTGGGTGGTGGCGCGATCGTAACTAGCTATTTAGCAATCACGGCCGCCCAAATTCGGGCTTGTTTTAGTCGCTATTTAACCGATGCGGTTGTACAGAGTTTATTGGAAACTCCTGAAGGACTGAAGTTAGGAGGCGATCGCCGCAAAGTGACGATTCTCATGTGTGACCTGCGCGGCTTTTCCACGATTTCCGAAAAGATGCCGCCTGAAAAAGTAGTGGAAATTCTCAATGTATTTTTAGGGACAATGACCGAGGCGATCGCGCCCTATCAAGGCACTATTGATGAATTTATCGGCGACGCGATTTTGGTTCTATTTGGTGCGCCAATTTATCGAGAAGATGATGCCGCCAGAGCCGTCGCCAGTGCGATCGCGATGCAGCTTGCCATGCGATCGGTGAATGCCAAACTCACCCAAATGGAACTCCCCGAAATTGCGATGGGTATTGGGATTAACACAGGGGATGTGGTTGCTGGGAATATCGGTTCCCAATCTCGCGCTAAATATGCCGTAGTTGGCAATCATGTAAACCTGACCGCAAGGATCGAATCCTATACCGTTGGTGGACAGATTTTGATCGCAGAAAGCACCTATCAGGAGATACAGGAAATTGTAAAAACTAACGGTTCAATGAAGGTGGAACCCAAAGGAGTGTCCGCACCCATCTCAATTTATGATGTTTGTGGAATTGGCGGCACTTACAATCTAGAACTTCCATCTATTAATGATTCGTTGCAAACACTGCCCCATCCTATTCCTGTTACCTATCGAATTCTAGAAGAGAAGCATTTAGGGATAGAAGTGTTTACAGGTAAATTGCACCAGCTTTCCCCCCACGGTGCAGAGATTTTAGGAGAGCAGGATATTCCTATATTAACTAATCTCAAAATCCATCTACAAGTTGAGATCCCCAATCCAACTAACCCTTCTCAACAGGTAACAATAGAAGGCGAGATCTATGCCAAAGTCTTAAAAAATCATCAACCACATCAAATAATGCGCTCAGACCAATTAGAAGAAGAAAGAGAGGGGGAGAGGCGATCGCGGCATTACCAACAAATTTATGTGCATTTCACTACAGTTCCCAGCGATCTTAAAACATGGATTAAGTCAGTCATTCCTCAATGCTCGGCAAGCCGCCAATCTTGTTGAATTATTGCAAAATCCGCCCACTGGCGAAGAAGAGTTTTTACTTTCGTTACTACGCGATCGGCTCTCCTAAAAGTTATTTCCCACCCGTTATTTCAGGCTGATCTGGTAATTTACGATTCCTCTCATCTTCTTCATCTTTCTTTTTCTGAGCGATTCCCATTGAAGTATCAAGTTGTTCAAAGTTATCACTACTAAGTCCATGTCTTTGTTTTGCTTGATCAGAAATGTCTGTAATTATTGCGGGGGCGGAATCCTCTGGTAAATCAGGGTTTTTCGCAATCATTTCATCATAAACAGCGATCGCCGAGACAAAGAATATCGAGGCACAAAAATTAATCATATCGGGATCAGCTTCATGTGCAGTTGTTTACGGCGCTCGAACTCGGTATGAATATTTTGCAGGGTGGTATTTGCCTTGCTGATTTGGCGATCGCTGTCGGCGAAGTCTTTAGCGATCGCCAAAAAACAATTATTGCTAGAATATCCTGACGATAGGAAATAACTCATGACGACTCAGATCCAAGTTTATTTACAAGATGTGACGCAGATTTATCAAAAGGGGAATGCAACGGAGCATACCTATCGTCCTGCGTTGAAAAAGTTGCTTGAGTCGTTTGGTAATGATATTTTGGCGGTGAATGAACCGAAACGGATTGCTTGTGGTGCGCCAGATTTTTGGATTGGACAGGGGGCTTTAGAGGTTGGACATCTTGAGGCTAAGGATATTGGAATTGCGTTAAAGGGACTTGAGAAGAAGGATCAAATGAAGCGTTATTTTAACGGTTTGGGAAATTTGATTTTAACGGATCATTTAGAATTTCGATGGTATGTGGATGGGGAGTTACGGCTATCGGCGGCTGTGGCAACTTTTGACAAGCAGAAAAAGATTAAGGCTGATGCTGATGGAATTGCAGAGGTTGATCAACTTTTGCGACAGTTTCTTTTAACTAAGGTTGTCCAAGTCACGACTCCCAAAGCTTTAGCGAAGAGGATGGCGGCTTTGGCACAGTTGATAAGGGATGCTATTAATACTGCTCTCAATGATAGCGATCGCGGTGGGATGTTGCGACAACAGTTAGAATCTTTTCGGGCGGTGTTGATTCGCGATTTGACGGGTGAACAGTTTGCGGATATGTATGCTCAGACGATTTGTTATGGTTTGTTTGCGGCGCGTTGCAATACGGATCAGGTGAGTACGTTTACGAGGGAAACGGCAGGTTTTCGCTTGCCAAAAACAAATCCATTTTTGCGGAGTATTTTTAATCAGATTGCGGGTTCGGAATTGGACGATCGCATTACTTGGGCGGTGGATACTTTGGCGACTATTTTGCAGCAAACGGATATGTCGGCTATTTTGAGCGATTTTGGTAAGAGCGATCGCCGTGAAGATCCTGTGGTGCATTTTTATGAGACTTTCTTGGCGGAATATGATCCGAAGATGCGCGAGTCACGGGGGGTTTACTATACGCCTGAGCCTGTGGTTGGGTATATTGTGCGGAGTGTGGATTATATTCTTAAGGAGAAGTTTGGGATTAAGAAGGGGTTGGCGGATAGTACGAAGATTCCTAGCCCTCATCCCCCAGCCCCTTCTCCCAAGGGAGGAGAAGGGGAGCAAAAAAAAGAATCTTTAAGTCCCTCTCCCCCTTTGGGAGAGGGATTTAGGGTGAGGGCAGATATGCACAAGGTTCTCATTCTCGATCCTGCGGTGGGGACGGGGACGTTTATGCATCGGGTGATTGAGCATATTTATGAGGGTTTCAAGAATCAGAAGGGGATGTGGTCGGGTTATGTGAGTCAGCATTTGTTGCCGCGTTTGTTTGGGTTTGAGTTGCTGATGGCTCCTTATACGGTGGCGCACATGAAGTTGGGGTTACTACTAAAGGAGACTGGCTATGATTTTCAGTCTGAGGAGCGTTTGCGGATTTATTTAACGAATACTTTGCAAGAGTCTTTTCAAATTGAAGATCAGACGGTTAATTTTGGTTCTCGAATTCAAGAAGAGGCTGAAAAGGCGAAAAAGGTTAAACAAGAGCATCCTGTAATGGTGATTATTGGCAATCCTCCTTATTCTGGACATTCGGTAAATACAGGAGATTGGATTAAGGGTTTGCTCAATGGGAAGGATATTATCTCAAATACAAAAACTGATAGTTATTTTGAGGTTGATGGGAAGCCTTTGGGAGAGAAAAATCCTAAGTGGTTAAATGATGATTATGTGAAGTTTATTCGTTTTAGTCAATGGAGAATCGATCAAACTGGTTACGGAGTTTTGGCTTTTGTTACTAATCATGGTTATTTAGACAATCCAACTTTTCGAGGGATGCGTCAAAGTTTGTTAAAGACTTTTGATGAGATTTATATTTTAGATTTGCATGGTAATAGCAAGAAGAAAGAAACTTGTCCTGATGATTCTGTCGATCAAAATGTGTTTGATATTCAGCAGGGTGTAGCGATTGGAATTTTTGTTAAATATCAAAATAGTCATCAGGAATCAGCAACGATTTATCATGCGGATTTATGGGGTAAGCGCGAGGTTTTTGAAAATAAGCAGCTTGTTGGCGGTAAGTATCACTGGTTAGATGAGAGTGATATTAGTTCAATGATTTCAGAAGAAAATAAATTACAACCAGAAGCGCCATTCTATTTATTTAAACCTCAAAATATCGATTTAAGGTCAGAGTATGATCAATTGTGGGGAATTGGTGAAGTTATGAAAATTAATGTTTTAGGATTTCAAACTCATAGAGATAATTTTGCAGTTGATTTTGATCAAGAAAATATTATCAAAAGATTTCAAGAACTGAGAGAGAATAATCTTTCTGATGATGATTATGTTAATAAATACGAACTTAAAGTTAATAAAGATTGGCGTTTAGGTAAAGTCCGTCAGGCTATTCGCTCAGATAATCAATGGCAAGATAAAATTACTAGCTGTTTATATCGTCCTTTTGATTGGCGCTATTGTTATTACAGTGATGTAGTAATGGATAGACCTAGACGAGAACTCATCAATCATGTGTTTAGAAAGGAAAATTTAGTTTTTAATTTACCTAGAATCGTCAAACTGCAAGAATGGCAACATTCACTAGTATCTAATGTTCCATGTACTGCAATTTCTATGGATATCAATGGATCTTATGTTTTCCCTCTTTATCTCTACCCAACTACGACAATTCTAAAAGAAGAAGATTTTAATACTCGCCGCCCAAACCTAGCACCAGAATTTATTAACGAACTTTCCCAAAAACTCGGCTTAGAATTTTTCCCAGATGGCAAAGGCGATCAAGTCAAAACCTTCGCACCAGAAGACATCTTTAACTACATTTACGCCACCTTCCACTCCCCAACCTATCGCCAACGCTACGCCGAATTTCTCAAAATTGACTTTCCGCGAGTCCCCCTAACCAGCAACAAACAACTATTTTGGGAACTAGCCACCAAAGGTAACAGACTCGTACAACTCCACCTGATGAAAGAAACAGGCACAGAAATTAGCAGCTATCCCATTGATGGCTCTAACCTTGTCGAGCAAGTCAAATACAACGACACCCAACAACAAATCTGGATTAACGACCAGCAGTATTTCGCCAACATCCCCAACCACATTTGGAACTTCTACATCGGCGGCTATCAAGTTTGTCAGAAATGGCTCAAAGACCGTAAAGGACGCGAACTCAGCTTTGACGACCTCGTTCATTATCAAAACATCATTTCTATTTTGGGTGAAACCATCGAGATCATGAATGATATTGATCAAATCATTACTAAACATGGAGGTTTTCCCTTCTCGTAAACATAGCAAGCTCAAAATTATAAATTTCTACGGGAATGGTCTAGCCCTACATTTGGCTAAAATTAAAATAACTACCTAAACTATCAAACCCATGAGCCAACAACCCGTCACCCTTGAAGACATCTATGCCCTCTTCCGCATATCCCAAGAAGAGCTAAAACGTTCTAGCGAAGAATTCGATCGCCGCATTGCCGAACAAGAACGCCTCGCCGCCGCCGCCAAAATTGAAAGCGATCGCCGTGCTGCTGAAGCTGCTCGCACCCTTGAAGAAATGAAACGCTCCGTAGCTGAGACAACCCGTACAGTTAACGCCCTAACTACTCGCTGGGGCAGATTTGTTGAAGAACTCGTTGAACCCGCCGTAGTCAGACTATTTCAAGGGCGTGGCATCGATGTCAAAGAAACACACCCTAGGGTCAGAGTCAAGCGAGAAACTGTAGCGATGGAAATCGATATCTTAGTAGTAGACACGACTGATGTGGTGTTGGTCGAATGTAAATCTCGGCTTTCCAAAGATGATGTTAATGAATTTATTGAGAAACTTCAAAAATTTAAGCTTGCATTCCCAGCTTACAAAAACTATCAAGCCTATGGTGCTGTGGCAGGGATTGAAATTAATGAAGGAGTAGATCGGTATGCCTATCAACAAGGACTATTCGTAATTCGTCCTTCTGGGGATACAGTAGAAATTGCTAACGATGAGAAGTTTAGGGCAATAACTTGGTAATTTGTCAAATGTAAATGCTTAAACATTTTGAATGCCAATGGGAAAATTATCATCAAAAATTTGTTCAACCGAATAAGGACATTCTTTCGGTAAATCCTTGGGTTTAAGTCGAGTTTCTTTTTCTGCCAAAACTAAAGCTAACTCGAAACCATCAGCGATCGCTTCCGATAGATAGGATTTTAGGCTAGGGTTTTTGCGGATTAGTTTTTTGATTTGAATTCTCTGCTCTTTGATGGTCAGTCGCCAACTTTTACCGCGCAACCTCGGTTGCAAATCCCACTTAATCAAATGCCCCAACAAAATTGCTAAACGATTTTCCAACTCAGATCTTTTTTGGCTCCCCAAGGCTTCAATTTCCTCAGCTAAATTTTCTACGTCTAAGCCTTCCCATTTACCTAAGCGTAAGCGCTCCACTTGCTCAACTGTCCACCGATAAAAGTCCGAATCATATAGTAGTGTTGTCATTATCAATATCACCTTTGTTAATCAGACGCTAAATCAATATTATAGATTTGCCGTCCTATATTTTTATAAGCGATCCCTTCACAGCATATTTGACTTACAAGGGATAACGAAAGATTGCTAGGTTTATGGCTATGGGGAGACTAGCTAGAGCAGTATGCGTATTACTGAAAATATATTATCCCAAACATATTTTATGCATCAAAGTTGATTAGGATCGATAATTAAGTTAAGTTTTCGCAAAGAATTAAAACAGCAAAGTATGTTATCAGCCTACCGTGACCATGTTGCCGATCGCGCCGCTCAAGGGATTCCGCCCTTACCACTCAATGCTCAGCAAGCCTCAGCCCTGTGTGAGCTATTGCAAAATCCCCCCGCAGGCGAAGAGGAGTTTTTACTGTCGTTATTGCGCGATCGCATTCCCCCTGGAGTCGATCAAGCTGCCTATGTGAAGGCGGGATGGCTAACAGCGATCGCTAAGGGTGAAAGTACATCACCTTTAGTATCTCCAGCCTATGCGGTGGAACTGCTCGGCACGATGGTCGGTGGCTATAACGTGCAGACGCTGATCGATTTGTTAACTAATGATGATTTAGGTGACTTGGCGGCAACGGCTCTCAAGAAGACCCTGCTCGTATTTGATGCCTTTAATCAAGTTTTAGAATTATCCAAAACTAACGCCAGAGCGAAGTCAGTCATCGATTCATGGGCAGATGCCGAATGGTTTACCAGTCGTCCAGCCTTGCCTGAAACTGTGACCGTAACCGTATTTAAAGTCACAGGCGAAATTAATACCGATGACTTCTCTCCTGCATCCCAAGCCTTCTCCCGTCCCGACATTCCCCTTCATGCGCTCTGTATGTTGGAGTCACGCATTCCCGATGGCTTGAAAACCATTGCCGAACTCAAGCAAAAAGGGCATCCTGTCGCCTTTGTCGGTGATGTGGTTGGTACAGGTTCTTCTCGCAAATCGGCGATTAACTCGGTGCTGTGGCACATTGGCAATGATATTCCCTTTATTCCCAATAAGCGATCGGGCGGCGTAATTTTGGGCAGCACGATCGCGCCGATCTTCTTTAACACTGCTGAAGATGCGGGAGCCTTACCAATTCAGTGCGATGTCACCAAATTGGAAACTGGTGATGTGATTACGATTCACACTCGCTTAGGTAAGATTACCAATGCCGCAGGGGAAACTCTCTCCACCTTCAGCCTCACCCCCGACACGATCGCCGATGAAGTTCGCGCAGGTGGCAGAATCCCGCTCTTAATCGGTCGCAGCTTAACCGCCAGAACCCGTCAAGCTTTGGGACTTCCCGCCAGCGATGTGTTCATCCTACCCGCCACTCCTGCCGACACAGGCAAAGGCTACACCCTCGCCCAAAAGATGGTCGGCAAAGCTTGCGGTGTGGCGGGTGTGCGTCCCTACACCTCCTGCGAACCCTTGATGACCACCGTTGGTTCTCAAGATACAACGGGCCCTATGACCCGCGATGAGTTACAGGAACTCGCTTGTTTAGGTTTTAGCGCTGACTTGGTGATGCAGAGCTTCTGCCATACCGCCGCCTATCCCAAGCCCACCGATATCAAAACCCATAAGGAACTTCCCGACTTCTTCTCCAATCGCGGCGGTGTTGCTCTCCGTCCCAACGATGGCATTATCCATTCTTGGTTAAATAGAATGCTCTTACCTGATACCGTCGGCACGGGTGGCGATTCCCATACCCGCTTCCCCTTGGGCATTTCCTTCCCCGCAGGTTCAGGACTAGTCGCCTTCGCCGCCGCCCTTGGCATCATGCCCCTCGATATGCCTGAATCAGTATTAGTGCGCTTTACAGGTGAATTGCAAGCTGGTGTCACTCTGCGTGATGTGGTGAATGCGATTCCCTATATTGCGATTCAACGTGGATTGTTGACCGTTGAGAAGAAGAACAAAAAGAATGTCTTCGCAGGTCGGATTATGGAAATTGAAGGGTTGCCTGATCTGAAAGTGGAACAAGCCTTTGAACTTACCGATGCCACCGCCGAGCGCTCCTGTTCTGGTAGCACAATTAAGCTCAGTACAGAAACGGTTGCCGAATACTTGCGATCAAATGTCGCGCTGATGAAGAACATGATCGCTCGTGGCTACAGCGATGCTAAGACGCTCCTACGCCGTATCGCCAAAATGGAAGAATGGCTGGCTAATCCTGTATTAATGGAAGCCGATCCTGATGCGGAATATGTGGAGATCATCGAGATCGATCTCAATGAAATTAAGGAACCAATTGTCGCCGCACCTAACGATCCTGATAATGTGAAGTTGCTCTCGGAAGTGGCAGGCGATCGCGTGGATGAAGTGTTTATCGGTTCCTGCATGACCAACATCGGACATTACCGCGCCGCCGCCAAGGTTCTCGAAAAAGAAGCCGCCGTGAAAGCACGTCTCTGGATCGCACCGCCCACCCGCATGGATGAGTTCCAACTCAAAGAAGAAGGAATCTACAGCACCTTTGGTGTGGCTGGAGCGAGAACGGAAGTTCCTGGATGCTCTCTCTGCATGGGTAATCAAGCCCGTGTTGGCGATGGCACAACGGTATTCTCTACTTCCACCCGCAACTTCAATAATCGCATGGGTAAGGATGCTCAAGTCTATCTCGGTTCGGCGGAACTCGCGGCGGTCTGTGCCTTGCTAGGTAAGATTCCGACAGTAGAAGAGTATCAAGCGATCGTCACGAAGAAGATCGATCCTTTTGCCAGTGAACTCTATCGCTATCTTAACTTCGATCAGATTGCCAATTTTGAAGATCAAGGTCGGGTGATTGCGTTAGAGGATATGCCGCGTATTGAGGACATCTTGGGGATGCCTGTGGCGGCGAAGTAGTTAGTTGATTTGCGTATAATGTTAGGGTGAGTCTATAAAGGGCTTGCCCTATATATTATTTTTGATTTCGCCGATTAAGGATAAATAACTATGATTGACTTTCATCTATCTGTCCAACCACAAACAGAACAAAGACTTAGAAAAATTTTAAGTCAGGTGCAAGATACTGAGATGTTTGCAAGGAATATTATTTCCTATCAAATTTCAGAATTACAAAAAGGGATCTTAAACTTGCGATTAGATTTAAAGGAATTTGAACAAAAATATCAAATGACTTCTGAAGACTTCCAAGAGAGATTTTCTAAAGGGCTTTTAGGCGATGATGTGGACTTTATGGTTTGGTCAGGTTTGTACGAAATGCTCTGTCACAATCAGATGCAGCTTAGCGAATTGAGATGATTGACACTTATTTTATCGAGATTGAGCAAATAATTCGGGAATTCCCAAATGTACGGTTTGTCTCACTGAATAAGAAAATTTATAACGCTACTCAAGGTTATATTGGTGGCTCAATTATCTTTGAAAATAATCATCGCTTGGATTTTGTGGAGGTTAAAAATACTGACATTCAACAGAAGTTAAAATATCGATATCATTACATGGATGAAAATCAAGTCATGATTTTTCGCTATGATAATGCTCCCCATCATGCTGAAGTTTCTACCTTTCCACATCATAAGCATGAAGGTGATGATATTAAAGAATCTCCTGAAATTATTCTCTATCAGGTGCTTTTAGAGATTGCTCAAAATCAGAGATAAATTTTTTAAAGGGCGATCGCCTATTCATTTCATGGGTACAGTCGCTTGATTGCTTGTTGATAGGTTTATGAATGTATAATAAGAACTAAGTTAATCGGTTGTTGTGCATGACAAGTCATTACAAAATTGAGGCGTTTTGGGATCAAGAGGCTCAGGTCTGGGTTGCTGAGAGTCCTGATATTCTGGGCTTGGTAACGGAAGCTGATAACCTCGATCGCCTGACTAATAAACTTAAACAGATGATTCCCGAATTGCTTGCGGCTAATCATCAGATGGCTATTAAGAACAACAAAAATATCGCGTTTGAATTAATAATCTAGTCAATCAGAGTAAATTTATGGCTGCAACACTTGTCAAACCGTCATTACTAATTCATGAGATTTGCGTTGAGAAAGTTGGAGATATCAGCCTGTTTAGGTTTAGCGATCGCCTACAGGATCGGATGGAGTTGCTTCTGGAGAAAAGAAAAGTCGAGCCACTTTCTGCTGAAGAAATTCCTGAGTTAGAAACTATTGGAGAGCTAGATCGGATTTTTACACACATGAATGCCATGCTTGCTGCTCAAAATGTCAATTCCTGATGCTATAAGGCGAATTGTCCGCGAACGGGCAAAATTTGTTTGTGAATATTGTCATTCTCCAGAGCGACTTAGTGCTTCTCGATTTACGCTCGATCATCTCATTCCTGTATCGCTAGGAGGCTCGGATGATGTTGATAATCTTGCGCTTGCTTGCCGCCGATGTAATGAGAGACGCTATAACTTTGTTGAGGAGATCGATCCCAAAACTCAGGAAGTCGTGCCAATTTTTAATCCTCGCAAGCAATACTGGTCAGAACATTTTGTTTGGACAGATAACGGTACTGAAATTACAGGGATTACGGCAGTTGGTCGGGCGACTTGCGATCGCTTTGATCTTAACGATCTGAGATATCCGCAGGAGGACTCGATCCGCGCCACAAGACTTTTTTGGACTCAAACAGGGCTGCATCCGCCAGATGATGATGTATGTGAGGTTTAACTAAATTAGATTTAGATGAAGATGGTCAACTTTGTAGTATAGCGATCGCCTATTCGTTTCATCAGTAAAATCGCCTTTTGTTTGGACGACCGCTTATCCATCAATATCACCAGAGATCGCCTAACTACCAGTTGCGTCTACATGGCTTTTTTGACATTCAGATCTGAATGTTTCCCATCAAGCGATCACTGGCAAAAATTAGTCTGGTCAAGCCTGTTCAGAGCGATCGCTTTGTTTTGTAAGGAGTTTGCGTCATTTGCGGTATGTGTAGAAATCTCAGCAAGCTATGTGGGGTAGATAAGTGAAATCGGCATTGTAAAGATTTACTTTTATATATAAGTATAGTGTTCTAAATATTTTTGTAGTATCTTGTAGAATGATAGGCATAAAGGTTATTGAGAGATATATGGGGTATTTAATATAAACTCTCTATCTGTTAGAAATTTAGCTGTTTTGGTGATTTTGTAGTAAATATCAATTCTCGAAACCATGCGATAAACCGCATTAATAAAAAAGAGGTGAATATCATAAAAAGGTGGAATTCGTTGACGGCGCTTTTAGCTTTTGCGGTTACTGTATCTGGAGTTACAGCAATTCTAATCTCGCCTAAAGATTCTCTACTTTCTCCAGATTCAGCAGAAGCAAAGTCCGTTAGTTGCGAACGTATGTTAAATGGCAAGAGTCGAGGAGTTTTGCGTACTACATGGGCAAATGGAGAAGTTTATGAAGAAAAAGTCTTTTTTACTAGATCTAATGGAGCATACTATATAAAGTGGGACAACTCTCAAGATTGGTTTCCAATTAGCTTATCTAGGAATAATTTCTCTTTTAAAAGATATCAGAACTGGCAGGATTATTCTGGAATTTGTAGAACAGAACAAGGACCATTTCCTCCAACTGGTATGGGAGCATCGAACATTGATGTAGTTCGGGGTTCTACGTTTTCTTATCCCAATCAAACACCTGGAAATTTCAAGCTGATAATTGATTAGTGTCTTTAATTTCTTACCACTTGAAAAACTAAATATAGAGTATCCGAAATAAACGTCAGGTTCTAAGACAGCTTGCAAAAATAGCGTAATTGCTCAATTTAGAGAGAATAAGGACTTAAGGGGATTCAAAGCAGCAAGAATCGACTCAAAAGTAGATAAACCTCTTCTCTTTCCAGTATTAACAACAGAACGAATCATCGCAAATAAATCACGCCCCAAATCAGAGTTTATAGAGAATGGATAGGCGATCACTAGTTAATTGATTTTTTGAGAGGCGATCGCTGGTTGTGGTGATGAATAGGTGATCGCTGGTTTGGTTGATTTTTAGAGGGGTGATCGCTGTTTATAGGATGGATTGGCGATCGCTGGTTGATTTATTTTTTGAGGGGTGATCGCTGTTTATGGGATGGATAGGCGAT
>DCSN01000247.1 GCA_002325645.1 Pseudanabaena sp. UBA1465
CTTCCCACTCACATTAGTTAAAGACCATTTAAGAATTGTCTAGATCCCCCAGCCCCCTTAAAAAAGGGATTATTTTCTTCCCCCTTTTTAAGGGGGATTGAGGGGGATCTCTTAGAGCTTTTGATCGCAGAAAGTAATTCTTAAATGGTTTGTTAAAAAACGTGCAACCTATAATCCCTTACAAGATTGGGGCTATGCTCACAAAACTGTTTGTCATGGTGCGGGAAAATATGCTAGAGATGAAGATGGTGATGGCTTTTGTGAAGTTCATGCCCTACTTTCCTTACCTCCCCAAAACGCCTATTGAGCTAGGAATGTTATGCTGCATTTTGAAAAATAAACTCTATTCAGGTGTATTAACCTCCAAAAATCTTGTTATTACACTTAATTTGGTTGCTTTATCTCACAAGTTGTGTGATATTCATCCTGTATCACACCACATTGATCGATTTTTACCATTACATTTAGATTATGAGGATAGCTTATGTCTTTCTGGAGTAAAGTGCTAAACATTGTTAAGGACACGCCACGCGCAATTATTACCGCTCCTAACGCAATTATTTCACTACCCGTCGATCTTGCTAAACGGGCTTATTATAAAGTCACTGATCAAATGAATATGGATATAGTCAAAGACGGTATTCTACTTTCAGGTGTAAAAGACTTAAAATCAGGCGATATTCTCCTTAAACAGGGAGCGTATGACGCGACCAGCTACGTCATTATGGGAGGACAAAGTATTTTAAATACTTCTGGACATCGTTACCAAAATGCTGGCTTACTTGGACACGCTGCCATTTATGTGGGCGATTATTCATATAATTCTAAAACTAAAAACAAATCAATATCAGGCGATGTTATTGAGAGCGTAGGTGAAGGCGTAATGCTGAGTTCACTCGCTGGTGAACACAATAAGAAATATAGCTGGTATGTTATTCGCTGCAATGATGCTTCCATTGCCGAAAAAATATGCAAGTATGCAAAAGATACGCTTGAATGTGTTAAATATGAAGCGTTCGCTGCGTTATGGTCAGGGATATCTTCCAATAGGGGCATATCAAGTTTCCTCGATTTTAGAGAGGATGAAACGGCTCGAATCAAGAAATTAGTCGACGATTATCATAAAAACAATAAAACTGGATATGTGGCTGCAATGTTTTGTTCGGAACTTGTTGCCTATTGCCTTAATTGTGCTTGTGATGAGGCAAAGAGAGATCGATATTTTGGTAAAGGGCGACAGGATCTCATTACGCCAGAAGATGTTTATGTAACGTTGCGAGACAGTGATGAATGGACTTATAAAGGTGAGCTAAAGAAACATGTTCGATAAATAAAACAGTAATTTGTTGTTTATTTAATGAGAATGGAATCATTTAGACTTTTTTTGATGCATCAAAATGTCTGAAACCCTGATTTCTCCTAGGTTGAGCAATTACGTTTCTTGGTTGTCCTGCGTAAGGCTTAATAGAAAAAAAGCAGCGCTTTGCGCTGCTTTTTTTCTATTAAGCTTTTGCCGTAGGCGGCATAATTACTTTTGTGGCTAAACCCAAGCTTCTTAGCAATTGAATCGCCCACCAAGTAACATCAACTTCCCACCAACGCCAGCCAGCCTTTGCGACATTTGGATAGGCATGGTGATTATTATGCCAACCTTCACCATAGGTAACGATCGCTGCCCACCATAGATTCCGAGAATTATCATTAGTCTCGAAGGTGCGATATCCCCACATATGCGTAACAGAATTGATAAACCAAGTGCTATGCCATAGTAAGACCGACTTCAAGAACATTCCCCAAATGATAAATGACCAACCACCGATCAAATACAATCCAACTGCTAAAGGAATTTGTAATAGAAGAAAGTACTTGTCTAACCAGAGATAGAAAGGATCGCGAGCTAAATCAGGCGCATATTTACGGTACTTGTCTGGGTTAAAAAAGTCGGATTTAGGATAGAGCATCCACAACATATGACTCCACCAGAAACCTCTCTTTGCCGAGTAAGGATCTTTTTCTTCATCTTCAGTATGAGCATGGTGTAAGCGATGCCCTGCAACCCAAAAGATTGGTCCTCCCTGCAAGGCTGTCGCGCCAATTAAGGCGATCGTATATTCTAGCCATTTGGGAACTTGAAAACTGCGATGACTCAATAAGCGGTGATAGCCTAAGCAAATACCAATACTTCCTAAGAACCAATGCAATAAAATCATTGTACCCAAGGCTGACCATGAAAAGTACCAAGGAGCTAGAAGCGCTAAACCATGAACAATGGCAAAAAATCCGACTGATAGCCAACTCAGTTCTCTTGGTTCCAGAGTTTGCTCAGGAGATGAAGGTGTGATGTCTGAAAATAATCTGGTCATAGTTTAAATTAGCTGGGTCAAATATTTGATAATAGAATTTAAATGTTGAACTCTAAATTGAACTCTAAATTGAAGTTCACTTCTCTATTGAGGTTTTAAGAGAGCGAAAATTTCTCTAAATCAATGGTTTATGAACACAAAGTCTGTCAATTTATCGCTACAACTTCTTCGGCATTACCAAGTCCTTGCCAAGAACTACAAGCTTGCTGGAATTCATAGCGCGGATCATCAGGTATGGCACAGGATTCATGGGGGCTAGAACAATCCTTGCATTCAATACTCTGATGACAGTGATTAATAAGTGGGTGGAGTTCATCCAATAATATTTGCAAGTGTTGGATGGTTTCTTCGATCGCTCTAGCTTTTTTAAGAAGACAATCATGAACTGTCTGACAAGTCAGCGACTTTCCATCTTTGGCAACTAAGATTTCTCTAATATCATCTAAACTTAGCCCCATTGATTTGGTCTGAGATATAAAAGCCAGTCGATCTATATCTTCTTGGCTAAACAAGCGATAGCCAGATTCAGTCCTATGAGGAGGTGGGATTAACCCAATACGCTCATAAAAATAGAGAGTCTGAGGATTTAGACCTAATTTGCGAGAGACTTCACCAACTTGCAGCATTGCCATCCTTGTTTTTTCATCCAACAATTACAAGCTTAAACCTTATACTAAGGTATCAAGTCAAGGGTTTTGTTTAAATTTCTGTATTATTAAGATATTTATCGATAATAAAATGTACATTAGACATCAATCCTTTCGCTACACAAATTTTCTTTAATACATCCTACCTAAGACAGAGATTTGTGAGTACAATCCAAAGTAGCGATCGTAACTACCTGATTACGGTAAAGCTCAGATAATAGTTCTTTAACACCATATTTTTCAGTCCATAATGAATAGCAACGCACTGCCCGTAAAACAAGGTTTATATGATCCCCAATTTGAACACGATGCTTGTGGGGTCGGGTTTATCGTCCATAAATCAGGTCAAAAATCCCATGCGATCGTTGAGCAAGGGCTAACGATCTTGGAGAATTTGGAACATCGCGGCGCGTGCGGCTGCGAGACAAATACTGGTGACGGTGCGGGGATTTTGATGCAGATCCCCCACAGGTTTTTGGTGAAAGTAGCGGCGGCGGCAAATATTACTTTACCTGAAGTCGGACAGTACGGCGTGGGCATGGTTTACGCCTCTCCCGATCCTATTTCTCGCAAGAGCGGCAGAGAAATTTTTGAAAAACTGGTAGCTGCTGAAGGTTTAAAAGTTCTTGGCTGGCGTGATGTACCAACCGATAATTCCTCATTGGGGGCGACCGCGCAATCGAGTGAGCCGTTTATGCAGCAAGTATTTATTCAGCGATCGCCCGATCTTGCTGATGACCTTGCCTTTGATCGCAAATTATTTGTATTGCGTAAACTCGCGCATACGGCGATTCGCGCTTCAAAAATTGATGCCTATTGGTATCCTACTAGCATTTCCTGCCGCACCATCGTTTATAAAGGAATGTTGATGACGGCTCAGGTGGGGATGTATTACCCTGATTTACGCGATCCCGACATGGAGAGCGCCTTGGCTCTAGTTCACTCGCGCTTCAGTACAAATACTTTCCCTAGTTGGGAGCGATCGCACCCTTATCGCTATATTGCCCACAATGGCGAAATTAATACTTTGCGCGGCAATACCAATTGGATGATTGCCCGTCAGTCGATGTTTGAGTCGGATTTGTTTGGTGATGATATCTCGAAGATCAAGCCCGTAATCAATATTGAGGGCAGTGACTCGACAATTTTTGATAATGCTTTGGAATTGTTGGTGTTGGCGGGGCGATCGCTACCTCACGCGGTGATGATGATGATTCCTGAGCCTTGGACAGCCCATGAGTCCATGAGTGACGAGAAAAAAGCCTTTTATGAATACCATTCCTGTTTGATGGAACCTTGGGATGGACCTGCCTCGATCGCCTTCACCGATGGCACAATGATCGGCGCAGTGTTGGATCGCAACGGTTTACGTCCTTCTCGCTACTATGTCACTAAGGATGATTTGGTGATCTTCGCATCGGAAGCAGGGGTATTGAATATTGCTCCTGAAATGATTGAATCGAAGGGTCGCTTGCAACCAGGGCGGATGTTCCTTGTGAATATGGAAGAGGGGCGAATTGTTGCTGATGAAGAAATCAAGCATCAAGTTGCGACTGAACATCCATATCGTGAATGGATTAATCAGCACATGGTGGACATCGCTAATCTTAAGGATGGTAATGCTACTGAAACCGAAGCAATTCCGCTCACGCAGCGTCAAATGGCATTTGGCTATTCCTTTGAGGATTTGCGCTTGCTATTAACACCAATGGCGCGAGATGGCGTAGAAGCGATCGGCGCGATGGGAACGGATACGCCTTTAGCGATTCTATCTAATCGTTCCAAACTTCTCTATGATTATTTCCAACAGCTATTTGCACAGGTTACGAATCCTCCCATTGATTCTATTCGTGAAGAAATTATTACTTCTGCCGAAACTACGATTGGTGCGGAACGGAATTTGCTCAAGCCTGAACCAGAAAGCTGTCATTTGATTGAGCTGAAAACTCCAATCCTCAGTGATGCAGAACTTGCGAAGTTGAAGCATATTAACGAAGGTGGTTTTAAATCCGTCACTCTTTCTACTTTGTTCAATCCTAAAGATGGAGTCAATGGACTAGAATCGGTGATTTCACATATTTGTGAACTAGCAGATCAAGCGATCGCTGATGGTGTGAATATTTTGATTCTAAGCGATCGGGGTGTGAATTCCGCCAATGCGCCAATCCCTGCATTGTTGGCTGTGTCAGGCTTGCATCACCATTTAATTCGCACAGGAACCCGTACTAGAGTCGGCTTAGTTCTCGAATCTGGCGAACCTAGAGAAGTACATCATTTTGCATTGTTGATTGGCTATGGTTGCGGCGCGGTGAATCCTTATCTTGCCTTTGAAACAATCAAAGACATGATCGATCAACGTCTCTTGGTAAATGTTGAGTTCAAAACTGCTTGCAAGAACTTCATCAAGTCGGCAACTAAAGGCGTAACCAAGGTTGCTTCCAAAATCGGTATTTCCACAATCCAAAGCTATCGCGGCGCTCAAATCTTTGAAGCGGTTGGCTTGAATCATGATGTGATCAAGAAATACTTCACTTGGACAGCTTCTCGTATCGAAGGAGCGGATTTGGAAGTGATTGCGAAAGAAGCGATCGCTCGTCATGCCCACGCCTTCCCAGATCGTCCTGCGAGTGGTCACACCCTTGATGTCGGCGGCGATTATCAATGGCGTAAGGATGGTGAAGCCCACCTGTTCAGTCCTGAAACTATCCATGCATTGCAAAAGGCAGTACGCGATGGCAACTATGAACTGTTCAAGAAATATTCGAGTTTAGTCAACGAACAAAATCAACAGCATTTCACTTTGCGTGGCTTGCTCGATTTCAAATCTCGCGAGTCAATTCCCCTCGAAGAAGTGGAACCGATTGAATCAATCTTGAGCCGCTTCAAAACGGGGGCGATGAGCTACGGTTCGATCTCTAAAGAAGCTCACGAAGCTCTGGCGATCGCCATGAATCGCATTGGCGGCAAGTCCAACACAGGCGAAGGCGGCGAAGACCCCGATCGCTACACATGGACAAACGATCAAGGCGATTCCAAAAATAGCGCCATCAAACAGGTTGCCTCTGGACGTTTCGGCGTAACCAGTCTCTATCTCTCCCAAGCCAAAGAGATTCAAATCAAAATGGCTCAAGGCGCGAAACCAGGGGAAGGCGGTCAACTCCCTGGCAAGAAAGTCTATCCTTGGATTGCCAAAGTTCGCCACTCCACCACAGGTGTCGGCTTGATTTCACCACCACCTCACCATGACATCTACTCCATCGAAGACCTCGCTGAGTTGATTCATGATCTCAAGAATGCCAACCGCGCCGCCCGTATCAGCGTCAAGCTCGTATCGGAAGTGGGAGTAGGCACGATCGCCGCAGGGGTTTCTAAGGCACACGCTGATGTGGTTCTCATCTCTGGCTTCGATGGTGGTACTGGCGCATCACCACAAACCTCAATCAAGCACGCAGGCTTACCTTGGGAACTCGGACTCGCGGAAACCCACCAAACCCTCGTTCTCAACAATCTCCGCAGCCGCATCGTTGTCGAAACCGATGGACAAATGAAAACAGGGCGTGATGTCGTGATTGCGGCGCTACTAGGAGCCGAAGAGTTCGGCTTTGCCACTGCACCGCTCGTCACCTTGGGATGCATCATGATGCGCGTTTGCCACCTCAACACCTGCCCCGTCGGTGTCGCCACCCAAGATCCTCAATTGCGCGAGAAGTTCACAGGCGATCCCGCCCACACCGTAAACTTCATGACCTTCATCGCAATGGAAGTCCGTGAATTGATGGCGAAACTCGGTTTCCGCACCCTTGATGAAATGGTCGGTCGTACTGAAGTCCTAGAAGCAAGGCAAGCCGTCGAACATTGGAAACTCAAGGGTTTAGACTTCTCGAAGATTCTCTACCAACCCGAAGTTGGAGCCGATGTCGGTCGCTATTGCCAAATTCCACAGGATCACGGCTTAGACAAATCCCTTGATATGACTCTGTTGTTAGATTTATGTCAAGCAGCGATCGTTGATGGCGAACCAATCCATGAGATCGTTCCCATCCGCAATATCAATCGCGCCGTCGGAACCATCCTTGGCAACGAAATCACCAAGCGCCATTGGGAAGGGTTGCCCGATGACACCGTACATCTGCATTTCCAAGGTACGGCTGGTCAAAGCTTCGGCGCATTCGTTCCATCAGGTGTAACAATGGAACTCGAAGGCGACACTAACGACTACCTCGGTAAAGGACTAAGCGGCGGTAAAATCATTCTCTATCCAGACAAAGCTTCTACTTTTGTCGCGGAAGAGAACGTGATCGCAGGTAACGTCGCACTCTACGGCGCAACCAGTGGTGAAGTCTACATTCGCGGCATCGCTGGCGAACGCTTTGCAGTACGCAACTCTGGTGTAAATGCCGTAGTCGAAGGCATCGGCGATCATGGTTGCGAATATATGACTGGCGGTAAGGTCGTGGTCTTGGGCTTAACAGGACGGAACTTCGCGGCTGGTATGAGTGGCGGTATTGCCTACATTCTCGATGAGTCAGGTGATTTCGCAACCCGTTGCAATACCTCAATGGTCGGCTTAGAAAAGCTCGAAGATCCCGAAGAAATCAAGGATCTGAAGCAGTTGATTCAGCAGCATGTTGACTATACAGAAAGTGCGATCGGTGAGCGAGTCCTCGCTGATTGGAATGCGATCGCTCCTAAATTCGTGAAGGTAATGCCGAAGGATTACAAGCGGGTATTGCAAGCGATTAAGGAAGCCTTAGAAGATGGTTTGAGTGGTGACGATGCCCTCAACGCCGCCTTTGAAGCCAACTCCCGCGATGTCGCCCGTATCGGTGGTAGCTAATTAACTCAAGAGACAAGGGGCTTAAGCCCCTTGTTTTTTATATGATACAGATTTGGAATATCAATATGCCTAAATTATCATACCGATTAATACTTATTGAATTAGGGTTCCTAGTTTGTTGTTCCCTCTTGCCAATAAATCATACAGAATGTAAATTTAGCTATGCATCAACTAATTCTGCAATACAAATAGAACAGGCAAAGAAAAAAGCACTTAATGCCTCAGTATCAGTTATAGCAGGTAACTCTATTGGCTCTGGCACTATAATAAACGCTAATGGAACGGTGATTACCAGTGAACATGTCGTTCGTAATATTCAGTCTGATGTTGTAAAAATATTTACTTTAGATGGTCGAGAATATTTTGGCAAAGTACTTGTTATTAATATTGAGGACGATCTTGCATTAGTTCAGATCGTACATAATAACGAGGTTTTCCCTTTTTTGCAGCTAGCTAATCCAGAAAGTATCAAAGCTAGAAGTAATGTAATAGTAGTTGGCTCACCTCTTGGTGTGGCTGGCACTATATCTCAGGGAGTAGTTAATAAAATTGGTGGTGGTGAAATATCAGCAAAAGTTTTTCTTCAACTTGGTAATTCTGGAGGTCCTTGGGTTAATACTAATGGTGAGTTGATTGGTATTAGTAAAGACATGCCTGATCCCGCAAAGTTCGGGAAAATTAGATTAGGGTTTGCTGTAAGTGTTAATGTAATTCAAAATTTTTTAGTCAGATCTCAGCAAGCATTAGCTAGTCAGCGACAGAATAGTAATTACATAAGTACAAATAGACCAAATTTGGGAATAACGGTAAATCCCGAAACCTTACAAGTTATTTCAGTTATATCTCCTTCAATTGCGTTTCAATATGGTATTGCTAGTGGCGATACGATTGTGGCTATTAATGGGTTTCCAATTATAAATTATAATCAAATTCTAAATTATTTAAACGCTCAGCCTCCAATTATGGTGTTAACAATAAATCGTGGCTCTACACTTTTTGAAATACCTATAAGATTTTAACTACAACCTAGCTGCTGTTTTGACTCTGGATCGTTATTTGGGAAACAAAGCCCACTGGGTAAAATTTTTGGTTTGTATCTTATAAGGTTTGGATCGTGCAAACTAGTTTTGAGAAATGTGGTTAGATCATCTACTTGTTGTCCGCTAATATTTAGAGGTTTGAATAAGCTGTTCAGAGTACCAGCAAACTTAGTTTCAAAATTCTGAGGTTTGCCTTTTACGATATATTGAACGACATCTTCAAGAGTATTAAAAGATGCCCCATGCCCATAGGGTGTACTATCTGCTAGGTTATAAAGCTGTGGTGTTTTGAATTTAAAATCATCAGACGGATTTTTAGTGACTATGCTGCGCCCTAAATTAAGTCCAGTAAAATCTTCTGGGTGATCTGCAAATCCTAACGATGCAAAAGAGTTACTCGCAAGATTTGGTCCTGTATGACAGGCAATGCAAGTAGAGCTAAAAAAGACTTTTGCTCCACGAAGTTCTTTTTCTGACATAGCAGATTCGTCGCCATGCAACCATTTTTGGAAAGGCGCTTCGTTAGGTAGTAAGGTTCGTAAATAAGCAGCGATCGCAAGTCCAGCATTGATATTGTCTTCTACATCAGCTTTGACATAGGGACGGTCTGGAAATGCTTTGGCAAATAGCTCTTGATATTCAGGGATTTGGGCGATCGCGGCTGTACCCATACGATGAACAGTTAAAGCTTCAATAGATAGAGCTTCTAATCCTCTGTAGCCAAACCGATTGATATCAAATTCTTTGGTGAGGGGAACATTAGCATTTGGTCCTGTAACTCCTGCGCGACCGTCCCAAGGTTGTATGTCTTGATAGGCAACGTTTAAGACTGATGGGGCAAGAATGTTAAGTTTATCGATATCTGTAGGTGGTGCATCAGGGTCTCGATGTCTTTGCTTGTTAAATCCAAATCCACCTACGCCTAAAGCCTGAGTCAAATTAGCCCGAAATCCTGACTCGGCAAGGTGACAAGTTGCACAGCTTCCGTTTTGCCAATGTTTAGGATTAATGGGGTTGATGGTGAGTGCTGGTTCGTGAAATAGGAGTTTGCCTAGCTCGATTTTGGCGATTGTTAAGGGGTTTTGTGGATCGGCTGGAATTTTACTTAGATCTTTTGGATCGGGCAGTGCGAAATATTCTAAGCCTTGATTGCCTAATGCTGCACCTTTTACAAATTGCTTAAGTTGTTTGCTTAGAGTTAACGAAATTTCATGCTTTTCGCTTGCGTAAGCACTATTTAATGGAATTGATAATCCTAGACTAAATATTAGCAGTAGACTAATTAATACTTGGATGAGACTAAACATAATCACCTTATAGTGAGTAAAAAACAGGCAAAACTTGGTTTATTTTAAGATTAAAATTTAATGCTTTATAAAATGAATTTAGTATTAATCTAATAACTATTATTTTCTATTCTTCCAGTATTCAGAAACAGCAGCATTAATTATATCTCTCTCAAGAGAAATAGCATCAATTTGTTGTTTGACAAATTCTTGACTTCCATTTCTAACCACAACGTTAATTACTGGAACTTTCTGATTCCCAGCCATTATAGTTCTACTAGGTGTAATAGCACTATCTACAAGATCTAAAATGCTAGAAGCTGTGAAATAAACTTTTTGATTGTTTTTATCAACATAACCTACTATCTCCATTGATGAATGTTTTGGGGGAGTTGAAGTACCACTAATGTATAACTCTTTATTAGTTTGGTTATAACTAATTGGAAAAGAAGAACCAATTGGTACAGAAATTAATCTGTCTGGAGGTAAAGGAGTCAAAGTTTCTACGGCATATTTGCGTAAGGATGAGATAGAACAAAATTGCCAAGATTGTCTGGAACAAATTGGTTCAGGTGGTTTTTTGTCATAGACTAAAAAATAATATGCAAGACCAGCCAGTAAAAATACTACAGCAGATCCATTAATAATTATTACTTTTACGTTGTTATTACTATTATTAGAAGTTCTCATAAATTAAACTGCCTTTATAGTGATTATAGAAATATTTAAGGTTCTATTAAACTTAGAGTGTCAATAAATATCAAAGTTATGCAAGTTTATAAATCAGCGATCAGAAATTGGTGATATTACGGCATGAAAACATTAGAATACATTATAAATTAGTGTCTATTCTGCGATAAGTATCATTAACTATGGCATTAATAGCATATCTGAAAAAAGTATCAGCAAGCACATGGCGAACGACGTATTTCTTTTTTGTTTGAAGGTTAACAACAACAAGATCAAGAACAGCTACACGCCTGCTTATATTAACCGACTCTTTTTCTTTATTAAGCATCGATTGAATAGTACCTGAATTCCTTGTTGCATTCTCAATCATCTCTCTTAGAAATCTAGGTGTTATCGGAATCTCAGTTATTTTTGTGCGAGATATTATGATCCCAATAGCTTCTAAGTTTGTACAGGAAGGAGAATTTTCAAGTTCATTAGAATCTTGTGGTAGTCGAAATGGTGAGTTGCTGCACAAAGGAATTGCTAAAGGCATGTCTTCTGGCAAAAGAGATAATTTATCGTCTGCTAGTTTATATTTTGATGCAAGACTATATTTACTCTCATTTAACGGTTCTTTAGTTTGATTTTGAGCTAACAATTCCTCAGGGTGAACATAGTTAATTGCTACAACACTTGAAAACAAAAAAACTACAAATTTAATTGACAACCATTTTTTCATATAGTTAACCCATATTTTTGGTATTAGATTGATGCAAAACTGATGTAGAACGTGTCGCTGGTGGCTCAGATTGATTTTTGTTTATGAGCTTTAATATGTCATAACGAAATATGTACAAACCAAACAGGATAATGGCAGCAGAACCATTAATAATTACTACCTTTACGTTGTTGTTACTATTGTTAGAATTACCCATAATTATAATTTAAACCTTAGTTATATTAAGTACTTTCATTAACATTTTACAATACACATCAAGCGGGACACCTTGTAATGGTCTGTAAATTTTTTCATTATCATCGGGAACTAGAAAATCAATGAAAGGTTGTACAGATTTTGATTCAAGAGTCACAATTTCTTGGGTAACAAGCTTTAATGCATAGCCAGCACTGAGAGAATTCCATTGACCATTTTCTTTGCGGAAATCTGTAAGGCTATAGGCAAGATTTTTAGATGTATCATTTTCCTCATGTAAGTTTGGTATAGAAACGGAAATTGGCCAGTAAGACCCTAGAGATCGTGAAATATCTCTGAGTCTTTTACTAGTCTTTAAAAGATCATCTTTAGATAGGTTCGTATCACCGATTAAAACTTGCGACCAAGATTGATAGCCCATATCTGTTAATGAAATTGGATTACCTACTTGTCGTTGCAAAGAAAAATCTAATTTTGATGAGATATTAGAAGACGCAACAATTTTTTCTTCAGCGCTAACAGTTAACGTATTAATAAAGAAAGTGAGGCATATTAATATCAAAATGCCTTTGACAATAAATTTTTTAATACCCAAATGTTGATCTAGAAGCATTACTTACCCGTATGTAAAAGTAGTTAGTAAAAGTCTGGTCTTATAACGGTAGTGCAGGAATACTTGTAGGATTGTTTTGTGGAGGGGAGTTCTGAAAAAAACGGTTGTTTAATGCGGCGTTAATCATATCTCTTGCTAGTGATACTGCATTTACGCTACGAATAACTTGACGATTACCTGTATTTGGATTGGTTACTACAAGATTGATTACTGGAACTTTATTCGACCTTGAGGTTGCTGAAAAGATGGCAATGTGCTGACTTCTCTCAAATCCACCACGAAGAGTATCGAGATGCCAATTCATGGTTTCTGATATTATGCTGCTAGAGAAAGGTTGAAAATTACCTTGACGATCTATAAAACCGATCGCTAAAAGTGTATTTGCAGAGTTTGCTACACTGGGATTGCTAAAACGGATGGGATAATTTTGTCCTATCGGAAAAGACAGAGGCATATTAGCTGGAATTGCTGAAACAATACTAATTCCTGATCTGATATATTTTATATATTCGGGATAGCCAATTTGCTGAGGTGTTCTACCAATTGGAATAGACGCTAACAAATTGGTGGAATTTTGAGAAGGTTCAATAGTTTGACTGTGCAAAGAAGAGGGTAAAGAGAGGGTAGTCAATACCATCAATATCTCAGCGTATACATGCACACATTTACGTCCAACAATAGTTAGCATCTTAAACTCCTCTAGAGAAATTAGCTTAGCACTCTTGACAATTCCGCCGCAGGAAGCCTAACTAACTTTTTATTAATCACAGCATTTAGGGCATCTCTACAAACAGCATTAGGATTGACTGTAACAAAATATACTTTTTTCCGTATACGATCAAAAACAACTAATTTAATTGGATTGATACGTTGCGCTTGCAAGAAAGAATTACTTGAATCAGCAACTAGAATTTTGTGTGATTCAGGCGAAAATGTAAGGTTACCGCCGTTACGCTCCTCAATCGAGAACATATTGTAAAGAACGGAAGGAGTAAAAAACTGTACTTTGTCTTGCGGGTCAATAAAAGCAACCGCTTGATATCCTGTCCTAGTTCGTAAATCACCATTGTCGTCCAATTGACCTATCCAAACTGGATAGTTAGTGCCAACATCAAAAGCTTTTGCGATATTTTCAGTATTAATAGAAATCTCTTCTTTGGCTTCATAAAGAATATTAAAGAGATTCCTATTAGCTAGAACTGGCGGTTCCTCATTTAAGTAATCTAACCCAAGAGCATGAGCAGGAGTGAGTGAGTTGTGGTCAAAGTATAAAGAATCGCTTGAGGGAACATTTATACTTAAAGCTCTAGCTCCAATCCCAAACAGAGACATAGAGGCAAAAAAGGATAATATAAAAAATATGGTCTTTCTTTTTATGTTCATTACTTTAATCAATTTTTTGTCAGTACTATAAATTGTTTCGTCATTTGAGTTTTGAAATCGTGGAATGCTTTTGCTGAAAGCCTCAAAAAAGTGAAATTTTACTTACAAGGAATGAAGGCACTACCAATTATTTAATCGCGTCTACTTTTGAAATTACGAGACAGAGAGAATATGTGAATATCGAAGATCTAGAACCTCTCTGTCCCAATAGTAACCCAACTTATCAGTTCAGTTTGCTAGCTTAGTCTACGATATGTACGCTCCCTTGCCGAAACAATAAGATCACGACAAAAAGTATCTGCGACAACGCGAGGAACAAGGTATCTCTTACTCCTATTTTTTTTATCTACAACAAATAAATCAAAAACAACCAACTTCCGTGCTTGTAAAAACGAGCCACTCGCATCGGCAAATAGAACTCTGGATGTGTCAGATATGCCATCATTTTGGACTGTTCCATTGTTTCTTAATTCATTTGCATACATATTTCTCGCAAACGAAGGTGTAATTGGAGCTGCTACAGGAACTCTATCTTTACGAGATACAACTCCGTCAACTTCTAATGTTCGGGAACCATTAGCAATAGAACCAGTATCTTGTGGCAAGGTGAAGTTGGCAGGGTTATTTATAGGTATTGCAAGTGAAATATTGTCTGTTTGCTGTGACATCTCAGCGTCTGCTTCATACAAGGCATCTCTTAACCTTGAATCTATTGCAAGAACAGCAGGTTCAGGAGGCTTTCCTAAATATTCTAGACCAAGCTCTTTAGGACTAAGAACTCCATCAATCAAACCCATCTTTACCCATTGCTTATATTCACCCATAACTGCATCTGATGGATCGGCAAATAGCATAGACGAAGCAATACCTACAGCAAAAATACAGGCAAGCAAAAACAGCTTGATTTTTTTTGCGCTGCCAAACAAGTGAGAAATCTTATTTATCATAGAGAACAACTCCCTTCAAGAGAAACGTTTAATGAACGGACAAACTGACCAAAAGCAACTTCTTTACTCAAGGGTTTAAGAACTAGCTTTCTATTTTTCTCTGAATCAAAAGAAATTAGTTGAATTGTATCTGATTCAGCAAATTTACCTTTGTTTCGATACCCCTCATCAATTAAGCCTTTCACCACATATGCAGTAAAAGCTAAATTTTTGCCCTCATTAGAGCGAAACCCAACCAACTTAAATCGAGATTCTCCATCTACAGGAAACTCTAAAACACAATCTGGATTCATCTGGCTTAGCTTACTTAGAGCAACCTTAACCTGATCTTCCGTAGGAAGAGGTGGCAGTTGCACTGAAGGGGGCTGAGAATCAGAAGATTGTGAAGGGTTAGGTTGAGGGCTTGGAGTAATAGAAGGGGATGAGGAATTAGTTGGTAGAGGTGTGGGCGTAGGCAAAGGTGAAGTAGTCGAGACTTGGGGTATGTTAGGAGTCGATGTCGATGTTGGAGGTAAACGAATAGGAGAAGACGGAATAGCTGTAGGTGGTACTGGTTCCTTCTGTGTCAAAGCGCGTTCACCTCGTACAGAAGGTAGAACTGCCAAAGCAGAGCCACCAAGTATTGCCACACCAATCACAGAAGTAAAAGCTAAGAATGGCTTATTCGTTTCCTCTAAAGCCTCAAGCGAACTACCGCAGTCACAACTAGTCAAAGCAAGATTCTGCTCTTCTCCAGAAAGAAACTTAGGGCATGTATTATCTACATCCCCCAAACAGCGTTTGGCTTTAATTCGCTTAAACCAAGACATTATCAACCTATACCCCGCAAAATACGATTTACTACACCCTTGTCCTTTTCATATCGGGGATCATCACTGCCAGCAGCATATTCTTGCTCCCGTGCATCAAGATAAACCTTCAATAAGTTTCGGAACTCAGCACTAGCAACCTCATCAGATTTAAGAGAACGCAAAAGACTCTTCGCACTTTCTGTTAAGCGTTGACGAGATTCAGAAATGTCAGCATCTACATTGTTTGAAGATAACACATTTTTACTAAAAGCAAGTGATGCCATTTCAAAATTATTGCCTAAAACTAATTTTTGTTTACCAACCGTTACAACATCCTCAAACTCGTAGCGGATTTCAGCCGTCATAGTATACTGATTGACCTTTTCAAATATCCAGCCCTTAGCACGCGCAATCAAGAAAACCTCTTCAGACTCTAAAATCTTTTCTTTTTCCTCAGGTGAAAGCATAAACAAATCGTATAGATTTGATTCGATCCTCTTATCAATGTGCAGCGCTCTTTTTTCTGAGAAGCGATCATAGCTATCGCGCAAGCCATTGGGCAAAGATAGCGACTCAATAAATCGCAACGGAAAAACTTGTTTTTCTTGCAAGAAAATAATACGCTCTTGATCGCTTGCGACCCTAATCGCATTTGACGGAACACCGACCGCTAAGAGATCGTCACGAATGACCGTTTGGGTTGGTCTCCCGTCACGACTCATACGCCCTTCACTTTCAGGAATTGTTGTGATTTTTGCCTCAGTTGAAGCGATCGCTTTCTTACCCACTTCAGTAGGAGCAAATTTCAAGAATGGAGCCGACAGAGAACTGGCTTCAGTTAAAATTTGTTGTCGAGCCTGAGGAGTGCGAATTTCATCAACAAACTTATCGTATAAAGTAATTTGCTTGACATTAATTGGACAAGCATCACTCAAGACCCATTTATAAGTAAGATCGTTAATGATATCTTCAGGATTTAGATTTGTGGTTTCAGTTAGAGAAAATAGATCTAGTTCCAATTGATTAAACTCTTGACAAATAGCTTCTTCGATTGAACGTTGAACTACTGATAAACTAGTTGTGCTAATCATCTGATCTAGACTGGCAGTATTAAAAATACTTTTCCCATTTTCCTTAGAACCCTTTTCCAGTTCTTTAAGAACTGTCTCTAACTTCCCTGCCAGCTTCTGATTAGATTCCGTCATTTTAGATATCCATTTCTCTAAACTTCCAGCAAGAGAAATAACAATAGGACTTACTCTGGTGATAAACAACAATCCATAGCGACCCGCACGAACATTAGCAAGCCCTTTCAAATAAGCCTTTAATTGTGTACTCGCATTAATTCTATCGTTCTCAACATCTCCATAAAACATCTTCTGCTCTTTGGCGCGAATTGTATTGACAGCTTTAGAAAGATTGCTGCGAAATGTAGCTGTTTTGTCATTATCAGCAAGCTTATTTGCAGATTTTCTATGCTCTTCAAGAATTTTTGCTAGTTCCTCCAAAAATTTCTTAGCAAAATCGACACCCAAATCTTCGCTACGCAAAAATGTTGTTAGTTTTGAACGCAAAAATTTCAACACTTCCAAAATAGCCCCGTCAAGATCATTCTCAAGTTGTTGGTAATACTTTTCAATCCCGACATCTCTAAAACCATCTTCAATTTCTTGCCGAATTCTATCGACATTACTACCGATCATTTTTTTAGGAATATCACGCAATGATGTATCAACTAAATTTTCAATCTGAACAAGATAGTCGTCATATGTATTTCTACCAAATGGATCAGCATCACCAGCCACATGAGACCAAGACAACCGAATTGACGCAAGCTCTTGTCTAGTTCTTTCGTTAGTGTTGGTAGGCGATTTCTGTTTTTGGATTAACCAATTGGTTACCACCATCCCTGAAAGTTTTAAAGTAAGACATTGAGCAATGACCTCTCTCGGATAGCTTACTACGGCTAATCCAAATGTTGAGAAGTTCAAAGAATGTCGACGACCTGTTTCTATATCACCTTCAGATTGCCCCAAATTGGGATTGTCCATCATCGCATCAGCAAAAGATGCAGCCTCTCCACCCTGAATATTCAAGAAAATACGTTGAGCAATAACAAGCGGCAAGTTATCTATGCCAATCTCCAAACCATTAGCATTGCGAGGTTCTAGCAAATAACAATTATCAAAAGGCAACCGATCTTTTTGGAAAGAATAGTAATTTAGCTCCATCAAAGCTGCTTGTGCATTTGGAAAGTAGCGATCGTGTCTACCCACGACTTGTAAAGAAGGCAAGATTAGAAACGAGTAGAATTTTCGAGATGGTGTTCCTTTTTGATGAAGATTCCAATTCAGCAGATCATAAGCAAAGGGGATAAACATGCCACTGCCAGTTCCGCCACTTAGACCACAAACAAGATAAATCCGCCATTCGGGGTCTTGACGAAACTGCTCATTCAAATAGTTGTATAAAGCAGTACATTTGTCTCTGATTAGGCGTTTGTTTTCGTTATATTCATATATCAATCGACCATAAGGACGAATACCCTTTGCGCCTGCCCCAGGATCTCCCACATACTGCTGAATTGTTGGTAGCCAAGGCGAAATATCTGGATATTGATCGGGATGTTCGACCATATTTTGCAGATTTGCACCTGTGATAATAGCTTTTTCCCCTTCAGTTAAACGAATATCTTTGCCTAAGACCGTCCATCTATGGCTAGAAACATCTGCCTCATGCGTGTCAATGTAAAGAAATCTTACTTGTTCTACCTCTGGCGCATCCAACCCTCTTTCATAGCGTTCAGCAATTAGTCTACGAGTTTCTCTAATTGCAGTCAGCCCAGTTCCACCCATCCCGATCACTAAAACTTTAGCCATAACTGAACCACTCCTTTAACTAATAAAATTTAAATTCTTTGCCGAAGGCAGTTATTTACACTTCGGAAAAAACACTAAAACACCCTTGAGAAAGACTCATCTCAACAACATGAAGTAAATTACTCAATATTATAATGTCTTATTTCATGTAGTAATTTAGCATCAAATGCTCCCAAGCCAAAGAGATTCAAATCAAAATGGCTCAAGGCGCAAAACCAGGAGAAGGCGGTCAACTCCCTGGCAAGAAGGTCTATCCTTGGATTGCCAAAGTTCGCCACTCCACCACAGGTGTGGGCTTGATTTCACCACCGCCTCACCATGACATCTACTCCATCGAAGACCTCGCTGAGTTGATCCATGACCTCAAGAATGCTAACCGCGCTGCCCGTGTGAGCGTCAAGCTAGTATCGGAAGTAGGCGTAGGCACGATCGCCGCAGGGGTTTCTAAAGCCCATGCTGATGTGGTTCTCATCTCTGGCTTCGATGGCGGTACTGGTGCATCGCCCCAAACCTCAATCAAACACGCTGGCTTACCTTGGGAACTTGGACTCGCGGAAACCCACCAAACCCTCGTTCTCAACAATCTCCGCAGCCGCATCGTTGTCGAAACCGATGGACAGATGAAAACAGGGCGTGATGTCGTGATTGCCGCTCTACTAGGAGCCGAAGAATTCGGCTTTGCCACTGCGCCCCTCGTCACCTTGGGATGCATCATGATGCGCGTCTGTCATCTCAACACCTGCCCCGTCGGAGTCGCCACCCAAGATCCACAACTGCGCGAGAAGTTCACAGGCGATCCCGCCCATACTGTCAACTTCATGACTTTCATCGCGATGGAAGTCCGTGAACTGATGGCGAAACTCGGTTTCCGCACCCTTGATGAAATGGTCGGTCGTACTGAAGTCCTAGAAGCCAAGCAAGCCGTCGAACATTGGAAACTCAAGGGTTTAGACTTCTCGAAGATTCTCTACCAACCTGAAGTTGGAGCCGATGTCGGTCG
>DCSN01000012.1 GCA_002325645.1 Pseudanabaena sp. UBA1465
GAATTGCCAATAGTGCAAGATTCTTGTACTCTAAAAATAGACAAACAAATCCTTTCGAGGTTTCCCTGTTGTCCACGGCGGGAGGGCATCCCGTGGTTAAAGCACAGCGAGTTTCCGAAAGCAATAGCTGGAGTAGCTGTGAAGCCCGTATTGTATCCGTTTACAGGATCAATAACGGGAGTTGTCACAATCCGTCCAAACGCAAAAGATGGAATAGAAAAATCGTCTTTATATTCTTGTAAGTATTCAGGTCTGTTCCTAGACGAAGATACTACAGCGCTTTGCGCTCAAATCCAAACAGGAAAAAATTTAAAAGTGTTGCGAAGCAACACTTTTAAATTTTTTCCTGTGGTTCGTTTGATCGAAAATTGCTGTAATGTTGAATAGAAGATAAGGAGATCGGGGCGAACTTGGAGGCTATCACTTGGTAATGATAGCGGTGATGGCACTGGTCAGTTAATGTGGGATGGGTTTTAAAACGTCCATTTCATGACAATGAAAAACGAGGCAAATACGTCGATCACGATTTAACTGACCAGTGCCCAAATTATCGATTGAACATTAAAACTCGATCGCATTTTTATCATTCGTGTTAGTACCAGTGCCAGAAAGATCAAGATAATTAACTTCTATCTGTTTACGGATTTCGGCTTTGCGTTGTCTGGCTTCTTTAATTTTGGCTTGACATTCATAGCCAAAACTAGGATTAGCAATCACATCCATACTTTGATATTTACTGAGCCAATCTTTTTCATGCTTCTCACACATGATGTATTGGATTTTGGCGATCGCCGTTCTCACGACAATTTGCGGGCGCAATAAACCAATGCGCGAGTTTTCATCGAGCCAAAGTAAATGCTGCAATTGTTGAGCGACTTCTTCTTGCTCAGCGCAGAGAATCTGTAATTGTTGAATGAGATGATCAGGATAGGGTTCTTCCGCAGCAAGGGAAGTTTTATTGGCTTGGAGCAGATTGAGAATTGTTTGCCAAAGATAGCGATGATTGGATTGAGTAAATTCAATATTCTCTTCTTCGGCAATCTCTTGATATAAATAGGCGCGATGTTGGGGAAAATGCAGATAGATTTGTAAAAGTTGAGTTTCAGCGATATGTAATGAATTTGTGGTTGTAGTCAGGGACGGAGCAGGTTTATTACTATTCCACCGTGTATTGCGTAACTGGCGGCGCAGGTCTTGCTCTAGACGCAATGCAAGATAGGAATTACCTTGGGATAATTTTTGAGCAGAAGTATGAATGTAATGGGTACGAAAGAAGGAATCGACAGGTAAATTATTTAATAATTGCGCGATCGCTTGACTACTTTTTTGAAAGCGATCGGCTTGATTTAAATCCTGCCCTGTGAGGATTTGATCGATCTGCCAATCAAGAAATAAAGGTGCATTGGTGAGCAAATCTCGATAAGCCTCAGCGCTATGTTGCTTGAGATATTCATCGGCATCTTTGCCATCGGGTATCGTTAGAACTCGTAATTGCACGGTTCCATTAAAAACTAATTCCTTAAAACCCGCGATCGCCTTTTCTGCCGCCGTAATTCCTGCCTTATCCGCATCGAAATTTAAAATTACATTTTTGGATTCCGTATAGCGCAATAACTGCTTCATTTGGTCAGCATTGAGAGCTACACCCATTGTGGCGATCGCCTGTTCAATTCCCGCTTGATGCAAGGCGATCGCATCAAAATAGCCCTCCACCACAATCGCTTGATCGGACTTGGATATTGCATCTCGCGCCTTATCCATGCCAAATAAAACCGTACCCTTGCTAAACAGTTCCGTTTCAGGAGAATTTAAATATTTTGGTTCTTCATCACCCAGCGATCGCCCACCAAAGGCAATTATCCGACCGCGAGTATCGTGAATCGGAATCATCAGGCGATCGCGAAAGCGATCATAAAATCCATTCCCAGTTTTGCGCGGAACGATTAAACCTGCTTCTTCTACTAACTTCATTGGCATCTGCTTTTGCTGCACCAAATATCCCATCAAGGTTTCCCAGCCTGCGGGGGCATAACCCAGTTGAAATTTCTGGATCGTATCTTTGCTCATTTTTCGCTTTTCGATCAGATACGCCAGAGCGTCACGACCTTGGGGCGCATAGAGGGCGTGCTGATAAAAACTGGTGGTCAAAGCCATCACTTCATAGAGGCGATCGCGATGGGAAATTTGGCGTTGAATCTCCTTAGTTTTTTCGGGATCGGCGGTTTTAACAGGAACGTTGTAACGTTTCGCCAAATCCAAAACTACATCAGAAAAAGATCGCTTATCGATCTCCATCAAAAACTTGACTGCGCCACCTGCTGCCCCGCAGTTAAAGCAGTGGTACATCTGCCGTGATGGATTTACCGTTAAAGCAGTGGCATTTGTCCCGTTGTGAAAAGGACATGCTCCCCGAAAATTTGCCCCACTTTTGCGTAGCACGACACGCTCAGACACAATATCTACAATGTCTGTTTTTTCATTTACCTGATTTATCGTATCGTCGTGAATTTTAAATGACACAGACATAATCGCGATCGCCTATGTGAAAACCGCAACGTTGGATGATTGTTCCCTCGCCGAAGGCGAGGGAACAATCATCTGTATTTAGAAGTTATATGTACGATTTTATCTCACTTGCGATGGATAAAAGTATTGCTGTGCAATACTTTTATAATTTTTGCTGATGGGCTAAACCGATCGCCTGTTGAATATTATCTAAGCCATTGGCTTCTAGCTTAGCGACTAAGCCTTGCAAAATCTGTTTAACAACTAAAGGCCCTTCATAAATTAAGCCAGTGTAAACCTGCACGATCGCCGCACCCGCCGTAATCTTCTGCCAAGCATCCTCTGCGTTAAAAATGCCGCCCACACCAATAATCGGTAAGCTGCCATTAGTGGTTTTCCAAATTAGGTTAATAACAGCTAAGGAGCGATCGCGTAGCGGCTGACCACTGATGCCACCAGCTTCCTCGGTGACTGGCTTACCCGTGATCGATAAATGCGTAGTCGTCAGATTTTGGCGAGAAATCGTCGTATTTGTGGCGATGATCCCTGCGACACCATAGGCTTGACTAGCTTTAATTACTTCGATAATGTCCGTATCATTGAGATCAGGGGCAATTTTCACCAAAATTGGTTTATTGGCGCTATTAATCGGTTGCAACTCGGCAAGAATCCCGCATAACTGCTCTGTGGCTTGTAAATCGCGTAAATTGGGCGTATTCGGTGAACTGACATTGACTACAAAATAATCGCCAAAATCGTAGAGCGATCGCAGGCTTTCGGCATAGTCAAATTTTGCATCAGCGAGTTCAGTAATTTTAGATTTGCCGAGATTAATGCCGAGGGGAATCCTGAGCTTGTGACTCGCTAAATAATTTTGGAGATCGATCGCAGTGGCGGCTGCACCACGATTGTTAAAGCCCATGCGATTAAGTACGGCGCGATCGCTCGGTAAGCGAAATGCTCGTGGCTTGGGGTTGCCCGACTGCCCCTTTGCCGTAATTGTCCCTACTTCCGCAAAGCCAAAGCCAAAATTTTCCCATGCGCCGATCGCTTCCGCATTTTTATCAAAACCTGCCGCCAAGCCCACAGGATTATCAAATTTTAAGTTCCATAGGGTTTGCGAGAGCCTTGTATCGCTATAGTAACAAGTAGCCTTGGCGATCGCTTGCAATACCGATGAGTTACTAATTTGCCGACAAGAGGCGATCGCTAAATGATGGGCAACTTCAGGATCGAGGGAAAACAGGAGGGGACGCATCCCATATTGATAAGCAAGGTTTAGCATAGATTATAGGTTTCATAACAAGTATGTCTTGCAAAGCAAGCCATACTAGAGTTCACAATTAAGTTTCACAATCAAGAGTACATTTTCCTATGGTATGGCAACTACTGACAGCGCCCTTTGAGGGACTGCTCTGGATTGCAGAGCAAATTGAAGAGCGGGCGACTACAGAATTGGAAAAAACTGAAAATCTCCAAAAGCGCCTCACTACTTTACAACTACGCCTCGATCTTGGTGATATTAGCGAGGAAGATTTTGTGGTACAGGAACAAGAAATTTTAGAGGCAATGCAAGCAGAAATGGATGAACAGGAGCAATAAAAAATGCGTGGTATTTTTTATTGTTTTAGGACTTATGCAAAAGAACGCACCGTAAGGGCAATTCATGAATTGCCCTTACGGTGCAATGCAGGTTTCAAGTCATTTTGCGTAAGTCCTATGTTTAACTAAATTTATTTATCAAAAAAAGTAATGGAAGTCAGTGAACTAATTAACAGCTATCATGCAGGTCGGCGCAACTTTGCAGGAGTAAATCTTAGCAAAACCGATATGAATGGAATTGATCTAAGCCATGCCGATCTTAATGGAGCAAATCTTAGTCAATCCAGTCTCTACGGGGCAAATCTTAGTAATGCAAAACTCAATGGTGCGGATCTGAATGGGGCAAAGCTCTATCGAGCTAATCTCATTAGCGCGAATTTTAGTGGCGCAGACTTAGGAGAAGCCGATTTGAGTGAAGCCAACCTTAGTGATGCTAAGTTATACGGAGTGAATTTGTATGGAGCAATTTTGAGTAAGGCAAAATTACCTCGTGCTAAATTAACGGGCGCAAATATGGGTAAAACCAAACTAAATCGTGCTGATCTGAGTGAAGCTGTGCTTAGGGATGCGCAATTGTTTGGCGCAAACTTAAGTGATGGAATTTTGCAACGAGCCGATCTCAGTCGCGCTAGTCTCAATGGTGCAAATCTGAATAGGGCGATGCTATCGGAAGTTGATTTAACCTTTGCAAGTTTATATGGGGCAAGTCTTTGTGATGCAGATTTGAGTGAATCTGATTTAACGAGTGCAAATTTGCAAGGTTCTGATCTTACTCGCGTGAATTTTTTTAAAGCGAACTTAAGTAAATCTAAACTAGCGGATGCTGTCATCGATGGAATGCAAACACAAGAAGCAAATTTAACGGGCATTATCTGGAATTAACATCAATTATGAATACAACGTTTTGCGCTTAACTAAACCTCAGATAAATTTTGGGAAGCGGCGCGGAGCGCCGCTTCCCAAAATTTATCTGTACTACTCAAAGCCTTAATGGGCTGTAACTTATGAATAACTGGCAAAACATTCTTCTCTTTATCCAATCATTAACTAAATATGTTGGCGATCGCTTGCTGGCGGATTTTGAGCAGGCAAGGGTGGCGATCGCGAAGGATGATGGTAGTCTGGTGACGCAAAGCGATCGCTGGGCGGATGCTTATATTAAGGAAGCCTTAGAAAAAGAATTTCCTGATTTTGGCGTATTAACGGAAGAGTCAACCCAAGTTCTCCCCGATCGCGAATGGGCTTGGGTTGTCGATCCCCTCGATGGCACAACTAATTTCGCACGCGGGATTCCTATTTGGGGAATTTCCTTGGGACTATTGCATCATGGTACGCCTGTGTTTGGTTACGTTGCTATACCACCTTTGCGTCAAAATATCTATGGTTGGTCAGATGAGCATGGGGCAGCCGCTTTTTTAAATGATCAACCAATCCATTTATCCGAAGTTTCACCCGATCCTGATGCTCTCGCTAATTACTTCTTTAGTGCCTGTTCCCGCAGCCTCGAAAAAATGGGGCGTTCTAAGTTCCCTTTTAAATTGCGGATGTTGGGCGTGGCAAGTTATAACCTTTTGACCGTCGCGATCGGCTCGACCTTTGGCGCAGTGGAAGCCACTCCCAAAATTTGGGACATTGCGGCGGTTTGGGTAATTCTGAAAGCGATCGGCGCGATCTGGGTTCCCTTAGAAGATTCTCCAAATATCTTTCCCTTAGCAATGGGCAAAGATTACAGTAGGCGCGATTTCCCAACCTTGGTAGTTAGTCATGCGGAACTACTGCCTATGGCAAAGGAAATAGCAAAACCATTTCTTCAGTAAGTTACAGCCTGTTGAGGCTTTGAGTAGTACAAAAAAGTTTTTAAAAGCGGCGCATCGCGCCGCTTTTAAAAACTTTTTTGGGTTTTAAGTGAGCGCAAAGCTCAGAAACACATGGGTTTGGTGCGATTTGCGGCTACCCAACCTGCGATCGGTTCAGAAATTTGTAACCATCCCTGCTTTTCCCCCTTAACCGTAATTTGAGTTCCATTATCGAGAGTCCCCACGATCGCATAATCAACTCCCGCACCTGTTCGCACATTAATTGGTGGATTCGGATCAGAAATCAAGCGCTTATTGTAATCGCATAGAGAATTACTGGTTGTGGATGGATTTCCATTTTGAGCCATCTTGACTTGAAAACTGCTAATTAACATAACATTCTGCATTTCAATGGAAGTTAGCAGATTCTCAGGAAATTGCTCGGAAGGATACCTTGGTTGATACCAAGGCTGGCGCATAAAATAGGCTTGCAGTTCAGGATCTTGGAAACGGCGACCATAGCGAGCAAATACTTCATTACGCATGATGTCTAGCTCTAGCGCACTCTTACCAACTAAATCACTATTAGCGATCGCTCGTTCCGATAAAAATAAATATTTAGGACTTGGTGAAACCGAATTGATATTGATATCACTATTTACATCAGTTTTGAGAATAGGGAAAGGACGCAGAAATATTAATCCACCAATTACCGCAATCACGGATACCAAGGCGATCGCCCTAATCCCTAACCAGTTCCATTCTTTATGTTTGAGATGCAAATAATCTCTTGGTGCTGTGGGATTCTCTTCCAACCTAGCAATGGCAGTTAATTCTTGAGTATTTGCTGCAAAATCAGTTTGGGAATTAGATTGATTATAGTTCTGTAAAATAGTCGGCGCGATCGGTAGCGCTAACTGACGGACATCGACTAAGGCTTCTTCCGCAGACTGGTAGCGATCGCGAAAGTCATACTTCACTAACTTGTTAATCACCCCCGCAAAAGCATCACTAACATTAGTTCGATATTTGTAACTAGCAGCATCGGGAGATTGTCGCCATGCTAGTTCACCCGTTTCCAGATCTTCTCCTAAAACGCTAGGCGGAACTCCCGTCAAGCCTTGAATGGCGATCGCGCCCACCGCATAAAGATCGCTACAGGGGCGAGGTTTACCGATCGCCTGTTCGTTGGGCATATAACCATCTGTCCCAATTGCCACTGTGGAAGCGATCGCCGCCCTTGTCTCTAGCTGCTTGACCGCGCCAAAATCAATCAGTACTAAATTTTTATCAGAGCGTCGTCGCATCAGGTTAGCAGGTTTAATATCGCGATGGATGGCTCCCTGCTGATGCACAAAAGCCAGAATTTCCAGTACATCTAGCAAAAAAATGGTCGCCTGTGATTCATCCATCCGCCCCACAGGATAGCCATCCTCGTCCCTTGCTGTAGAAATCAATTCATTAGTGAGATCATCGCCCTCAATGAACTCTTGAACTAAATAGAATTCATGGGCTTCTTGAAAATGGGCAAACAGACGAGGAATGCGATCGTGATTGCCTAACTTATGTAAAACTCGCGCCTCCGCTTCAAAAAGACGACCAGCAATTTTCCATATATTCTGATCATCAGTCGCAGGTTTTAACCGTTTGACCACACATTTAGGATGATCGGGCAGTTGTAAGTCTTTTGCTAAAAATGTTTGCCCAAAACCTCCACTACCAAGGCTCTGGAGGATTTGATATCGCTGACTAATTACAGTGCCAATCATGCAGTTTTTGTCTAATGACAATCTTTTATTAATTAAAAATGCTTCGGAGAGATGAAACATAGCATAGCAAGCTCTGGATATCCAAACATCATGAATTTCTTTGTTGAATAATATTTCAGCAGCTTAGGGACTTGCGACTTAATAAAGTACCAAATATAAAACCAGAATCGGTGGGGCGGCAAAGCCGCCTCACCGATTCTGGAAAATCTGGATTGGTATTTTATTTTCTCGCAAGTCCCTTAGCTGTATCTTTCAACGGATATACCTTGCATCAAGGGGAGGTCGATCGCGTTTTTCGCGGTTGGGCTGAGCAGATTTTAAGTTTTTGCGATCGCCATAGGGGACAGTATCAGGATCTTCATATTCCTCCTCCTCATACTCATCTTCCCAATCATCGGTTTCATCTTCCCAATCATCTTCATATTCTTCGTCGTCATATCCTTGTTCATCATCTCCAAATTCTGGAACTGGCTTTGGTTGAGATTTGGGAGGACTGGGAGATTGATAATTGCTGGTGAAATTGTTTGGTTCTGACGGTTGCTTTACTTCTTTTTTAACTTCCCGATTAGATTCAGGAGATTGAGAGTCAGCCGCCGCGATCGCCCGACGAATAGCGGTGTTTTGCTGATAAGAAGCGATCGCATTCATTACAAATGCAATTAAACCACCAATCACAAAGGCAACTAACATCGCGATGCTTAGAGGAATTGGTAATGTCTTCTGACCTAAGAAAAAAACCTGTACTAGAGGTTGTAAATTTTGGACAAAGATCGCCGCAAAGATGATGATCACAGTTCCTAAAATTAAAAACTGCGCGATCGGTAAGGCTCCTGAAGAATTTTTTCTGGTTGGTGATTTGGGAAAGGGCGATCGCGTCATGGTTATTGCTCTCCTTCAGGAATTATTGCAGGGGTTCTACCTTGCCAGCGCTGGATCAGATCCGCGTCGATATCTAATTGATCGAGCGCTCTAGCAATCACAAAATCCACCAAATCCTCGATGGTTTGGGGATGGTGATACCAAGCAGGAATGGCGGGGACAATCCTTGCCCCTGCCTCGGCTAAGGTGGTGAGATTTCGCAGATGGATCAAGCTTAAGGGGGTTTCACGCGGCACAATTACTAAACGCCGTCCCTCCTTTAGATGCACATCCGCCGCCCGTTCTAGCAAATCGGAACTTAAACCGTGGGCTATTTTAGCAACGGTTGCCATGCTACAAGGAATGACCAACATTCCTAATGTCCGAAATGACCCACTGGCGATCGTTGCGCCCACATCTGACCATTGATGACAAACCAGTTTACCGCCGACCGTTTCACTTTGATCGCGCCAAAACTGTTCCTGCGATCGCAAATTACTCGGCATCGCCACATTATTTTCCGACTGCCAAACCATCATCGCCGCCTTAGAAGCCACCAGATCGACATTGTAATGATTATTTAGTAAAAATTTGAGCGATCGCACAGCATAAATCATGCCTGATGCTCCCGATACCCCTAACACAATCGCCCGTTGATTTTGCATTTAATTTTGCATTTAATAATCTAGATTAAGCACAGTAGCTCAATCATAGCGCTGTTTGCTAAGCTTAAAGTAGTAGCCGACGATAATCTACTCTTCGCAAACACAAGGCGATCCATCAAGAGGTAAATATGTTAGTTGGCAGAACATTACGAAATCGCTACAACATTCTCCAAGTTCTTGGTAGTGGAGGATTTGGAGATACTTATTTGGCGCAAGATATCGATTTACCTAGCCATCCTAAGTGTGTGGTTAAGCAACTCAAGCCCAAGGATACTAGCCCTCAAGTCTTACCGATCGCCAAAAGTTTATTTGAGCGCGAGGCCGAATATCTTTACAAGCTAGGAAATTCCCATCCCCAAATTCCGAAGCTATTTGCTCACTTTGAAGAAAATGGTGAATTCTTTTTAGTCGAAGAATTTGTGGATGGATATAGCTTGGCGGAAGAGGTTCGGATCGGACAGCAGCTATCAGAAACTACCACGATCAATCTGTTGATCGAAATTTTAGAAGTTTTAGCATTTGTGCATCAACAGAATGTAATCCATCGCGATATTAAGTTAGCTAATTTGATGCGCCGTCGCAGCGATCGCAAAATTATATTGATTGACTTTGGCGCAGTTAAAGATGTCGGCGCATTAGGCACTGACTCACAGGGAAATACGAGCGTCACTGTCAGCATTGGCTCCCCCGGATATATGCCTAGTGAACAGGCAAGGGGTAAACCGCGCTTGAGTAGTGATGTCTATGCGGTGGGCATGATTGGGATTCAAGCACTGACAGGGATTGCCCCCGACAGCTTGCAAGAAGATGCGACTACGGGCGAAGTTTTGTGGCGCGATCGCGTACAGGTTAGTCACGCTTTTGCGGAAATATTACAAAAGATGGTGTTTTCCCACTTTAGTCAGCGCTATGAGTCCGCGATCGAGGCTTTGCAGGTGATGCAATCTCTTTCCGCCACCAATATTAATAATACTAATAATATCTATAGTGCAAATATTGCTAATGCTCCTGCGGTAAATGTTGCACCAACCGAAGCGATCGCCCCATCAGGGGCAACAGTCCCTGTGCCTACACCCACCACTCCTCAAACTCCTCACACCCTTGCCCATCCTACAATTTCCGCACCTAATCAATCTTCCATCAATCTCCAGCCCATTTTATGGATCGCCCTTATATTATTAACTTCAGTTTCGGCAGCGATCGCCACGGCTTTACTATTACCAAAATTAACCAATCCCTTAGTGGATAACAACAATCTCAATAATTCTCCTAAGCCTGAAACAACAACATCTCCTTCGCCTTCCCCCACAACTACGCCAACTCCCACCCAATCTCCCACCATCGAACCGCCTAAGCCCACCGCCACTCAGACTGTCATTGCTTCTCCTCCTCCCATCGTGCCAACCACTACACCTCCTAAACCTAATTGGATTAATGATAGTTATGGCGCGATCGCTTTTTCTCCTTCAACTAGAGACAAAGGATACTCTTGGAACTTCTCTTCTCAAAAAGCCGCCGAGGCAAGAGCCTTGAGTGAGTGCGAAAGTGTCTCTAGTGCCACCGATTGCCGAATATTGATGTGGGCAAGGAATGCTTGTATGTCTATTGCCGAAGGCTCTAACGGCGCATCGGGTTCGGCTTGGTCACAAAATTTGATTGATGCTGAATTTAAAGCTAAAGAAGTTTGTCGGCAATATCAAGGAATAAATTGCACAGTGACGCGCACAATTTGCTTACCAGTTCGTTGACGAAATAATTCCTCATTAATTCTTGAAGAATTGACTTGAGCTAAGTAGCTCAGCATAGTTATAAACAAAAGCTATAGCGCTTTTCAGTTGAATGTGACACAAAAAATGTAGTGGCAATTCATGAATTGCCACTACATTTTTTAGGCTTTTTTGTACAGCAGCCATTTGAAAACCGCTATAAAATATTGGGCTGCCCGCTACGCAGGCAGCCCAATATTTTAGCTTTTAACTAATGTGAGTGGGA
>DCSN01000208.1:0-145 GCA_002325645.1 Pseudanabaena sp. UBA1465
TATTCACTGGGAAGGGAGTATTAGTTAATTTTTATAGGTTGGCTTATTTCCAACTTTGACATCCTCTCAGCGCTAAAGCACTGAATTTCCCACTTAGGGACTCGCGAGAAAATAAAATACCCATCCAGATTTTCCAGAATCGGTG
>DCSN01000208.1:198-2098 GCA_002325645.1 Pseudanabaena sp. UBA1465
ATCGGTGGGGCGGCTTTGCCGCCTCACCGATTCTGGTTTTATATTTGGTACTTTATTAAGTCGCAAGTCCCTTACCATATTATTTTTATCGGAAAAATGGGTTTAAAACCCTGTCCTTCTAGGACGGCTTTATATTAGAATACATTAAGTACCGTAGGGCATACGGGAATTCACGCTTGAGAAGCTAGTTGCAAGACTAGGTATCACTGAGTAAGACCATGCTAGGGCAAGTCCTACAGGCATTCTTTGAGTCCAAGAATCCTCATGCCTTTAGGCTGAGGATTGTCAAGAGCATTAGCTTGACAATGCTATGATTTCAACATGCTGGGAGTGTCTGTGAAAAACAGACTGAGAGCAAATCCTTAGAACCTGAACCGATTGACATCGGCGTAGGAAAGCAAACTATTTGAGGAAATTTACATGACAGTTGGACTAAAACTTAACTCTGCACCCACAAGGCGCGGAGAGTATCGCGGCACGCAAATGCATTGCGCCCGTCAAGGCATCATCACCGAGGAGATGCAGTATGTGGCATGGCGTGAAAATCTTCCCGTCGAATTGGTGCGTGATGAAGTTGCTCGTGGTCGGGCGATCATTCCTGCCAACAAGAATCACAAAAATCTTGAGCCGATGGGAATTGGGATTGCGTTCCGATGCAAAGTTAATGCCAACATTGGCGCATCTCCCAACTCTTCTAATATTGATGAAGAAGTTGCCAAACTACATCTATCGGTGAAGTATGGCGCAGATACTGTGATGGACTTGTCCACAGGTGGCGGTGATTTGGATATAATTCGCACTGCGATTATTAACGCTTCTCCAGTCCCCATCGGCACTGTTCCCATTTACCAAGCCCTCGAAAGTGTGCATGGCAGAATGGAAAATCTCACACCTGATGACTTTCTGCATATCATTGAGAAGCATGCTGAGCAAGGTGTGGACTATCAAACTATCCATGCAGGGATTTTGATCGAGCATCTTCCTTTAGTCAAGAATCGTCTGACTGGGATCGTGTCGCGTGGTGGTGGAATTCTAGCGCGATGGATGTTGCATCATCACAAGCAAAATCCTCTCTATACCCATTTCAATGACATTATTGAAATCTTCAAAAAGCATGATGTTTCCTTCAGCTTAGGCGATTCACTCCGCCCCGGATGCTTGCATGATGCATCTGATGCGGCGCAACTTGCAGAACTGAAAACCCTTGGACAGCTTACTCGCCGTGCTTGGGAACATGATATTCAAGTGATGGTCGAAGGTCCTGGACATGTACCAATGGATCAGATCGAGTTCAATGTGCGTAAGCAAATGGAAGAATGCTCGGAAGCTCCTTTCTATGTGCTTGGACCATTGGTGACGGATATTGCCCCTGGCTATGACCACATCACTTCGGCGATCGGTGCAGCGATGGCTGGTTGGTATGGTACGGCGATGCTTTGCTATGTCACGCCGAAGGAACACCTCGGACTTCCTAATGCTGAAGATGTGCGTAATGGCTTGATTGCGTACAAAATCGCCGCCCATGCTGCGGATATTGCGCGTCATCGTCCTAATGCTAGAGACAGAGATGATGAACTTTCAAATGCACGTTACAACTTTGATTGGAACAAGCAGTTTGAATTGTCTCTTGATCCTGAACGGGCTAAGGAATATCATGATGAGACATTACCTGCGGATATTTATAAAACCGCAGAGTTCTGCTCGATGTGTGGACCGAAGTTCTGTCCGATGCAGGAAAAGGTAGATGCTGAAGCAATTACTGAGCTTGAGAAGTTTCTTGCCAAACAGCCTGTAACTACATAAAAAATAGTTAAATCAGAAATAAAAAAGCCTTGCTTTGCAAGGCTTTTTTATTTCGATGGACCCTTAGTAAGTAGCTAAATCTAGAAAGTTGTCCCGC
>DCSN01000208.1:2146-4435 GCA_002325645.1 Pseudanabaena sp. UBA1465
GCGGGACAACTTTCTAGATTTAGGTTTTAATCAAGTTGAGAAGATTATCTATGGAAGCGATCGCCGTATTAGACAAGGTTTCTTATATCTATCCCAACTCTAAGGAGAGTGTACTCAAGGATATTTCCCTCACGATTAACAAAGGAGAATTTTTAGGCATCATTGGCGCAACGGGAGCAGGTAAAACCTCACTATGTCTAGCCCTGACAGGTATCGTTCCGCAGTTTTATGGGGGACGCTTTTTTGGTGAAATTGCGATCGCAGGTTTAGACAGCCTCGATCATCCCGTCAGTGAATTAGCGCGTCATGTGGGCATTGTTTTTGAAGATCCTGAAGTCCAAATTACGGCAACATCCGTAGAAAACGAGATTGCCTTTGCCCTCGAAAATCTCTGCGTTCCCCGTAAAGAAATTCTGCGACGGATTCCTATAGTTTTAAAATCAGTGCGCCTCGAAGGTTTTGAGAAAAAGAATCCCCAAGAGCTATCTGGTGGGCAGAAACAAAGACTGGCGATCGCCGCCGCCCTTGCTCTGCAACCTGATTTATTAATTCTCGATGAACCCACTTCTCAACTTGATCCCATTGGCGCACAAGAAGTTTTTGCCACCGTCAGATCCTTAAAAGAAGAGCTTGGGGTCGCGATCGTAATGGCATCCCATGCGGCGGAAGAGATGGCGGAATTTTGCGATCGCATTGCCTTATTATCCGATGGTAAATTAATTGCCCTTGGGACTCCTGCGGAAATTTATGGACAGGTGGATCTATTGAAACAAGAGCAACTTCGTTCTCCTGAAGTTGCTCAAATCTTTAATCATATTCAACAAAAGGGAATTAATATTCCGCATATTCCCGTTACTTTAGAGTCAGCAATTCGGGATCTAGAGCCACTGCGATCGCAGTCTCAACTTCTTGCACCACCAGTTTTTGCCCTACCAAATCCTAATAATCTTAATAAACCTCCTATTCTCTCCGTTAAAAATCTCAAACATACCTACGATGATGGCACAGAAGCGCTTACCGATCTCTCTCTCGATATCCATGAAGGCGAATATATCGTCATTATTGGTCAGAATGGCGCGGGTAAAAGTACCCTAGTCAAGCATTTTCTTAATTTACTAAAACCCACAGAGGGAAAGGTATTAGTACGCGATCGCGATACTAGGGAACTATCCGTCAGTGAACTTGCTCAATCCATCGGTTATCTCGCTCAAAACCCTGATAATCAAATTTTTAATACCAGCGTCGAAAAAGAAGTTTCCTTTGCTTTACCCTTTCTCGGTTATAAACCTGAAATCGTTAAACAAGAAACTAAGCGAAGTCTCAAGGCAATGCAGCTATGGGAACAGCGTCATGCTCATCCTTTATCCTTGCCGAAGGGAGAACGCGGACGAATTGTGATTGCGGCGCTATTAGCAATGAATCCCGATATCATTATTTTTGATGAACCGACGACGGGACAAGATTATCAAGGTTCTACTTCGATTTTAGAAGTTAGTCGGCAGTTGCACCAAATGGGAAAAACGGTAATTGTGATTACCCATCATTTATACCTGATGTCCGACTACGCCGATCGCGCGATCGTGATGGGTAAAGGTACGATTTTGCTAGACGCACCCCTACGCCAAGCCTATCACCAAACTGATGTCCTAGAGTCTACTTACCTCACCCCGCCCCAGTCGGTGGTGTTATCGCAGCAACTTAGTGAAATATGCGATCAGTCATATTCCCTAATCACTCCGCAAGAATTTGCAAATTGTTTCACTCGAAAGAATTGATGAAGAGCCACACTAATCGAGAAACGATTTAGATCCTCCTCAAATTACTGTTTGCATCCGATGTGATGCGGGCTTTTTCTATGCTACATCTCCTCACTATCTAAGTCCTATTTCTTTTGAAATGCGATCAAAAATGTCTCTCAAAATAATTTTCTCTTTCTCAAATACATCAGGAGATTCGTCTCTCTCATCTAATGTGCTTCTATCAAGAAATAGATAACTCTCGCCATCATCCATTAACCATTCAACCTGTAATAACTCTTCGCAATTGCCTAATTCACTATTAATTGCTTCTCGGAATTCTAGAATCACTTCATTTGTATAGCCTTCAACGAGGATATATCCAATTAACTTCACAGGGTAGCGAGAATCAAAATCAATGGGATATCCAAGACTTACTAAAGCATGTTCTACCTGCGAATAAATAGCCATATTTTAAATCCCTATAAGTTATCATTTAGTCTTACAGCGCTTTGCGCTTAACTAAAACCCAGAAATACTTTTGAAAACGGTG
>DCSN01000208.1:4481-22488 GCA_002325645.1 Pseudanabaena sp. UBA1465
CACCGTTTTCAAAAGTATTTCTGTACTACTCAAAGTCTCAATAGGCTGTAATGTAATTATGCCCATAAGTTTGTCACTCGTAATAGGGGATCACGCAGTAAGTAGTTAGGCATATTGCGTTTTTCAGTTCAGTGTGACACAAGAAAGTAGATACTGTCAGGACTTGTTTCATAGTACGATTACATCATGTATTGAACAAATTCTGCCTACGTTTATAGATAGTTTGTTCGGCGGATACGCCTCACGCGTATTCCTCCCGTCACTCAACGGAGTACCGTTAGAGTGCGGGACTCCTGCTGTTTCAGTTGAAGATATCTGAAGGTTTAGATCTGGCGGACTACCGACGACGTTATTGGGCGATCGCCTGTTTTGATTGTAGAGAAAATCGGCGATCGCCGATTTTGCTATCTAGCCACATATGCGTTATCCTAGACAAGCTGTTAAAAAACACACGCTTGAGGTTTCGGGTGTTTAGAGTTGCCCAATGACTATTGGTAACTACTAGATTCCATCTCAGGCGCAAGGACAAACCCGAACATAGGAGAAAATTTAAATGGGAGTCGTAACCCTAGCCCAATTGCTAGAGTCGGGCGTTCACTTCGGGCATCAAACCCGTCGTTGGAACCCCAAGATGGAGCCTTACATCTTCACCGAGCGCAATGGCGTTCATATTATTGACCTTGTGCAAACCGCGCAATACCTCGAAGAAGCCTATGCCTATTTGCGTCAAGCTTCTGAGCAAGGTAAGAAAGTATTGTTCGTCGGAACCAAGCGTCAAGCTGCTGGTCTGATTGCTCAAGAAGCCGCCCGTTGTGGTAGCTACTACATCAACCAACGCTGGTTGGGTGGAATGCTTACCAACTGGACAACGATCAAAACCCGTGTCGATCGCCTCAAGGATCTCGAACGTCGCGATGAAAGTGGTGCATTGGATCGCTTACCTAAGAAGGAAGCCTCCACTCTGCGCCGCGAAATGGAAAAGCTCCGCAAGTATCTTGGTGGGATCAAGCTGATGCGTAAGCCACCCGATATCGTGATCATCGTTGACCACAAGCGCGAGTACAACGCGGTGCAAGAATGCCAAAAGTTGCGTATTCCCATCGTGTCTTTGCTTGATACCAACTGCGATCCCGATAGCGTTGATATCGGGATTCCTGCAAATGATGACGCAATTCGCTCAATCAAGTTGATCGTTGGCAAACTTGCCGATGCCATCTACGAAGGTCGTCATGGTGATATTGAAGAAATCGAGTATGAAATCTCGGCTGAAGAAGTAGAAACCTATGTTGATGAAGAAATCGTCACTGGTGATGAAGAAGGGGCAGAAGCTTAAAGCTTCCCATCCATAAAAAAAGGGTGCGCTAAGCGCACCCTTTTTTTATGGAAAAATTTTGCCGAGTAAAACCGATCTCATTGCGCCTGTAACACTGGGTAAATTGCCATTACGTTTTTTCAGTCGCAAATATCCAAGCACTGCAAAAGCGATCGCCTCTTTGCTATCAGTACTAATTCCCAACTTATCGATACTCATGACTTCCGTAGGGTACATCAATTCTTGTAAACGCTCTATCAAATAGCGATTGTGACTACCGCCGCCGCTAATTAACACTTCATCGGGAAATACGGGCAGAAATTCGTTATAACTTTTATATATCGCTCTTGCCGTAAATTCGGTAAGGGTTGCCATAATGTCGTAATTACTTAAATCGTGACATTCAGCCAAGCATTTCTCTAAATATGCTGGACTAAATAACTCGCGTCCCGTCGATTTTGGTGGTTCAGTAACAAAAAATTCTTGCTCTAGCCATTGATTAATTAAGACTAAATCCGCCTCTCCTTGTCGAGCGATCGCGCCATCACGATCAAAGGGTTCGCCAAATAATTTTTGGACTGCCATATCAAGCAACACATTACCAGCACCATTATCAAAGCCAAAAACCTCGTGATGTTTAGGCATTGAGCTAGGTGGCAAATAGGTAACATTACTGATCCCGCCAATGTTTTGACAAGCCCGATATTTATGCGGATCAGTCAATAGCAAGGCATCCACCATCGACACAAGTGGTGCGCCCTGTCCTCCTGCCTCGATATCTGCCGTCCGAAAATCGCTGATTGTCTTAAGCCCTGTTAATTCGGCAATCACGGCTCCCCGACCTAGTTGAACAGAATAACCTAGTTCAGTTTTGCCGTCCTCTTCCTCTCTAAATTCTGGCGGACGATGAAAGACTGTTTGTCCATGAGATGCAATCAGATTAGGGATGCGATCGCCTTTTTCCATGATCGCGATCGCTGCTTGGGCAAAACTCTCGGCAACGCGATCGTCTAATTCACATATTTGTTGCAGCGATCGCGGCTCACCCGCACAAACGGCAAGGATTTCTTTTCTTAAATCTGCGTCATATTCATAGGTATGACCTGCGATCAGATTCGTAGTTATCATGCCTCGGCGATCACAAATTTCCACCAGTGCCGCATCAATTCCATCCACCGATGTGCCACTCATCAAACCGATCACTAATATTTTGTTCATTGGCGCATTAATTATGAATTGTAGCTAAATAAAAAGAGAGTGACGATCGCTAGTTTGAGACATTTTTTATATTGCTAAGCCTGTTTTCGATTGAGCATTTCAATCATCAGTCTGATACTTTCGGCTTGAGTCTGAGCAATAATGGCTTGCTGTCTAGTGATTTCCTTGATTTCTACCAATTCAGCATGGAGGGTTTCGCGTTGCTCTCTGGCTTCTTCTCTAACACTGTTGATCTCAGCCTTGATGTTTGGCAATTCAAGGTATAAAGCCTCTATGAGTCTACCTATTTGTTCGCCTTGCTGGTCTATCTTTTCAGCGATCCGATCTACTTTGTCAGCAAATCGGTCTAACCGTTCATCTGTCCATCTTTCAGTCATTGGTTTAATCTCTGCGATCAATTTCTTGATTTTGTCTAAGCTGATTTGGCTATTAGGATAGGTATCTGCTCTGAGTCTGTGATTAACATCTGAGATTGAATCTCAGACACGATTTCATCAACATCTTCAGACGATAGTACTTTGCCAGCTTTGCTATTTAAGATTTCCCTTAATTGATCATAGCTGATGCTATTCATTGTCTGGCGCAGAAAATTGCCGAGGTTTACACCGTGATCAACGCCTGCGATAATATCACAGCCACACTCCTCTTCGATTTGGTTCATCCTCATCAATTCTTCATCGTCAATATCAAAAATATCCAGTGTCATTGTCTCTCTCCACTTTTGTACCACTCAAAATAGGTCAAGTTGTCTTTGTCTGGGTCTTTGCCACAGTTATTCATGTTTAGTTTTTCGTAAAAGCTTTCTGCTCTTGGTAACGAGTGATTGACTCAATAGCAGAGTGTAATGATTGGGTCATAACTTACATCTTTAGATTTTAAGCGTGTTAACTATTTTACTTGTCCTCACGATCTCTAATATTTTGCCAGTTGAAGCATTATCATAATTCCCGATACTTAGGAGTATTTTCTAAATCTAATAATGCTTTCTCTGCACACCATTGTCAAGATTGTTTGGGGTGACTTGCTTGTACTTCTTCAATCAGACGACAGGTTTCTAGATAATCGTAAAATAGGGAGGACAATAGTTTTAATTCTGTCTTGCTGATTGGTTGGCGGTTAGCTTGAACTTCATCACGAGCAGCTTTGAGATGACGATCAATAATTTGCTTTTTACGTTCTGCTTCTAATCGCTCTTTTTCTCTTGCCTCGCGACGTTTACGCTCAAGACTCTTTTCTTGTAAAGATTTAGACTTAGGATATTTCTTTTGGATATCCCATTTAGTTACATATTTCGGACGTTCCCAAAATCTTGCTAGTTTGTCGTTAGTTGAATGTGACGATTTTTGACTTAATAAAAACCACAACAAAATAAGCAAAAATATTGCTATCAAAGTTGTAATCGGCATATTAAAAGCTCTTCGCTATATTCCCATGGAAAATTTTACTACTTTAAGAGTAATTTTTTAGTTAAACCTAAAATTTTTAGTTGATTTATTTTTGCGCCGATTTCTTTAACAAAATATTCAATAAGGCGGCGCATTGCGCCGCCTTATTTGGGCTACTTCATCCACTCAGTGTGGAAAAACTCGCCTCTGGGCTTGTCGGTACGCTCGTAGGTATGTGCGCCGAAGTAATCGCGCTGAGCCTGAGTCAAGTTTTGAGGTAGGCGATCGCGTCTATAACTATCGAAATAATCGAGAGACGCACTAAATGCGGGAATCGGAATACCCAACTGCGCCGCCGCCACGACCACTTTGCGCCATGCTGCTTCTTTAGTGAGAATGGTTTGCTTGAAATCAGGATCAACTAACAGATTAGCCAATTGGGGATTGCGCTGAAACGCTAGCTTGATCTTGTCGAGGAAAGCCGCACGGATAATGCAACCACCTTTCCAGATACGGGCAATTTCACCCAGATTTAAGTCATAGCCAAATTCACGGGAAGCGGCGCTAAGTAACGCCATGCCCTGAGCATAGGAGCAAATCTTGGAACAATACAACGCATCACGCACAGCATCGATAAATTCTTGGCGATCGCCTTGATATTTGCCAGAAGTCGAACTGATTAACACCTTCGAGGCAGCTACACGCTCTTCTTTGTACGAAGAGATCACCCGCGCTGTCACCGCCGCGATCATTGTGGGAATTGGTACGCCCAAATCAAAGGCACTTTGTACCGTCCATTTACCCGTACCTTTTTGACCAGCCGCATCCAGAATTTTATTGACCAGTGCATCCCCTGTGAGGTCATCAGCTTTGGTGAAAATATCTGCCGTAATATCGATCAGATAGGAGTCAAGCTCCGAACTGCGCCATGCCGTCAAGGTTTCATGCAACTCACTCGCAGTTAAACCCAATCCAGAACTTAATAAATCGTAAGCTTCGGCAATTAGCTGCATATCGCCATACTCAATGCCGTTATGCACCATTTTCACATAATGTCCTGCGCTGCCCTTACCGATGTAAGTCACACAAGCGCCATCATCGACTTGAGCCGCAATTTTGGTCACGATTGGCTCAATTTCTGCATAGGCAGATTTCTGACCGCCAGGCATCATGCTCGGACCATTGAGAGCGCCTTCTTCACCGCCACTCACGCCCATGCCGATGAATTTAAGATTAATCTTTTCTAGCTCGACGGTACGGCGATCGGTGTCGTTATAGAGCGAGTTGCCACCGTCAATAATGATGTCGCCTTCTTCCAAAAATGGGATTAGCTCTTGAATTACGGCATCCACAGGTGCGCCTGCCTTGACCATAATCATCATTTTGCGGGGACGCTCTAGGGAAGCGACAAAATCCGCGATCGTGAATGTGCCTTTGAAATTTTTACCAGCAGCGCGGGTTGCCAAAAACCTATCAGTTTTGTCACGGCTACGATTGTAAACACTCATCGAAAACCCATTGCGCTCAATGTTTAGAGCAAGGTTTTCACCCATCACAGCCAAACCAATCAATCCAAAATTTTGTTTGTCAGATGCCATAAAATCCTCTCCATCCATTGAAATATAGGTAAATATTATCTACCTCTAGTCGATAAGTCTCAGGAAAATTTTCCTAAACTTGAGGACAAAAGTATCGTAAGGGCTGATTTAGCAGGGATCGCAAATCCTTTGTAAATCCTTAATAAGTAGCTGGGCATAATTAAAAACCACAACTAAAAGCTGTAGCGCACGCGCAGCGTGCGCTACAGCTTTTAGGGTTTTATATTTAATTGCGCCTAGCTACTTAGTTCCTAATTGCATGGAAAAATATCCAATCAACTAGCTTTGTAAGGTTTTACCCAAGGAAGCTGATTCGCCCGCTTTGCGGGCGAATCAGCTTCCTTGGGTTCTGGTTTTTATTATGCCAAGGTACTTATACAAAATGTTGGATTATGTCTGAATGATGGCTATGCTGAAATATTTAGCAAATTTAGCAGCACAATATTTTTAGTTTGTTATTGTAATTAAGTATTTTTTGAGGTATATATGATTTATCTGTACGTCTATGCTATTGATTTAGATGATTATCGGGAAATTCTCTACCCTATGCTATGCTCAGAAATCTGACGTAGAAAAGTGCATGCTTATATAGATTAAGGTATATAATGTTATGCCCTTGTCTTAAAGATGTATTTAAGCCATAGTATTAATTACTATTAATTACTTTGAAGCTATGAATACCGCTAAAAAGGGGATGAGCTAGACTACCTGATATTTCATTTTTTTGCGGAACTTATTTTAGGTAGTGTTCAAAAAATCATAGATTAATTCCAGATTTGGGTTGAAATACTTCCCAACACACAGGCTATCTCATACAACTTGTATTAGGATAAATCTGATGTCGGCTGGCATTTTTTCTATGTTTTTCTAGTAATTTCTCAGTAAAGTCTAGTCCGCATTAGACTCCTTAGTTTTCTGGAGGTTCACATGAGTAAAATCAATAAAACCAGTCAGTCTGATGACTTAAATAGTAAGATATTAGCAAAATCTGTTACCCCTAAACCTCCGATTAAAGATTTGCCTAAGTTAGAAGTTCTTAAAGTTATTGCGCCCAAGGCTCCAGAATCTACTTTGCCTGAAGATCAAAAATCAGTACAGTCAAGTAGTGAAGAGCCAGCCAAAACCGTTGCGAAGGTTATACCTGCTTCGCCAAAAGTGAAGCCGTCAATTATTAGTCGTTCTACAGACAATCAGACTGATAACTATGAAGACAGCCAAGAACACAAGGTTTGTTTACAGCCGATTCCTGAAGCAACAGAACCGTTTCAGTACAGAGCGATCGGGGTGATTTCTGGGCGCTATGTTGCTACTGAGGATAATTTTGCTAAGGGGTATATCCTAGCGACTGATGGTTCTCAGGTTGATGCTGTGTTGCTTGGTAAAATCATCTCGATTGTCAAAAAGCGATTACAGGGCGATCGCGATTATTTGTGGGTGGTATATCCACGCACAAATGATAAGGCGGGTAAGCTCCATGTGCAGATATCTGGCGTGTGGGCTCCTGTGGAGCTTGGCAGATCTGATGTGCCGATTGATCCTAATGTCGAAGATGGCTATTTCTCTGTGCGTGGGGAAATATCGAGCCAGTCTACTGAAGATAATTCAGTAATTGTCAAAGTTAGGCGGGCTGAACAGAAGTTTGACAAGCAGAAAGATAAAGTAAGCAAGGAGTACAGCAAGTTTAAAGTACGCTTGACTGGCTTGTTGCCTACTGATGCGGTGGGGCAGTTTTGGAGTGTCAATGTTCAGCGCCAAGGTGATGTCTTGACCATCATTGATGGTGAATTTATTGGCATTGTGCCTTATAAGGGTAAACGTCGTCCACAGGGTAAGGGTCGTCCTACTGGTGGAAAGTTTGCGCCTAGAAGATTCGATCGCCCCTACAGCGATCGCCCCTACAAGCCATCAATTACTGGTGATGGCGGCGATGGTTTTGGCGGCTATCCCCCACGCCCCAAATTTGCCGAGGAGCGCATTCCCTTGCCAAAGCCTTTAATTAAGCGCAAAGATCCCATTGAATAGACTGGTGGGGCGCAAAGTGCCGCACATAATAAAAAAGCTCTCGCATTGCGAGAGCTTTTTTATTATGGTTGCAAGACCATGCTCCATTCTTTATTTTGGGTATCCCAAAATGGCGCATCGGTTTCACCGACAATATTGGGTCCCCAGTAAGTCCGAGACCCATCGGTGGCAAAAGCAAAAATCACGTCACCCTTGCCGATCGCCACTTTGTAATTGGGTAAAGATAGCAATAATCCTTCTTTCCCTCCTTCATTGGGGGCAAAGTCCCAATTAAGAGGCTCGATCGCCTTCCACTCATTTAGCGAAGTAATGCGTGAAAGCAAGACAACCCTTACTGCGCGATCGGTACGATTTCCGACCCGCAGACTGCCAATATTTTCGCCATCATTAAGGCTGGGGCGAGCAAAAGCGGTGGGTAACGGTGGGACAACTACCTTGTTAATTTCGATATTTTCGGGAATATCGCGATTTAGCGGTGAATTTAATCGTTGCCACAGAGAAACGCCTGTCAGGGTAATTACGGCTCCCAGACACATTGAATAAGCATATTTAACATCAAGAGTCGGTATCACAGCTTAGTTTTTGATGTTGATATTTTTATTGTATGCTTCCCAATTTAGATCCCTTAAATTACACCCAAATATTTTAGTGTTTCTATCAAAAGCTTTGCGCTTTGCGCCACGCTTTTGATTAACTTTTCTCGCGGGCGATCGCCACACCATGCGATGTACCGATGCGAGTTGCCCCAGCATTAATTAAGGCGATCGCCTGTTCTCTCGTCTTAATTCCGCCTGAAGCCTTAACTCCCACCTTGCCCCGCGAGATTTCTTTCAAAAATTTCACCATTTCCACCGTTGCGCCGCCTGCCCAGCCTGTCCCTGTTTTCAAAAAGGCAACTCCTGCATCAAGACAGATCTCCACCGCTAGTTCTTGCTCATCGGGAGTGAGTAAGCTCAGTTCTAAAATTGCTTTTACGGGCTTGCCTGATTCTTCACAGATTTGAGCAATATCTTGATGCAATAGATTTGTTTGTCCCGTTTTTAGCCAACCAAAATTAATGACGACATCTAATTCTGTTGCCCCATTTTCTACCGCCTCCATTGCTTCATAAAGCTTAACATTTGAGGTAGTCGCCCCACTGGGAAAACCAATCACCGTACAAATCTCTACTTTGGTCTTCAGCAGTCGCTCGGTTACGCGCTTGACGTTGCAAGGATATACACAGACACTAGCAAAGCCAAAGCGATCGGCTTCTTCACAAGCTTGATCCACCTGTTCATTACTAGCGGCGGGGTCTAATAAAGCGTAATCAATATAGGTTACTGGATCGATATCATTTTGAAGCATAAAACTATACACACTTAGACAAGCAAGAGGTTACAGTGGAGATTAGTGGCGATAACTTCTTATAATTACTTATTCAGACACACTATTTCTCAACTTATTCTTCGACTTATCTCTCGACTGATTAAATTTAGGCAAACGTCAACAAATATTAAGTAAATATGCATATTTCCGAATTAGATGAACTAGAAGCCTCGGTTAGCGATTTGCTGACGATGGCAAAGGTGGAGTTAGAACAAAATCGGCTACAACAGCAACGCGATCGCCAAATTCAAGAAGCAGTAACGCAAATTGAAGGACGATTGAAGCCATTACTTGCTAAAGTCGAGCAGATGCTGGAAGAATATACCCGCGAAGGTGGAAGCCCAGATAGTGAGACAAAACAAAGGCTAGAAAAAAAAGCGGCCGATATTCGACAGGAGATTGCGGAAGCTCCTAATCTGGCGGCTCAGCTTGCCGATCGCCAATTGATCTTGAGCGAAGAAAGACTACTAGACGAAAGAATAACGGAACAAACGGCTCAATGGCGACGAGAACTGCGGGCAGATTTATTAGAGATGATCGAAGAGCAGCATGATTTCTTTAGTGCTACCGATGCCTCGATCGCCGTGCGCGGATATGCCAATGATTTAAAAGCGATCGGCGCATTGGAAGAGGTGGTTGAAGCTCTAATCAATCAAATAAATTCCCACAGTGAAGAGGGCCCTGTTGCTCGCTTGCGTGGCAGCCATGAACAAACACTGACATTTATTTACAATAAAGCCCTCGAAAATCGTTCCCGTGTCGATCGCGCCCCTGATGTGCAACCCAACGCCAGACACCGCAAGTCTGAAAAACGCCCTGCTTTGTATACTGACCTCAGTGGCAAGGTGTTGGTCTTTGGTGGACATGATCGCTTACAAACGGCTGTAAAAAATAGATTGCGCGATTCGGCAATTAATTTGATGTGGTACACCGAGCAGGATGGCTTGCAGCTTGCGGCGCAGGGCGAGAGTCAAATTTCTGGTGGTGATCTGATTATTATCGTGACGGGTTATGCCAGCCACTCACTGACTGAGCGAGCGATCGAGGCTTGTCGTCGGGCAAATAAAACCTACGAGATTGTGAATACTACGGGTATGACCAGATTACTCGAAGTAATCGAATCAGGACTAAAGGCAAAGCAATTAGCACGGCATTGGAAACAAAACTAAAATGATTGCTGCACCTTGTGCAGCAATCATTTCCTAAATTACTGACATGGATAAACAGACTTTAGAGGAAAATCAAGAACCAATTTTTTGTGATGCGGCGAAGCCGCGCCATAAGAAATTGGATACTTTATTAGAGCGCAGTCCACTCACTGCCGTTGATATCGATCGCATTGTCGAGATGGCTTGGGAAGATCGCACCAGCTTTGATACGATTTACGACCAATTTGGCATTTCCGAGGCGGAGGTGATTAAAATCATGCGTAAGTCAATGAAACGCTCATCATTTTTGATGTGGCGAGAACGGGTAAGCGGTCGTAAAACTAAACACGCCAAGACTTCTGAGGCGCAAAGATTTCGTTGTAGTCAACAAGATAAACCAAAATCTAAAAATTAATTACTATGCGTCCAGTTGGTAACTTGTTTGGTTTAGCCGTAGCCCTAGCCATCATCGGTATGCCAATGATGGCGATCCCCAAATTAGAGTTTTTAGGATTTTTAGAATTTAGCGCGATCGCCCAATCATCGAACGATCTGCGAACTCAGCAAATTACAGAGGCGGTGTATCTCAAGCAATCGGGATACGATCGCTTACAAAAAGCCGATCCCCAAGGGGCGATCGCCGACTTGCAAAAAGCTCTAGAAATATTTCGCAAATGGAATGCTACGGGTGGCGAACGCGATACCCTCAATTTTTTAGGGGATGTCTATTTAACGACGGGGCAGTATGACAAGGCGATGCCCTATTTTCAACAGGCTTTGAAAATTGCCAAAGATATTGCTAAATCTCCTGATGGTGATCCTGCGGATGTGGGTTATACGCTGCAATACATTGCCGATGTCTATGACAAGCAACGCCAGTATGACCAAGCTCTGCCCGTTTATCAACAGGCTCTCGATATTTTTCGCGATCGCCTCAAAGCCCAAAAAGGCGATCGGCAATCTTTGCAAACTAGCGAAAGTGTCGCCCTTTCAAGAATGGCGGCGATCTATTTCAAATCGGCTCAATACGATCGGGCTTTGGCAAGTTATCAACAAATGTTACCTAGCGCCATCGAACGCAAAGATATTATTGGCAGAGTTCAGACTATGAATAATATTGGCGTGATTTATGCCAATCAAACCCAATATGCCCAAGCCCTAGAATCCTACGAGCAAGCTTTAACCTTAGTCCGCACCCTCTGTTGCTATCGTGGTGACGAGGCTGCCATTATCAATAATTTGAGCGCTTTGTATTTTAGTTTGGGGCAGAACCGCCGAGCTTTAGAGTTAGCGGATCAGGCGACTAAAATCTATTTCAAATTAAATACAGAAAACTTTGCAGGATTACAAAAAACTGAAATCGAATTGCTTCAGGATGTCTTAGGTGAAGATAATAGTAATCCCACTTTAAATAGTCGCGGTTTATCGGTACGCGCAACCGTTGGAGATAATGCTGATAATAATGTCACTGTTAAAGCAGGGCAAGCCAATAATCTGAATAATCTCGCCCAACTCTATAGCAATAGTGGCAAGTACAAAGAAGCGATCGCCCTGTTTCAAAAAGCCAAAACTATCTATCAAGATATTGGTAATGATTTGGGAATTGGGATCACCCTCGACAATATTGGTAGTACCTACGCAAGGTTAGGACAACCAGAACTAGCCATTTCTTTTCATCAACAGGCGCTAACCCAATATGAGAAAGTGGGCGATCGCGCAGGTATTGGTGTGGCTCTCAGTAATCTCGGTCGCGCCTATGCAAGTACTGGCAAGCAAACTGAGGCAATTACAAACTACCAAAAAGCCCTGAATATTGCCAAAGAAGTTCGCGATCGCAGTACCGAAGCCGTAGTACTCGCAAATATCGGTGATTTATTAACTCAACAAAAGCAAATAGAAACGGCGACAGCCTTTCTCAAGCAATCAGTAAATGTGCGCGAGTCGATTCGCCAATCAATCCGTATGCTACCCCGTGAAGATCGGGCGGCTTATAAACAAAGTGTTGCCTATACCTATCGCAATCTTGCCAAGCTGCTGTTGCAACAAAATCGGATTAATGAAGCCATTCAAATTCTCGATCTCTTAAAAGTTCAAGAACTTCAGGACTATTTGCGCGATGTCAAAGGAAATGATCGCACCTCTGCGGGAATTACGCTTTTTGTGCCTGAGCAATCGGTAATTAATACTGATGTTAAGTCTTTAATTAACGGCTCACCTTTAACTGCTCAAATCCAGCAAGCCGCCACCCAACAGCAAAGTAGCCTCGCCACCTCGCGATCGCTAATTGCCAATGTGCAGAAATTTGGCGATCGCGCCGCCCTGTTCTATCCCTTACTATTTGAAGATCGATTGTTTTTAGTACTGCTACCCGCCAAGTCCGCACCCATTCTGCGTTCTATCACGGTGCAGTCTCAAGAATTTACGAACCTGTTACAGACATTTCGGGCTGACCTGCAAGATGCAGGTTCTACGGATGTAAAGGAATCTGCTACCCAACTGTATAAATATCTAATTAAACCGATTGAAGCCGATCTAAAAACAGCCAATATTGAACTGCTACTCTATGCCCCCGATGGGCAACTCCGTTATATTCCCCTTGCCGCTTTGTATGATGGCAAACAATGGCTGATCGAGCGTTATAGCTTTAATTACCTAACTTCTGCTGGCTTTCTCGATTTACAAGCAGCTAAGAAAGTTCCGCTAAAGGCGATCGCCGCCGCCTTCACGCAGGGTCAAGTCAACTTTGAAATTGGCAATGAGAAATTCGCTTTTACGGGTTTACCCTTTGCTGGCAAAGAAATCGATAAAATCGCAGCAACTCTTCCCAATACCACTAGATTAGTCGATACTTTTTTTAATCGAAATGCCACAGTTGCTCAATTTGGTGAATATAATCTGATCCATTTAGCCACCCATGCCGCCTTTGTAATCGGCACACCAGAGGATTCCTTTGTGCTACTAGGCAATGGCGATCGCCTGAATTTGCGAGAATTACGCGAATGGAAGTTACCGAATACGCAACTAATCGTCCTTAGTGCTTGTCAAACTGCGATCGGCGGTGTAGTTGGCAGTGGCGAAGAAATTCTCGGTTTTGGCTATCAAATTCAACGCACTGGAGCCAGAGCTGCGATCGCTTCTCTTTGGGCGGTCAGCGATCAGGGAACACAATTATTAATGAGTAATTTTTATACGCAATTGCAAAAGGGCAATAATATTATTAACTCTTTGCGAGAATCTCAGCTTAGTCTGTTGCAATCCAAACAAAGCGAATTTCAACACCCTTATTTTTGGTCAGCCTTCATTCTCATCGGCAATGGCAATTAAAACCCAGAATTTTTATAAAAATTCTTGGTTCGGGTTTGAGCGCAAAGCGCTGTAGGTCAACGTTTGCTATGTTTTTCGACAGTTGTTAATAATTCCTTTTCACCAAAAGGCTTAGTTAAATACTCCGTCGCACCCACCATCCGCGCCTTAACGCGATCGATAAAGCCATCTTTTCCCGTCAGCATGATGATCGGAACCTTAGCAAAAGCGCTCGATTTGCGTAACATGCCGCATAGCTCATAGCCATCGATCTCTGGCATCGTGATATCACACAAAACCAGATCGGGCTTATATTGAAAAATTACACTTAAAGCCTTAATCGGACTCGACACCGCCGAAACCTGATAACCATGATTATGCAGAATATATTCCACAGCACGGCAAATCGTCACACTATCATCAATACATAAGACTCGCGGAGATTGAACTTTGGCTTGTTGTTGCGGTACATTCAGCACCAAGGGCGGAACCGTAATATCTCCATTGGCGATCGCTGTATATATATCCTGTCCAATCTGAGATACATTCAACCCCGCATACCGTGACAATTGCAGAATAGTGGTTTTGCCATCAATCCAAGCACTCAAATGTGGCAAAGCATCATTAACCAGCAAGATCGGGCATTGTTTCATTGACTGAATAACTGGATAAAACTGTTGCCATGTGCGTAACTGATGCGAAAATTCGGAACTAATTTGCGAAAATTTGAGCCTTGTTAATTGTGGGGTAAGGGCGGGGCTAATTTCAAATACAAATGTTCCTTGATAAAGACCAAGAATTTCAAAAAGCACCTCACGCATTGTACTTTCAATAATGGACTTAGCTTGATTAGGATTGAGAATATTTGCCTCTAGCAGTGACCAAATCTGCCCGTATTCCAAGACATTAATCCCTAGTTTGGAGGTTGCCAACTTTTCGAGAGCGTCCTCTAACCCCAAACCATACAAATAATCGCGCAATCTGGTCAGATTACTATCAGTATCAGTCGCGTAGATTAATTCCCCGTGATTAAAAAATAAAAACCAAAACTTCCCTGTAGTGGACTCAATCAATAATTCACCAGTTCGTTGCCCAAATTCGATTAGGTGAATAATGCTATATACGTCAATTTCTCTGAGCGTGCCTTGCATGGGTTGTTATGAATGAGGGTATTTTTATGTCTTAGAAATATGTAGATTAATGTGTCTACATTATCAGAATGTCGTTACGCTCCTTGATTTTAAGGCTTTTTTGTAGAACTATTTCTGAGTAGTTCAGCCGAGCTAGAAAACAAAACCAGATTTTGTGTCGCCCGCTTAGCGGGTGACACAAGCTTCTAGATATAAAAAAGCAAAAGCATCGCCACGCGGTGCTTTTGCTTTTTTGTAAATTTAATGACTATTTAATGACTATTAATTTTGCTGATAAGCAAAGCCAAAAACCTTAGAACAAGTCGGGAGGAATCAATACGGTGTCGATCACGTGAATTACACCATTGCTAGCTTTGACATCAGCTTTAATTACCTTGGAACCGTCAATAACAACGGCTTTGTCGGTCTTGGTAACTTTAATCGAGCCACCATCAACAGTTTTGACCAAAGCTGAACCAGATTGAATATCCTTGGCGTAAACCTTACCAGCCACGACGTGGTAAGTCAAAAGCTTGACCAAAGCAGCTTTGTTTTCTGGCTTGAGGAGAGACTCAACAAGAACTGGAGGTAATTTGGCAAATGCTTCATCGGTGGGAGCAAATACAGTGAAAGGACCTTTGCCAGATAGGGTTGGGACTAGCCCAGCAGCCTTAACCGCAGCTACTAGAGTTTTGAAAGAGCCGTTGGATACTGCAACATCAACAATGGTTTTCTTGGCAGTGGCGCTAACTTTTGTAGTGGTAGTCGCTGGAGCAGCAAAAGCAATAGATGGCACACTGGCTAAAAGGCTTACTGTAGCGATCGCGGCGGCAGCAGTTTTAACCAACAAATTGTTAGATGCGCTTGCTTTCATAAAGTATTCCTTGAAGTTTAAATAAGTTTTGTTACCTATTGTTAATAATACATTAACAATTCTAGTTTGTAGGTATTCTGCATTGCCAAACCATGAAATATGTAAATAGGCTTAGCTGAGTACAGCCTATTAAAGCTTTAAGCAATACGAAAAGAAAATTAAAAGCACGGCTCTGCCGCGCTTTTAATTTTCTTTTCGGTCTTATATGGGCGGTATCCGAGCAATTACACCACTTTTTAGGGGTTCGGGACGCTCCTTCCATGTCAGCATTCCATCGGGGCGATCGCCATATATTTCCGCACAGGACAAAATCGCTGAAGCAGTATTGAGAATGTTTTCACTATCAATGGGTAAGTCACCAAATAAATAGGAATACTTACCTTCAGAAGCAAATGTAACCACACAAGCATGACTACAAGCGCTCATACAGGAGACGGGACGAATCTCAAACTGCGATCGCCGATCCCAGTCTTGATAAAGCTCTGAAATTTCTTTGAGCAGAGTTTCGCCGCCGCTAACACCTACTTTTTTGCCATTTTGCCAAGTACTGGCACAGGTTGTACAAACTAATAAACTATGGGTCATTCAAGCCTCAATTACAGCGCTTTGCGCCTTCTTAAAGTCCAGATAAATTTCCAAAAAGTTTGCTTCGCAAGCTTTTTGGAAATTTATCTGGAATACACATAGCAAGATAAGCCTCACACTGTGAGGCTTATCTTGCATTTTGAACAGACTTATTATTTTTCGCCGCTAGGGGATGAGTTGTAAAGCGCATCAAGTCTAGAGCGAGCATCATCGACATTAATGGACTTAATTACCATTAGCGGTTCATCAATGTATTTGCCATCTTTGTCCCATAGTTCAGGATGGGCAAATTGAGGGGAAACACGACGAGTTCGGTTGTTTTGATAACTACGAGATTCATTTTGAGAAAGCGATATCATGCTACGAATGAGATTGCTAATCGCAAAAATGGAGAGAATAGTAAAAGCGAGTATATAGATAATTTGTATCATGTCTGCTTTCCTAAATAAAGGTATATAAAATTAGGTGGGTGGAGTCGGTCTAAAGTTCAAATTCGAGAAATTTTTTATAAAAAACTTTTATAAAGGGTGGAAGCGTAAATCTAAAAACTCACAATTAAAAATTTAAGTTGATTGATTACGATAGTAGCGCATCCCTACGCCCTGACACTCCATAAGTAGTTTATGCCAAGGTTTCATTGTTGCCATATCTACCCCAATCTGATGACCTGTCGCTCTAAACAAGGCGATCGTCGCACTCACTTCTTTAATTGCATTTTCTACTCTCTCCAACAGAGATTGTTGCTCTGGCTCAGTTAAAAACGTGATCCGTTCGTTAGATAGTAGTTTCTGGGATCGGTTAAACCAATAGGTAAAATCTTCTAGTAAAGGTTCAAGAATTTGCCTGAGCATTTCAGGATCAGGGGTAGCAGTGTCACTCATGGGGGTAAATATCTAGCAGCTTTATGAGCGCTATATGTATTTTGTTAAAGATATCTATTCTTATAGTTGATATTATAGCATTTTGTTACTTTTCTTAACATTAAACAAATCTTACAAATTCTATGAGTTTTGATTCTTCGGCTAATTTAATTGCGCTCCAACATTTGATCGATGTGGTGGCAAGGTTGCGATCGCCTGATGGTGGCTGTCCTTGGGATTTGGAGCAAACACCTGAAAGTTTGATCCCCTATATCATTGAGGAAGCCTATGAGGTTGTGGATGCGATTCAGGGCGGCGATAAAATGGCGATCGCGGAGGAGTTGGGTGATCTATTAATGCAGGTGGTTTTGCAGTCACAGATAGCCAGTGAAACGCAGGACTTTAGCATCGCTGAAGTTGCTGAAGGGATCGCTCAAAAGCTAATCCGTCGCCATCCCCATGTATTTGGTGATGTAAAGGCTGAAAATATGGAGGAGATTTATCAAAACTGGGAAAAAATTAAGGCTGAGGAAAAGGGTGAAGATTTAGCCACAACCCAAAAACTGAGTTATAAACTCAAACGCTATGCGCGATCGCTGCCCCCATTAACGGCGGGTATGAAAATCTCGCAGAAGGCGGCGGCTAATGGCTTTGAATGGGACAATGCCGATGGGGTTTGGGCAAAGTTTCATGAGGAGTTAGATGAATTTCGCCATGCTCTAGAACATGAATCTAAGCAAAATCAACAGGGGGAGTTAGGTGATTTATTATTTACGCTGATCAATGTGGCGCGTTGGTATGATCTCGATCCTTCGGAAGCCTTGCAATCGACAAATCGTAAGTTTATTCAGCGCTTAGAAACTATTGAGACCTTAAGCGATCGCCCCATCGATAGCTTTACCGCCGAGGAGTTAGACAATCTCTGGAAACAAGCCAAGGAAAAACTCAAATAAGAAAAGCCGCGCAAAGCGCGGCTTTTCTTATTTGGCAGCAGGGGCATCTGGTCGTAAAAATCGAGAATCCGAAATGGCGATCAATTTATCAAGGGGGGTTTCTTCTAAAAGCTTACGCGCTTTGGCTAGATACTCTAGATTTGGGCATTGATCTCCAAGGATGCAGCCATTGGTACATTCTTCTTGACAGTTAACTTGGCGAGACATGAGGTTAAGGATTTAGTGAACTAAAATTTAACTAATGTGAGTGG